>JAOADF010000005.1 GCA_026417425.1 Dictyoglomaceae bacterium
TTTCAACAGATTCTAAGAATTCATTTTTTATAGCTCTTCCTGGAAGTCCCACAGGACTCTTTATGACTATAATATCTTCCTTTTTTGCATCCAAATAAGCTTTTTTAAATCTAAAATCCCCATCGCATTCCTCAGTAGCAACAAATCTTGTTGCCATTTGTACACCAGCTGCTCCCATTTTTAAAAATTTAACTATATCCTTCCCATCAAATATTCCTCCTGCAGGAATAACTGGTATTTCTTTATCATATTTTTCCTCTAAAACTCTTATCTCCTTCCAAACTTCTTTGAATCTTTCCTCTAGTGTAATATTTGGATCATCTAATTCTTCTTTCTTGAATCCTAAATGCCCTCCTGCCAAAGGTCCTTCTACAACAAAAGCATCGGGAACATAATTAAATTTATCTATCCAGGTTTTTGCGATAATTCTTGCAGCCCTAACTGAAGAAACAATAGGAACTAATTTTGTCCTACTTTCCTTTGTAAGATATTTAGGTAAATCCAAAGGTAAGCCTGCACCTGCAAAAATAATATCTACCTTCTCTTCTATAGAAGTTTTTACCATGTCTATAAAATTTGTTAAAGCAACCATAATATTCACACCAATTATTCCTTTTGTTTTTTCTCTTGCCTTTCTAATCTCTTTTCTTAATGCCCTGATATTTGCTTCTAAAAAATTATTTCCAAAATCATGTTCCAGCATACCAATACCTGCAGTAGCTATAACTCCAATTCCGCCTTCTTCCGCTACTGCAGATGCTAAACCTGAAAGGGAAATTCCTACAGCCATTCCTCCTTGGATTATAGGAATTCTTGCAACTAAGTCTCCAATTTTTAAACTTGGAATTTTCATAACGTAAATCTCCTTAAAAATTTTTTTTTAAATTAATGGTTCATAGGGAAGTATATTTATTTAGGTAAAGAATTTTATCTAAACTAAGTCTCTGAGGTCTTGTCTTTTCTCTTTCTATTTGATCTTCGCTTAATAATGGATTAATTTTTTCTGTTTTTTTTCCAAAAACTAGTAAAGCAATAACAGTCATATCCTTTGGAATATCAAGAATCTCTTTTACCTTTTCCTCATCATAACCTGCAATGGGATGGGCAACTAATCCTAGTTCTACTGCTCTTAAAATCATAAAACCTGTTGCTATTCCTGTGTCAAATAAGGCATATTCTCTTTCTTTTATGATGCAGTCAAAATCCTTTTTAGTAAATATCACAACAATAAGTGAGGAATTTGTAGCCCACTTATTTCCTGGAGACAAAGCAGTAAATAATTTCTCTAATATTTCCCTGTCATACACGAATATAAATCTCCAAGGTTGATTATTAAAACAAGAAGGGGAAAGACCAGCTTTTTCTCCTAAATCCTGAATTAATTCTTCAGTAACCTCAATTGGTTCTATGGATCTATAAGCTCTTCTTTCATATATTGCATCTTTTACATTCATTTTTTTCCTCCTTTATAAAAAAATTTCTTTTTTTTGTATTATATAATAGATCATGAAATTTTAATCATGGAGGTGTGTAAATGGTAAAAATTGCAATTATAGGTGCAGGAAGTGTTTCTTTTTCTTTAAAACTCATTCAAGATTTAAACTATTATAAAGATCTTTCAGGAAGCACGGTAAGCTTTATGGATATTGATGAGAAAAGGCTAAATCTTGTTTATAATTTAGCAGAAAAATACATGAAAGAAACTGGAACAAACTTAAAACTTGAAAAAACTACAGATAGAAAAAAAGCATTAGATGGCGCAGATTTTGTCATAAATACAGTTAAAATTGGTGGTTATCATAACATGGAAAAAGAAAGGGAAATAGCAGAAAGTCTTGGATATTATCGAGGAACAGATGACAAGGTTAGTGATTATTATGGAGGATTTTTTGCCTACGAACAACTGAGGTTTATAAGGGACCTGGCAAGAGATGTTGAAAAAATATGTCCTAATGCCTGGTATATGCAAGTTTCAAACCCTGTATTTGAAGGTACTAATTTGGTACTGAGAGAAACTGGATTAAAAGTTGTAGGCTTTTGTCACGGTTATTTAGAACTTTTTCATATTATAAAAATGTTAAATCTTGATCCTAAAGATGTGGAAGAACAAGTAGCAGGATTTAACCATTGCATATTTCTTACAAAATTTAAATATAAAGGTGAAAATGCTTATCCTCTTTTAGACAAATGGATAAAAGAAGAATTACCAAAACTCTGGAATTCTTATGATTATATGATTTCTCCCTGGGAATATACTCAATTTTCTCCTGCTAGTGTAGAAATGTACAAACTTTACGGTTTATTTCCTATTGGGGATACTCCAAGAAGTGTCTCTCCTTGGTGGTTTCATACTGATTTAAATGAAAAGAAAAAATGGTTTCCCGCAGGAGGACCAGATTCAGAGATTGGATGGACAATGTATCTATATGGTTTAAAATTAAGATTCCAACAAATGGAGAAATTAGCAAAAGATCCCAGCATTTCGATAACTCGGGAACTTCCTGTAGAGGAAAGTATGGAATCTATTGTACCTTTTGTAGATGCAATAGTAAACAATCATAAAAGAAGGTTAGTTATAAACGTGCCTAATAATGGAGCAATAAAAGGTATTCCTGAGGATGTAATAGTAGAAATTCCTGTATATGTGGATAAAAATGGAATTGAGAGAGAAAAAATAGAAAATATTCCTTCCCGTTTAATGCTTTATGTTCTAATTCCAAGATGGCTTAGAATGGAAAGAATATTACAAGCTTTTAGAGAAGAAGATAGAACAAGCCTTATTCTTATGATAATGGAGGATCATAGAACAAAAACTTTTGAGCAGGGAAAAAACTTAGTAGAAACTATTCTTTCTCAGCCTTGGAATGAGGATATGAATAAGCACTATAAATAATTCTATAGTATAGGGAGAGCACAAGCTCTCCCCTTAAATACTAAGATGATAATTTATAAGAAAATAAATAAAATAAAAAGAATTTTACTCTCTTCTTTACTTATCTTTTTATTATCCTCTATCTCCTATCCCTTTACCTTTGCAGTTATCGGAGATAGAACAGGAAGACCTATGAGAGGCGTATTTGAAAAAAATCTTTCAGAAATTCTAAAAACTGATGCAAAATTTATTATTCAACTTGGAGATATTTTAGAGAATAGTAGTGTAGAACAATATGAATTTATAAAGAATCTTCTTAAGAATATAAAGATTCCTATATACTTTGTTCCAGGAAACCATGATTTACTAGGAGACCCCGAGGGTAAGAAATTTCAAGAGTTTACGAGAAAACCTCTTTATTACTATTTTGATTATGAGAATGCAAGGTTTATTATTTTAAACAATTCCTCAGGAAGAATCGGAAAAGAACAAATGATATGGTTAATTGATGTTTTAGAAAATACTAAAACAAAATATAAGTTTGTTTTTATGCATCAGCCAGTGATAGCTCCAAGTTTTTTCTTCCTATTTCATAAAGCGGATCCTATAGAATCTATAAAACTTATGGAAATTTTTGAAAAATATCAAGTTAATTATGTTTTTTCAGGTCATATTCATATGTATTATAGAAAAGAGATAAATGGAGTAATTTATATAATCTCAGGAATTGGCGGTTCAACTCCCTATGTATCACCGGAAAGTGATGCTGGAAAACCTCATTTTATATTAATAAATGTATCTGAAAATGGAATAGTAGATAAAAGGATTATTATTGAAAAATAGGGGAAGAAGAAAAAATCTTCTTCCCCTTTAAACTTAAAGATAGAATTTACTCTCTTACTTATGAGAAAATTCTTTTGCTTTTGGAGCAAGTTCCTTTGCTTGAGGTGTCTCTGCTACAGATGGAGGAATCTCAGGGTTTACAGGTAGATTCATAATATATCTTATAGATCTTACTAATATTAGTTTAAATAAATCTTTATATGTAGTATTGAATCCAGCAGGCATATCTGTTGGACCATTAACTACATACCATTCTAAAGGAGCAGTAGTTGATAAAACTCTTCCTGATCCATATCTATATTCAATATAAGTTGGAAGCTGTCCATTTGTTTCTTTTACATAAATCATAAGGTTTGCTATAGGAAGTCCTACAAAAAGATTATCAAACCCTCCATGGCTGGCAAAGTTACCATAAAGTTGTGCTGGAAAGTTTTTAGTTATGGGATGATCAAAGTTTACTATATCATTATAGTACTCATAGTTGTCTCTCCAAGTTACCCCACCGGGAAGGGTAGATGTAAAGTTTCCCTCTGCCCATCCGCAATCTGATGCAACCCAGAATATAGTTCCTCCATTATATACAAAATTGTCAAATACATCTTTATTAGCAGTGTAATAATCATAGAAGTCTTGAGGTTGATCTCCTTCAATAATCACAAGATCTCCAATATTTAGATTAAGATTAGGATTTCCACCTCTAAAACTTCTATATTCAAATTGGTTTACCCCTGTCCCTCCAGTCATTCCAATCTCAGATGATAGAATATCTCCAATTACAGTATAAGGAACTCCTGCATAATTCCAACCAGATTCTTGTTCTCTAAATATTATCACATGTTTTACTGCCTTAGTTAAAACTAAATCCTCAACTGTTTTTGCTTCTTTTTCTACTACAGTTGCTACTAAAGAAGCAGGATAGTATTCCCCTTTAGGATCTTCTGCCATTACAAGATAGTCTCCTGGTGGAATATCTTTAAAAGTATATTCTCCATTCCCATTGGTATATTTAACTAAGGGAGCAACATCTAATGGAACTTGATTAGGTTTTACTACTACTTTTTGAGATATTAATGTAATTTTAATACCTCCATGTTGTCCCATAACTTTATCAAAAAATCTTGCTACTCCCAAAATAGTTGCATTCCCTTGCCAAAGTTTCTGAACAGTTGTACATCCTGAGAGTAAACTACCCAGAAAAATTAGGGAAATTAATATCAAAATATATTTTTTCATTATTTAGATTCCTCCTTTTTAGAAATTCAAAACTGCTCCACCTGTGACATGAAACACTTCAAAGGTGGATTTGAAAGTCAAGTCAAGAATAGTTCCTGCCTCTACATAAGCTCCTAAGAATAGAAGATTTAATTGTGCTCCAACTTTTGCATAGAACATATAAGGAGAAAATAGTTGAAATTTAAATTGTCTTTCTCCCTCTTCTACCTTTTCATATAAAAGATCAATCATAGGAGCTACCCCACCATATAGAGTTATAGGACCAGCAGGTAGATTTAAAAGAAGAAATGGTAGGATCTGTATATACTCCACATCCTCTATGTTATTAAACAAATATTCTACATTTTTCATAGGACTCTCTAAATCTACAAGAGAAGGAGTCATTACTTGTAAATCAAATCCCAAGAAACTTTCTCCTACACTTCTTATAGTTATTCCAAAGAAATCTCTATTAAATCCACCCATTTCTTTAGTATAATTAACTCCAAAATCCACAGCGAAAGCAGGAATAATTAGGAAAGCTAATACAATAAAGAAGAAAAAGAATCTTTTCATGGTGACCTCCTTAAAGAAAAAAATAAAAGAAACCTAGAAAACTTTAAGAAAGGGGTTATTATAAATTTGAGTTAATAATTTTTATAAGAGTAATCTTATAAAACTGATTAACTTAATTTATAATAAATAATAATAAAAATATACTTTTTCCACCTCCTTTTATTGATGTCTAATTATACTACAAATTATTAAATAATAAAAATTTTTTAATGTCTGTGATCTTAATCACATTTTTAGTGTGATATTAATCACACTCATTCCATGCCATAGCGGTCATATAAGCTAAATTTGGCTGTCTTGTATCCAATCGAGAATGCTGAACAATAATTTTTACATCACTTTCTACCTTTATTGCAAAGGGTATATCTCGCTCTAATCTAACTCCCAAAATTTCTTCTGATTTGTCTAATCGGACATGCCAAGTTCTTTGAGGAAGAACAATAATTTCCTTAGATTCTATGGGATCTTTATCTTCAAAATAAAAAGTAAATTTTACTTTTGCAGGTTTATTATTTACATTTAAAATGCATGTGGATTCATGGCTAGGAAGATTAGGATCTCCTATAGATGGAAGATATGCATCAGGAATAAACCAAAGTTTTGCACCAATCTCTTTATCTTCCATGAAATTTTACCTCCTTTCCCCAACTCTTTCTCTATATTGAAATATTTGAGGTAATAAAACTGTTATTATCAAAAGAATTCCCATTATTATTATTATGACTTGGCTGGGGATATTCATAAGATTCATACTAAAGGTTGCAAGCCCCACAAGAAATAGGGCTAAAATAACTCCAATCATATTTCCCGTTCCTCCTAAAATACTTACCCCCCCTAAAACTACGGTAGCAATAACCTCTAGTTCAAGCCCCACTCCAATATCAGGTCTAATACTGCTTAATCGTGATGATAGAATTATTGCTGCTAATCCTGACATAAAACCAGAAAGAGTAAATACAATTTTCTTTATTCTATCCACAGGAATTCCAGAAAATCTACATGCTTGCTCATTATTTCCCATGGAATATAAATATCTACCAAAGGTTGTCTTATGAAGGATTAATCCAAAGATTATAGCTAAGATGATAAAAAATATTAAGGAGAAGGGGATAGGAGTATTACCAATATATCCTTGACCTAAATAAAAAAAGCTTTCCTCCTCTATGGATACTGCGGTATCTTTTAACAGGATATAGGCTATTCCCCGAAAAAGCCCATAAGTTCCTAAAGTTACTGCAATAGCAGGTAGCCTAAATTTTGTAATTAAAAAACCGTTAAAAAAACCACCCAAGGTTGCAATTAATAATCCAAAAAGAGAAGAAATCCAGATATTTAAACCCATTCTATAAAAAATACCCATAAAAGCAGATGTCATTCCCATATTAGAAGCAACAGAGATATCAATATTTCCACTAATTATTATATAAGTCATTGCTAAGGCAACAATTCCTTTCTCCATAAAGTTTGTTGTGGTATCTAAGAGATTTACTATATCTAAAAAATAAGGAGTATAGAAACTACTTATAATACAAATTAAAATAATTAAAAAAACAAGAATTATTTCCCATGTTATTTTAAATTTAAGTTTCATCTTTTTCTCCTCCTAATAGACTCTCTTTGAGTTCTCTCAATAATCAAGGAGTCTATAACAACTGCTAAAATGAACATTATCCCTTGAAGAGCCAATTTGTAAAAAGGAGAAATTCTCATCACATTTAATCCATTTATTATCATAGTTAGAAGGAAAGCACCTAATAGTACTCCTGTAATTCTACCAGACCCTCCTGTAGTTTTTACTCCCCCAATAACTACTGCAGATATTGCGGACAGTTCAAATCCCATAGCAGCACTACTTTCTGCAGAGGCAAACCGAGAAGTATATAAAACTCCTCCTAAACCTGCCATTGCTCCACAAAGGGTATAAACTAAGAAAAGAATTTTATCTTTGTTGATACCCACAAATATAGAAGAAGTTGGATTATCTCCTACTGCATATATCTCCCTTCCTGTAGTTCTATAGTTTAAAAAATAATAAAAAATTGCAAAAATTATACCAGCGAAAATAATAAGACTTGGAATTCCTATTATATCCATTCGTGTTAGAAGCTTGAAT
Source organism: Dictyoglomaceae bacterium (assembly GCA_026417425.1). The sequence goes on from JAOADF010000005.1 coordinate 7,617, forward strand.
CCTTCTGGCATTTCATGAGCATTTACCCATTTACCACCACTAATAATATATACTGCTCCCCTGTAAATATACATAGTGGAAAGAGTTGCAATAATAGGAAGAAATCTTCCTTTACTCACTAATAAACCATTTAACCCACCACAAATAAGTCCTAATCCTATTCCCATAAAAGGAGCAAAGATTGCTGGTAATTGGAAATTTTCTTTATATATCATTGCCACAACCATACCTGTAAGAGCTAAAGTTGAGCCTATGGACAAATCTATACCCCTTGTAAGAATCACAAGCATTTCTCCAATAGCAACAATAGTTAATATAGAAGCATCTAATAGAATATATCTAATATTTTCTATACTAAGAAAATAGGGATTCCTAATTGCAACGATAATTCCAAAAAGAAATATAGGAAAAAGAATTCCCCATTCTCTAATCTTTTCAATCCTTTCATAAAATTCTTTGGATCTATCAATAGTAAAAGCTTTCGCCATAATTTCCTCCTTTGTTTTTTATTATACTAAACTTCTACCTAAGGCTAAAGAAAGAACTTTTTCCTGGGTTGCATCTTTCCTTGAAAATTTACCTACAATTTTTCCTTCATGCATAACTAATATATTATCACTCATACCCAAAACTTCAGGAAGTTCTGAGGATATTAAAATAATTCCGTAGCCTTCTCTTGCAAGCCTATTTATAAATTGATAAATAGCTACTTTTGCCCCTACATCAATACCTCTTGTGGGCTCATCTAAAATTAATATCTTAGGAGATGTTGCCAACCATTTTGCAAGAACGACCTTTTGTTGATTGCCACCAGAAAGGGTTAATACCCTTTGCCATAATCCTACTCCTCTTATATCTAAAAGCTCATAATATCTCTTAGATAACTCCTTTTCACTTTCCCTATCTATCCATCCCTTCATTGCCAACTGTTTTAATATAGGTAGAGTAATATTACATGTAATATCCATTTGGAGAATTACTCCATGTTGATGTCTATCTTCAGGAACATATACAATTCCATGTTTTATTGCATCATTAGGATTTGAAATTTTAATCTCTTGATTATCTATATAAATCTTTCCTCCATCTAATTTTCTAATTCCAAAAATTGCTTGTGCAAGCTCTGTTCTTCCAGCTCCAACTAGTCCTGCTATTCCTAAAACTTCTCCACTATGTAGCTCAAAGGAGACATCATAAAATTCTCCTTCCTTAGTCAAATTATCAACTTTCAATATAACTTCTCCTCTTTTAATTTCTTCTTTAGGATACATATCTTTTAAAGTTCTACCTACCATCATTTGAATTAATTCATCTATACTTGCTTCTGAAACCTTCCTTGTTCCAATATAGTGCCCATCCCTTAATACGGAAACCCTATCTGCAATCTCAAAGACTTCCTCTAAACGGTGGGATATAAAAATAATTGATGTCCCCGTTTCTTTTAATTTTCTCATAATATTAAAGAGTCTTTTTGTCTCTTCTAAAGTTAAGGCAGAAGTTGGTTCATCCATTATTAAAATTTTGGGATTTATAGAAAGAACCCGTGCAATTTCAATGATTTGTCTTTCCGCAATGCTAAGACTTTTTACAGGTAATCGGGGATCAATTTCTAAACCTAAGGATTTAAGTAAATTTAAAGCTTCATTATACATTCCTTTCCAATCAAGCCTTTTTGAAAAGGAATCTATCTTATAATGTCCTGTAAAAATATTTTCCGCTACACTTAAGTGAGGTAAGAAAGAAGCAATCTGACGCATAAAAATCTCCTGAGCCTTTAGGAAGGCAATAGATATTAATACTATATTTTTAGCCACTCTTTTATTTTTTAATCCCTCCTGGTAAGGTTTATTTTTTAGTTCTATACTAATTTTACACCTACCAGGAGGGATTTTTTTGATTACAGATCAGTAAACAAATAAGAAAAATTATTAATTTAATCTGAATTTGATAATTTTCTTTATTTATTGTATAATACATACTGACCAGTCGGTATTTAGGAGGTAATTTTATGAAAGAAATCTCTACTAAGGAAAAATTAATTATCGTAGGGGAAAATCTATTTTCAAAAAAAGGTTATGAA
>JAOADF010000040.1 GCA_026417425.1 Dictyoglomaceae bacterium
AATCTTGAAAATATATCTCTTTCTGTTAAAGGAAACATAGAAGAATGTTTTGATGTTCCCTTTGATCTTATTGTAGATTTTACAAATCCAGAGTCCGCCTATAAAAATGCCATGTTTTCCCTAAATTTAGGTAAAAAAGTAGTTTTAGGAACTACAGGTCTATCAAAGGATATGATAGAGGATATTAGAAGAAAGACCGAAGAAAAAAATTCTGCCATATTAATTGCTCCAAATTTTGCTTTAGGGGCAGTATTAATGATTCAGATGGCAAGAAAAATAGTAAAATATTTTCCTGATGTGGAGATTATTGAATTACATCATAACGAGAAGATAGATGCTCCATCAGGAACTGCGATAACTACTGCTGAAATTTTAGCTGAAGAGATGAAAAAAAGAAATCTTACCCATTTTGATCCTACAAAAGTAGAGAAAATTTCTGGTTCAAGGGGAGGAAAAGTAGATAGTATAAATATCCATAGTGTTCGTCTTCCAGGATTAGTGGCTCATCAAGAGATAATCTTTGGAGGATTGGGACAAATTCTATCTATTCGACATGATGCTACAAGTAGGGATTGTTATATTCCAGGAGTTCTTCTGGGAATTAGGGAAATATATAAAAGAATTGGTTTCTTTTATGGATTAGAGACAATTTTAGAAAAGGAGGAGGATTAAGATGACATATTTTGGAAGATTAATAACTGCTATGGTTACTCCCTTTGATGATAATGGTGAAGTCAATTGGAAGGAAGTAGATAGAATAGTTGAAAAGTTAATTGAGGATGGGTCTGATAGTATTGTTGTCTCTGGTACTACAGGTGAATCTCCTACTTTATCTTCGGAAGAAAAATTACAACTCTTTGAAAGGGTAAAGGATATTGCAAAGGGAAGAATAAAAGTAATCGCAGGGAGCACAAATTATTGTACGAAGGAGTCCATAGAATTGACAAAAGAGGCAGAAAAAATTGGTGTTGATGGAATTCTTGCTACAGCACCATATTATAATAGACCCCCTCAAGATGGCCTTTATAAACATTTTGGTGCTATTGCAGATTCCACATCTTTACCAATAATTGTATATAATATCCCCTCAAGAACTGCTGTGAATATTCTTCCTGAAACTTTATATAAACTTGCAAAGGATTTTAAAAATATAATAGGAGTTAAAGAAGCTAGTGGAGATTTAAATCAAATGTCAGAAATAAGAAGACTTCTTCCTCGTCCCTTTTTACTATATAGTGGAGATGATTCTATGACTTTACCTTTACTAAGTGTTGGTGGCGATGGGGTAGTAAGTGTGGCATCCCATATAGTAGGAAGAGAAATAAAAGATATGATAGATTCATATTTTGAGGGAAAAATAGAAAGAGCAACAGAAATTCATTTAAAACTTTTCCCAATTTTTAGAGCTTTATTTTTAACCACAAACCCCATTCCTCTTAAAGAAGCATTAAAGTTATTAGGATATGATGTAGGAAGTTGTAGATTACCTCTTCCTCCTATAGATGAAAAAAATAGACAAGAATTAATAAAAAGATTAAAGGAGTTTGGATTTAGTTTAAATGAGTAGTAATAAATTAAAGATAATTCCTTTAGGTGGATGTGGTGAAATTGGAAAAAATATGATTCTTTTTCAATATGGAGATGAGATACTAATATTAGATGCAGGATTAATGTTTCCTAACGAGGAGATGTTTGGAGTAGATTTTGTTATTCCAGACATCTCCTACATTCTTTCCCAAAAAAATAAAGTTAAGGGGATATTATTGACCCATGGACATGAAGACCATATAGGTGCATTACCTTTTATCTTAAAAGATTTAGATGTTCCTATATATGGGACTCCTTTAACCCTGGGACTTGTAGAGAAAAAATTAGAAGAGTTCAATATAAAGGAGAAATTGATTAGGATCAAACCTGGGGAGAAATTTAGCATAGGTTCTTTCTCTATTGAGGCTTTTAGACAAACTCATAGTATTCCAGATTCTGTAGGTTTTGCTATCGAGACCCCTGTTGGTTTAATAGTAGTAAGTGGAGACTTTAAATTTGATCAAAGTCCCATAGATGGAAACACAACAGACTTTAGAAAATTAGCAGAATTTGGTGGAAGGGGTGTTTTGGCTTTAATCTGTGATACTACAAATATTGAGCAAAAAGGTATTACTCCTTCTGAAAGTACCATTAAGTCTACATTTGAGAATATTTTCAGCACTGCGAAGGGAAGAATATTTTTAGTAACCTTTGCTTCGAATTTTCATAGGATTCAGCAAGCTATAAATGTTGCAATAAAATATCATAGAAAAATAGCTATTGCAGGTAAAAGTTTAGTAAGTAATATAGAAGTAGCAAATAAACTTGGATATCTTAATATTCCAGATGGAATATTGGTAAATATAAAAGATGTTAACTCTCTTCCTAAGGAGAGGGTACTAATTTTATCCACAGGAAGTCAAGGGGAACCTTATTCTGCATTAGTTTTACTTACCAATTATTCTTATAAACAATTGGCGTTGAATCCCGATGATACAGTAGTTTTAGCTACAACACCTATTCCAGGGAATGAAATTATGGTATCTCGCTTAGTAAATCAACTTTTTAGAAAAGGGTTAGAGGTAATATACGGAGAAAAGGCAGGAGTTCATGTTTCTGGACATGCAGCCCAGGAAGAAATAAAGATGCTCATAAATCTTTTAAAACCAAAATATTTGATTCCTTATCATGGAGAATATAGACATTTAGTTTTATTCAAAAAATTAGCCCAGAGCTTAGGATACTCTAATGAAAATATAAAAATATTGGAGAATGGAAATGTTTTGGAATTAGATAAATCTGGAATGAGAATTATAGATAAGATTGATGCGGGAAATGTTTATGTGGATGGTCTGGGAATAGGAGATGTGGGAAATATTGTTTTGAAAGAAAGAAGAAGATTATCTGAGGATGGTGTCGTAGTTATTGGAATATTAATAGATCAGGCTACAGGATTAATCTTAGAAGGTCCAGAGATAATTTCAAAGGGATTTGTTTTTGAGAGAGAAGCGGAAGAGCTTTTTGAAGATGCAAAGGAGAAAATAAGAAATCTTTTCCAAGAGCTTTCTAAAAATTACAATTCAACAAATAAAATTGATAAGAAAAACTTATTGAGAGAGGCAATAGAAGACTTTTTCTATCAGGAGATAAGAAGAAGACCAATTTTAATACCTATATTGTGGGAAATATAAAATGCCAAGAAGAGTTGTTATAAGTCTTATATTAATATGTTTAAATCTATTTTTTATCTTTTCTTGGCTCATGCCCCAAGGCGGAGGAGCTCTGGGAAGATTTCTTGTAGATTTTTTAAAAGATAATCTTGGGATATATAATTTTCTTTTATTATTTCTTCAAGGTCTTATTATATATCTTCTATTAAGGAAGGAATTTGAGAAAAAAGATATATTTGCTTTTATTTTTTTCTCTCTTGGATTATTAATCACTTTTTCTTTAATCCTTTTTGTTTTTGGACTTCAAGACTTTGGAGGAAAATTTGGTATTAATTTAAAAAAATTATTTTATAATTTTTTTGGAATAATGGGATCCTTATTTTTTGCTTTTATATGCTTTGTTCTTTCTTTATATTATTCTCCCTTTTTAAAAATAGATATTTTTAAGAGAGGAGAAGAGAGTAAAGTAAGAAAAATAAAGAAGATAGAAAAATCTAAGAGTGAAGTAAAAGATTTAAAGGAGCCTGAAAAAGAAAAAGAGGAAAGTACAATTTCTTCTTCTAAAGTTTTCCCACCTCCATTAGATTTATTATCTCTTGGTTCTTCTCTTAATGAAGAAGAAGATTTGGATAAAATTGCAGAAAGAATAGAGAGCACCTTTAGAAATTTTAAAATAGATACAAAGGTCGAGGAATATCATGTGGGTCCTTCAGTAATAAGATTTGACTTATCTTTAGCACCTGGGATAAGAGTAAATAAAATATTAAGTTTAGCTAATGATTTAGCTTTAGCTTTAGCAGTTCCCAGTATAAGATTTGAAACTCCTGTTCCTGGAAAATCTTTAGTTGGAATTGAAATTCCAAGAAAGAAACCCACAAAGGTATATTTAAGAGAAATTTTAGAGAGTAAAATTTTTCAAAATACCTATTATTCTCTTCCCATTGCCTTAGGAAAGGATTTGGCAGGAAAACCTCAGGTAGGGAATTTGGCAGATATGCTTCATCTTCTTATTGCGGGAACTACAGGTTCTGGAAAAAGTATGTTTATTAATACTCTTATTTTAAGTCTTCTTTATAAATATAATCCTACAAATCTTAAATTTTTAATGATAGATCCAAAAAGGGTTGAATTATCTTTATATAATAAGCTTTATAAGAAATATTTATGGTATCCTGTGATAACTGAGTATCATGAGGCATCCTCAGCTCTAAAATGGGCAATAAATGAAATGGAGAGAAGATATAAAATATTTGCAGAGGAAGAAGTAAGAAATATAGATGAGTATAAAAATAGGGAATTAAATATAACAAAGGAGAATCTTCCTTATATAATTATTATTATTGATGAGTTAAATGACCTTATGATGGTTGCACCAAAGGAGGTTGAAGATATGATATGTAGATTAGCACAAAAAGCAAGAGCTGCAGGAATTCATTTGGTTGTTGCAACTCAACGTCCTTCTGTAGATGTGATAACAGGTCTTATTAAAGCAAATATTCCATCAAGAATTGCCTTTGCTGTTTCTTCTCAGGTTGATTCAAGAATTATTTTAGATGATAATGGGGCAGAAAAACTTCTTGGAAGGGGGGATATGCTTTATTTACCTATAATGAGTACCTCTCCTATAAGATTACAAGCTCCTTTCATTGAAGAGAAAGATATTAAAAAAGTAGTTAATTATCTATATGAAACTTTTTCTGATATTGAATCTTCCATTTCTTTAGAAATTAAAAAGGAGGATAAAGAGAATAAAGAAGACTTTTCTGAAGACCCATTACTTTCTCAAGTTGTTAGTCTCTTAGAAGGAAGAAAAATCATCTCTACTTCATATCTTCAAAGGAGATTTAGAATAGGATATAATAGAGCAGCACGTATATTAGATATCTTAGAGGAAAAGGGTTATGTTATATCTCAAGGGGAAGGAAAACCTAAAAAAGTTGTAAAAGGAGGTGAGAAAGAATTTAAGTAGTGATGTTTAAAGAATCTCTTTTAAAAAATTTTAATATAACAAGGAGGTATTTCTGTATGAAAAAGGGATTTATTATATTCTTAATTCTTTCCCTTCTTTTGTTTATTCTAATTCCTGTTTCAGCTCAAAAGAAATTTAGAATTGGTATTGTTTATGATGTAGGTGGTAGGGGAGATAAATCTTTTAATGATGCAGCTTATGCAGGACTTCAAAAAGCTATAAAGCTTCTTAAAGTTGAAGGAAAAGATATGGAGCCAGGGCCTGGAGGAGCAAATAGAGAAGAACTATTAAGAACCTTGGCAGAACAAAATTATGATTTAGTAGTTGGTGTGGGATTTCTATTTACCGATGCCATAATCAAAGTTGCAACAGAATTTCCAAAGGTAAAGTTTGCAATAGTAGATGGATATGTAGAAGGAGTTCCTAATGTTTCTTCTCTTCTATTCAATGAGCATGAAGGATCCTTTTTAGTAGGTGCTATTGCAGGCCTGGAGACAAAAACAAATATTATTGGTTTTGTTGGAGGAATGGATATTCCTTTAATTCATAAGTTTGAAATAGGTTATAAAGCAGGAGCTATGTATGTAAATTCAAAAGTAAAGGTTTTAACCAATTATATAGGAGTAACAGGGGAAGCCTTCAAAGATCCAGTAAAAGGGAAGGAATTAGCCTTAGCTCAATACAAACAAGGAGCGGATATTATTTATCATGCATCAGGAGCGTCAGGAGAGGGAGTTTTTGAGGCTGCAAAAGAGACAGGAAAATATGCTATTGGTGTAGATTCTCCTCAGGCATGGATTGCTCCTGGAAGAATTATAACAAGTATGCTAAAGAGAGTTGACGAAGCTATATATTTAACAGTAAAAGATGTTGTAGAAGGAAAATTTAAAGGAGGTCCTAGATATTTTGGTTTAGCTAATGGTGGAGTGGATTATGAATATAGTGAATATACAAAGAATTTAATCCCTCTTAAAGTTAAGAATCATGTGGATGTTTTGAAAAAGAGAATAATAAATGGAGAGATTATTGTTCCTTATGATAATAAGACCTTTGATGAGTTTAAGGCAAAATATCTTAAGAAATAAGATAAAAATCCCCCTGTCTGAAAAGGGCAGGGGGATTTTTTAAAGACTGGAGGATTTAAAAGTGAATGAGATTATTAAATTAGAAGGAATTGTAAAAAAATTTCCAGGAGTTATTGCAAATGATAATGTAAGTTTATCAATATATGAAAGAGAAATTCATGCTATTGTAGGAGAAAATGGAGCAGGTAAATCCACATTAATGAAAATTCTTTATGGATTATATCGCCCTGATAAAGGAAAAATATTTATAAGAGGAAAGGAAGTTCATATAACAGAACCCAAGATTGCCATTTCTCTTGGAATTGGTATGGTTCATCAGCACTTCATGTTGATTCCACCTTTTACCGTAGTAGAAAATATTATTCTTGGAGCAGAACCTAAAAGAAACATATCTTTAGATTATAATAATGCAGTTTTAAAGGTAAAGAAGTTAGCGGAGAATGTAGGATTTGACATAGATCCTAATGTAAAAGTAGAGAATCTTTCCGTGGGTCAGGCACAAAGAGTTGAAATTTTGAAACTTTTATATCGAGGAGCGGATATTTTAATCCTTGATGAACCAACATCAGTCTTAGCCCCTCAGGAGGTTGATGAACTTTTTAATATATTGAGAAAATTAAATGAGCAAGGAAAAACCATAATTTTTATATCTCATAAACTAAACGAAGTATTAGCGATATCTCATAGAATAACTGTTATGAGAAGGGGAAAGGTAGTTAGAACACTAAATACAAAGGATACTAACAAGCAAGAGTTAGCACAACTTATGGTAGGAAGAGAAGTATTTCTTCAAGTAGAAAAAGGTCATTATAAACCAGGGGATGAGATTTTGAAAGTAGAGAATATTACAGTAAAAAATAGAAGGGGTTTGACTGCAGTTAGAGATGTAAGCTTTAGTGTAAAAGAAGGAGAGATTGTTGGTATTGCTGGGGTAGAAGGAAATGGACAATCGGAGTTAGTTGAGGCATTAGTTGGATTATTACCTATTGAGAAAGGGAAAATCTATATAAAGGGCAAAGATGTTTCTAAGGAGTCAGTTTTAAAAAGAAGAGCCTTATTGGGACATATACCTGAAGATAGACACAAAAGAGGATTAATTCTTGATTTTTCTTTAGCGGATAATACCATATTAGGACTCCATTATTTACCAAAATTTTCTAAGGGTTTACTTCTAGACTATAAGAGGATCTTTGATAATGCAAATAACTTAGTAAAAGAATATGATGTAAGAACTCCTAATGTTAAAATTCCGGTAAGAAATCTTTCAGGTGGAAATCAACAGAAAATTGTTGCAGGAAGAGAAATTAGTACATCTCCATATATTCTTATTGCCTCTCAACCTACAAGAGGACTGGATATAGGTGCCACAGAGTTTGTTCATAAATTATTAGTTAAACTGAGAGATGAAGGAAAAGCAATTCTTCTTGTCTCTGCAGATTTAGATGAGATTTTAAATTTAAGTGATAGAATCTTAGTTATGTATAATGGAAAGATAGTTGGCTCTTTTTATAATAAAGATATTGATGAAAAGGAATTAGGATATTATATGATGGGA
>JAOADF010000094.1 GCA_026417425.1 Dictyoglomaceae bacterium
AGATGTGTATAAGAGACAGGGATTATCCATGGGAGGATTTGGGACCTTTGCATTAGCTATGTCCTACCCTGATACCTTTGCAGGATTAGTCCCCATATGTGGTGGAGGAGATCCAACAAAGGCTCACTTAATTAAGCATATTCCCATATGGGTATTTACAGCGGAAGATGATCCAGTGGTTAATGTAAAAATTGTAAGAGATATAGTAAAAGCATTGCAAGATCTGAATGCACCAATAAAATATACAGAATATGAGAAAGGAGTAGTATCACCACCCCTTGCATTAATGGCTCACTGGTCCTGGATACCCGCATATAAGAATCAAAGAATGATTGAATGGCTTTTCTCTCAAGTTAAAAAGTAAGAAGTTTATGAAGGAGGGCTACCTTAAGGTAGTTCTCCTTCCTTTTTATTAATTTAGGAGGTAAAAAGGAATGAAAAATCCCTTTGCAAAATATGTTATACAAAAAGTGTTTTGGTATTTACTAGCCTTCTTTGTGGCTATTAGTTTAAACTTTCTTCTTCCTCGTCTTATCCCTGGAAATCCTGTGGCAGTGATTGTTAACCAGATGGCCTCAGGGGGAGCTCCCAGTGAAGTTCTTGAAAAATTATATAAGACTTTTATGAATGAGTTTGGTTTAGACAAGCCTATTTATATTCAATATCTATCTTATATTAAAAAGACTTTATCTTTTGATCTTGGTACCTCTTTTATGTTATATCCTTCAAAGATTAGAGATTTATTAGGAAAAGCCTTGCCATGGACTATTGGACTACAAATTCCAGCCATTTTAACAGGATGGATTGTTGGAAATATTCTTGGAGCTGTCTGTGCCTATAAAGATGGTAAATTTGATAGTGTTGCTTTTACTTTAGCTTTAGTATTCTCCAATATTCCATATTATTGTTTAGCAATTATATTCTTGTATTTTTTTGCAATAATAATAGGAATATTTCCAGTAGCTGGAGGATACACTTACGGTATGATACCAAATTTATCTTGGCATTTTATTAAAGATTTACTTCATCATTATTTTCTTCCTTATCTTTCTATGGTTTTAGTTGCTATTGGAGGTCAGGCTATTGGTATGAGGGAGATGTCTATTTATGAGCTGACTTCAGATTATGTTTCCTATGCAAGAAATTTAGGAGTAAGAGATAGAAGAATTATTAAATATGTTTTTAGAAACGCCATGCTTCCTCAGATAACTGGTTTAGCTATAGCTTTTGGTACCATGATGGGAGGAGCTTTGGTAACAGAAACTGTATTTTCATATCCTGGAGTTGGCACTCTTTTATTTTCTGCTATTAGACAAAGCGATTATCCTTTAATTCAAGGCTGTACACTACTTATAACCATAGCTGTACTTACTGCTAATTTCTTAGTAGAAATAGCTTATGGAATTATTGATCCCAGAATAAGAGCAGTACAAGTAGGGGAGAGATAAAAATGAGAGAAATTATTATATTACTTTTCCGATCAAAAAGATTTATGAGTGGTTTTATCCTATTTCTTATTATATTATCCTTTGGGATATTAGGTCCTATTATTTATCCTCAAGATCCTTTTAGGATGGTAGGTGGGCTTTTTAGTCCTCCCTCAGAAAAATATATTTTAGGTACTGACAACCTTGGTAGAGATGTTTTTGTGGAGCTTATGCACGGAATAAGAACATCCCTACTTATTGGAGCAACAGCAGGAATGATTGCTACATTTATTGGAGTATCTCTTGGTTCCATTGCTGGATATAAAGGGGGTATTCTTGAAGAGATATTAATGGGAATAACAAATGTATTAATAACTATACCTTCCATTGTGATCTTAATTCTTCTTTCTGTCGCTTTAAAAACAAGATCCCCATTAACCATGGGAATTGTGATAGGTATAACTTCTTGGCCATGGACTGCAAGAGCAGTTAGAGCTCAAACCTCCAGCTTAAAAACAAGAGAACATATAGATCTTGCTAAGATAACAGGATTTAGCACCTTTGAAATGATAGTCTTTGAAATCCTTCCCTATATGTTCTCATATATTTTTATGGCTTTTATACTCCAATTTTCCATTGGAATCTTCAATGAAGCTACATTAAGCATGTTAGGACTAGGACCATTTCAAACAGTTTCTCTCGGAGTTATGTTGCACTGGGCATTACTTTGGGAGGCAGTGAGAACTGGTGCCTGGTGGGCCTTTATCCCCCCAGTTATTTGTTTATCGATAACAACATTTTCCCTTATGAGTATGAATGCGGGTATGGATGAAATATTTAATCCAAAATTGAGAAGGTGAGGAAAAATGAACAATTTATTGAAAATTAAAAATGTAAAAGCATATTATAGTTTAGTTGATGGTGTATATATAAAAGCTGTGGATGATGTTTCTATTGATATAAGAGAAAATGAGGTTTTAGGGATAGCAGGAGAATCTGGATGTGGTAAATCTACCTTATCCTTAGTAATGTCTCTTAATCTTAACCCTCCTTTATATTTAATTGATGGTGAAATTATTGTAGATGGAAAAAATATAGTAACTTTAGATAAAGAAGCTTTGAGAAAAGAATTTAGAGGTAAATATATATCTATTGTTCCTCAAGGTGCTATGAATTCCTTAAATCCTACTCAAAGGATTAAAAATTTTATAATTGATGTTTATAAGGAACATTTTCCTGAAATAACAAAGGAGGAAGCCTTAAAAATTGCAAAAGAGAGATTAGAAATACTATCTTTACCTCAAAGAATTTTAAATGCATATCCCCACCAATTAAGTGGTGGTATGAAACAAAGAACCGTAACTATTATTTCTACATTGTTAAATCCTAAAATTCTTATTGCAGATGAGCCCACCTCTGCCTTGGATGTTTCCAGTCAAAAGGTTGTTATAAAAATGTTTCTTGATTTATTAAGATTACAAATTATTAAAAGTATTGTATTTATAACCCATGAACTTCCTTTACTTCGCCATATAGCAAATAGAATTGCAATAATGTATGCAGGAAAAATTGTGGAGATAGGTCCGAGAGATAAAATTATTTTCTCTCCCTTTCATCCTTATACAAAATTATTACTCTCATCAGTATTAGTACCGGAACCAGGAATTAAGAATAAAAGAGTTGAATCAATTCCAGGGGTTCCTCCTGATTTGAAGAATCCTCCAGAGGGCTGTAGGTTTTATCCTCGATGTCCTTCTAGGATTGTATCTTTATGTGATAAAGAAGTTCCCCCTTATATTGAAATAGAAAAGGATCATAAAGTTAGTTGTTATCTTTATGGAGGTAATTAAGAAATGGAAAACAATATTGTATTGGAAGTTCATAATTTATGCAAATATTTTGGTTCTGGGAAAAATTTAGTAAAAGCAGTAGATAATATTTCTTTTAATATAAAAAGTAATGAAATAATTTCGATAATAGGAGAAAGTGGTAGTGGAAAAACAACAACTGCCAAAATGCTTCTAAAATTACTTCCCTCTACAAAGGGGAGAATAATTTTTAAAGGAAGAGATATCACTAACTTAAAAGATAGAAAGTCTCTTATAGAATACTGGAAAGAAGTACAGGCAGTATTTCAGGACCCCTTTTCTTCCTTTAATGCATTTTACACAGTTAAAAGATTACTGAAAAATGTTTTTAAGCTTTTACCTCCAATAGATGAAGATAAAAAGGAAGAACTTATAAAACATGCTCTAACTAATGTAGGTTTAAATTATGAAGAGATATTAAATAAGAGACCCTTTGAGCTTTCTGGGGGACAGAAACAAAGAATAATGATTGCAAGGATTCTAATAATAAAACCCACATTACTTATTGCTGATGAGCCTACTTCAATGATCGATGCCTCTTCAAGGACTGGAATTTTAAATTTACTTCTTGATCTTAGAAAAAACTATGGAATGTCTATAATTTTTATAACCCACGATATTGGTTTAGCTTGTTATACCAGTGATAGATTAATTATTATGAGTGAAGGGAAAATAGTAGAAACAGGAGAGCCTGAGGAAATATTAGTTAAGCCTAAATCTTCCTATACCCAAAAATTGCTAAAAGATGTTCCTGTAATTCATACTAGTTGGGAATTTTAAATAAAAGAAGATTTTTATAAATCTACAATCATATTTCCCCCCTTTATGGGAAAAAGGATAAATTATTAAAAAAATAAAGGGGGGATTTGGGCATAAAAATATTTCTTAATTTAATCTATCCACTAATCTTATTTAGAATCACAATATACTCATATTTCATTGTTGAATCTTTTTCTCCTTTTATGTTAGTAGGAGAATTTTCTATAGGCATTCTTTTATTAGATATAGCTCTTACTATTGTTTTGATATGTTTATATCCTAAACTTTCCCAAAAATCTACACATATTTTATCAGTAGGGAGTTCTTCTCCTTTTACCTTTCTGTTTCCCACAATAAAACAAACTATTCCATTTCTTTTGATTTTAGAAGAAAGAATTTTTATTCCTGTATATAAATCATCATAGAAAGAATAAACTTCTTTAGCTCTTTTTTCATCTTTACTGTGAATTTTTTGCAAAATCTCATAAAGAATTTCTGAAGGTAAATTATTTTTAATTTCCCTTACTTTACTCCCTAAGGATTCCTTATCCACTTTTTCTTCTAAATTTAACCACTGTAAAGATAATCTTGAGAATTGTCCATATGCTACAGTAGTTTTGGAGTCTCCATAAGGAGGAGATGTAATAATTAAATCTATAGACTCATTTTCTAATGGAATTCCCTTAAGGATATTTCTCTCTTCTATTATTATATTAGGATAAATCTTGGGATTATATTTTTTAAAAAATTCTGTAATTAAACCTATGTTCTTAAGAGATACCTCATAAAAAGTATTTAAAACACTCCTATTGTTATTTTCTTTTTTTCTTCTGAGAAGTTTAAATTCATTATATTCAGTTTTAGAAACTCTTCTTACTACTTCTGAAAATACTACCTTGAAAAAGTTTTTTAATTTTTCATCCTCTATGTTAAAAATACATTTCCTTAGGCGAGATAAATCCTTTATTACATATTCGTCAAACCAGTAATCAATGTTATGAAAAATAATTCTTTCAGGTTCAGTTTTTTCAAAGTCTTTTATTATTTTATCTAAAGTAGCAAGTAAAATTTTATTTGATAAAGGGGTAACTCTTACTTTTGAAATTAATATAGCTAAAGGATTTAGATCATATCCAATAAATTTTCTATTATTTATTAAACATTCTACAGCTACAACTCCTGATCCCATAAAAGGATCAAGAATAAAATCTTCTTCCTTAGAATATAATTTTATTAACTCTCTTACCACTAAAAAATGAAACATAGCTGGATAAGGATGAATCCCATAGACTCCGGTTCCGGCAGGAATATTTCTAAAATCCCAATAATTGTCTCTTATTCTTTTAAAGGGTAAAACTTCCTCTGTTTGAATTTCTTCCTTTATCTCTTCAAGAGAAAATAATTTTTCTTGTTTAAACATGACTTAAAATCTCCTTAGGTAAATCATTTAAACTTCTTATCCATTCTAGGGATGAAAACTTATCTGTTTTAATATCATCTTTTATGAAAGCTATAAAACCTAACTTATTAATTTCATAAGCCTTTTTCTCTGAAATATTCTCATCAATAGTCACTAAAAAAATCTTCTTACTATATTTTAATAATGGTGTTTCTTGTTTCCATCTTTCTCTAAGAGTTCTTTTACATGTTAAGAAAACTGCTTTATCAGGAAATTTTAATGCAATCTCACTTGATGGTATAACAATATCTACTCTACCAAGACTTTCTCCTTCTTTTCCATAAGGTATTTCTCCTTTAATACCTATAAAATTCAATAGTTTTAATACTGTTTTTTGAAATGTTATTCCACCTCTTGCTTTCCTCATATTTCCTAAATCCTTTTCAAATTTTTGTACTAATATGCCAAATTCTGTAAATACTTTACTTGCCTCTTTTATAAAATTTTCCCAATTCTTTTGGGATAAGATATTTTCTAATTCTCTTTTAATATCTTCCTTTTGAATTTTTATCCACTCCTCCGCGAGTTTGTATAATGCTTTCTTCTCATAATAGATATATATTTCAGTTGCTTTATCATCAATTAATATTAAAATATCACCAAATTTATTAAAAATAACATCTTTTTTTAATTTAAGATCTTCCAATGTTTGATCAATAATCTTATCAACTAATGGGATTTCTTTTTTTGCTTTA
>JAOADF010000119.1 GCA_026417425.1 Dictyoglomaceae bacterium
AAGGTAAAGATATTATTAACTTTGGAATAAAAGAAGGTAAAAAAATAGGAGAACTATTGAAAAATCTTTTTATAGGACATTTAGAAGGAAAATTAAAAAATAAAGAAGATGAGATTAATTTTGTAAAGGAAATTTCTAAATCTCCTCAATAATTTTCCCTTCATACTTATAAACAACTCCTAATCTTTTTGCCATACCAAAGGTGGTTAATATCTCATAAGATATGGTATTTGCTAAAGAAGAAAGTTTCTCAGCATCTATATTTAAATTCCCAATTCTTCCCAAAATTACAACAATATCTCCTACTTTTATAGATGGATCAGAAGAAATATCTATTACGAATTGATCCATAGAGATCCTACCAATAACAGGAAATAGCTTATTGTTTATTATTACATGAGCTTTATTGGAAAAATCCCTTCTATAGCCATCCGCATATCCCATAGGAACAATAGCTATTAAAGTAGGAGATTTTGTAATATAGGTATGATTGTAACCAATCCCCCAATTTTCTGGAACCATTTTTATCAAAGTAATTCTTGCTTTTACTGACATTACAGGTAATAAGTCTTTATCCCCATATCCATAGAGGGCAATTCCTGGTCTTATTCCATGATAGAAGAATTCAGGAAAATTGAAAATGGCACCTGTATTCGCAAAATGGCAAAAAATATTATAACACCTTTTCTTCAATTTATTATAAACATTTTTAAAAATTTCTCCCTGTCTTTCGTTATAAAAATCCAGTTTGTCTTCAGAGCTAGAAAGATGAGAAGATAAGCCCTCTAACTTTAGATTCGAATATATTTCAATTATTTTTAAAGCTTTATCTAAATCATCCTCCATTATTCCCTCTCTTCCCATACCTGTATCTATACCTAAGTGAAAGGTGAATTCTGTATTTTTAGAAAGGGTATACTTTCCAAGAGCGGATAAAAAGTCCAAGGAAGATATAACAGGAGTTAGATTATAATTTACTAAATAGGAAATAGAATCTATAAATTGAGGAGAGAGAACAATAATTTTTTCTTTTATACCATAATTTCTGAGTTCTATTCCTTCTTCAATTGTAGCAACAGCAAATTTTTTAACTCCCTTTCCCACTAAAAATTTACTAACAACCTTTGCTCCGTGTCCATAAGCATCTGCCTTAACTACAGGAATAATCTCTACATTTCTTCCTACTTTGTTTTTTAGGATAGAAAAATTATGAAAAAGAGAAGATAAATCTATTTCTTTCCATGCTAATTTATTTCTCATTAAGACTCTTTTAATCTAAGAAGCCTTATAAAATTTCCTCTTTCTAATTCTTCCAGTTTTGTAGTAATATATTTTACTGTTTCTTCAATCTGTGGTATAAGTTTGTACTCTAATGCGTTGACTCTTCTTTTAGTTTTTTCAATCTCTTCAGAGATAGCTAAAAGCTCCCTTTCTTTATTTACTAAGGTTATTAATCCTTCTAAAAGTTCCTCCCACTCAAGAACTAAGTAATCTAAAGATTCGGGTATTTCCATAAAGCTATATTTGGGAAGGTAAATATTTTCTATATTCACTATAGGAATAGGTATATTCATTTCTTTTATAATTTTTTCTTTTAAAAGAGTCTCTCCTTCATTAATCAACATTAAATCCTTAAAAGTAAAGGAAGAAATTCTCAAATAAGTTAGACATCCAAGGGATAAAAAGGACAAAAATTTTGATGACACTTCTTCTCTCAATTCTTTATAATTTTTTACCTCTTCCATAAATTTTTGTATTAAACCTTCTAACTTATCCTCAAGGAGTTTATGCCCCCTTCGAGCTACAGCTAATCTTCTTTTTAATCTTAACAATTCCATCCTATTGGGGTTTACTTTAAGTGGCATATTACTCTCTCCCCCAGAACTCTTCTAAATATTCTGGTCTTATTCTTTTCAATGAGCTCTTTGGAAGTATATGCAATAATTTCCACCCCAAATCTAAAGTTTCAAATATACTTCTATTTTCATATTCTCCTTGTTTTATAAACTTTTCCTCAAATTCTTGAGCAAATTTCAAAAATAGAATATCTTCTTCTGTTAATGCAGATTCTCCAAGAACAACTGCCAATTCTCTTGCCTCAACCCCCCTTGAATATCCTGCATATAATTGGTTTGAAAGATCTCCATGATCCTTTCTTGTTCTTCCCTCCCCTATTCCACCTCTCATCAATCGAGAAAGAGACTGTAAAACATCAATGGGAGGATAAATTCCTCTTCTATGAAGTTCTCTACTTAAGAAAATTTGTCCCTCAGTTATATATCCAGTAAGGTCAGGAATTGGATGAGTCCTATCATCTTCAGGCATGGTAAGAATGGGTATTAAGGTTATGGAACCTTTCTTTCCTTTTATTCTTCCTGCCCTTTCATATAAAGTAGCTAAATCAGTATAGAGATATCCTGGATATCCTCTCCTTCCTGGAACTTCTTTTCTCGCAGCAGAAATTTCTCTAAGAGCTTCAGCATAGTTGGTCATATCAGAGAGAATAACTAAAACATGCATATCCAAATCAAAGGCTAAATACTCTGCACAACTTAAAACAAATCTAGGAGTTGCAATCCTTTCAATTACTGGATCATCAGCAAGATTTATAAATAATACTGATCTTTCTAAAGCTCCTGTTTTTCTAAATTCTTCTATAAAGAAATTTGCTTCTTCAAAGGTAATACCAAGAGCTCCAAAAACTACTGCGAATTTTTCTTCTTCTTTCAATAATCTTGCTTGCCTTGCAATCTGAGCTGCTAAGATAGCATGGGGAAGTCCTGCTCCTGAAAATATGGGCAATTTTTGTCCTCTTACCAAAGTATTCATTCCATCAATAGCGGATATTCCTGTCTGAATAAATTCTGAAGGATAACCACGAGAATATGGATTTATGGGACTTCCATTTATGTCCCTTTTTTTCTCAGGAATTATAAGTGGACCTCCATCTCGAGGTCTTCCCAAACCATCAAAGGTTCTTCCCAATATTGCAGGAGAAAGATTTATCTCCAAAACATGTCCTAAGAATTTAACTCTCATCCCTTGAAGAGAAAGATCTTGAGTGCTTGTAAACATTTGAATTAAAGCAGAACCCTCATAAGCTTCGAGAACTTGTCCTTGTCTTATCTCACCAGAACTTAGCTTTACTTCAACCAGTTCTCCATACTTGACATCCTCAATATTCTCCACAAAGACTAAAGGTCCACTTATCCTTGAAACTGATGTGTATTCTTTAGGCATATTGCTTTATTCCCTCCCTTAACTCTTCCAATTTTCTATCTATTAACTCTATAAGTTCCTCTAATTTATAAATCTCCTCTTCTTTTATATATTTCATCTGAGAAATTTTTTCTCTTTCTGGAAGTTTCAATACAGTTTCCAATTCAACCCCTGCTGTAAGAACTTTGCTAGCTTTTCTATAGAAATTAACAATATTCTTCAACATAAGATATTGCTTCTTTGGGGAAGTATAAGTATCCACATCATGAAGTGCATTTTGATGTAGAAAATCTTCTCTAATAGATCTTGCAGTTTCTAAAATCAATCTATCCTGAGAAGACAACGCTTCCATTCCTACAAGTCTTACAATATCTTGAAGCTCTGCTTCCCTTTGTAAAATTGCCATTGCGGTCTGTCTTAACTCATATAGATCTTTTGCAATGTTTTTATTCCAGTAATCAGAGACAGGATCGACATAAAGGGAATAACTTACAAGCCAATCTACCGCAGGAAAATGCCTTGCAAAGGCAAGTCGAGCATCTAATCCCCAAAATACCTTTGTCACCCTTAAAGTAGCCTGAACTACTGGATCAGAAAGATCTCCTCCAGGGGGAGATACCGCTCCAATTATACTAATGGAACCAATCCTTCCATCTTTGCTAAGACAATGGGCTAATCCCGCTCTTTCGTAAAAGGATGCAATTCTTGATGCAAGATAAGCAGGATATCCCTCTTCTCCCGGCATTTCCCCCAATCTTCCAGAAATTTCTCGCATGGCTTCTGCCCAACGGGATGTGGAATCTGCCATTAATGATACATGGTATCCCATATCTCTAAAATATTCCGCAATGGTTATACCTGTAAAAACTGATGCTTCTCTTGCAGCAACAGGCATATTAGAAGTATTAGCAATCAGTACTGTTCTTTCCATTAAAGGTCTTCCTGTTCTTGGATCCTTCAACTCAGGGAATTCTATAAGAACTTCTGTCATCTCGTTCCCTCTTTCTCCACAGCCAATATATACCACTACTTCTGTATCAGCCCATTTTGCTAACTGATGTTGGATAATAGTTTTTCCACTTCCAAAGGGACCTGGAACACATGCAGTTCCCCCCTTGACTAAAGGGAAGAAAGTATCTAAAACCCTCTGACCTGTAATTAAAGGAATAGTTGGAGGTTTCTTCTCTTTTACAGGTCTTTGATATCTCACAGGCCATTTATGCATTAACTTCAACTCAACTTTGTTTCCCTTTTCATCCTCAAGAATTCCTATAGTTTCTTCTACTGTAAAGCTTCCACTTTTAATATCTAAAATTTTTCCTTTAAGATTTGGGGGTAAAAGAATTCTATGTTCTAAAGTAGAAGTTTCCTGAACAACTCCTAAAATATCTCCACCTTCAACATACTCTCCTTTTTTAACTCTTGCCTCAAATTCCCATTTTTTCTCTCTATCTAAGGCTGGAAGAGAAATACCTCTACTTAAAAAATCACCAGTTTTTAAAGCCAGTTGATTCAAAGGTCTTTGAATTCCATCATATATTTGTCCAATAATACCAGGACCTAATTCCACACTTAGAGGTTCTCCTAAGGGATAAACGGGCTCACCTGGTCCAATTCCTTGAGTCTCTTCATATACTTGAATTGCTGCAGTATCTTTATCCAATCCAATAATTTCTCCAAAAAGTTCCAAATTCCCTACTCTTACCATCTCATACATCTTAACATCGGTAAGACCTTTAGCCACAACTAAGGGTCCTGCCACTCTAATAATTTTTCCTTTCATAATATCCCTCTCCTTCAGCTAAAATATCTACTCCTAACACTTTTTCAATATTTTTTCTTAAAATCTCCATTCCTAAATTAAAATTGGAAAAAGTATCAGGAAGGATAAGAATTCTCTTTTTTGTTTTCTGATTTAAAATCCTTTGGGAAACACTTTCTAAAATTATTACAAGCTTATATTCTTTTTCAGAAAGATTGTTAAAAATATCCAAGGCTTGCATATCATTTTCTACTTCAAAGGTATTCACACCAAAAATCTTAAAAATCTCTATCAAATCTTTAAAACCTATTATAGCAATCTTTCCTTCAGACATTTATTTTAAGAACCCTCTTTTCCCATAAAATATTTGGAACTTTATTTTTCTTCAATTTCAAAATAAATATTAATTCTTCTCCCTCTAAATATTTATTATAAAAATAATATAATACCACTTCGGGACCACTCACTACTTTTGAGAAATTTTTCTTTAAAAAAAGATAAATATGCTTCTTAATTAAAAAATCAATATCATCTTTATTTTCAATCAAATCCATAATAAAATTCTTGTATTCTCCACTGAAAAACCCCAACCAATTTTCCGTTGGAGATAAATATAAATCTTTAATATTGATTCCGTATTTAACCTGAAGAATTCCCGATCTTTCAATCTCATCCCATCTTTTTTTTAGATTTCTTGCTCTATAAAGAATCTTTATTAAAAGTAATTTATTTCTAAACTTAAAGAAGGAATAAAGATTCTTATTCCCTAAATAATCAATAAATCTCTCAGAAATTAAAATATTTTGTAAATCCAAAAATAAATCTAATTCAAAAATATTATTCGTTTCTTCCCAAACTTTAATAGCTCTTTGATAAATAATTTTAGATTCCTGATAAAATTTCTTTGAAAAACTTAAAGGATAAAAGGTTTCTTCATAGGTTTCTTTTCCAATCTGATGTATTGATGTTTTCAAATTATGGAAGTAAAAGTCCCATAGAAGTAAACTTTCGAAAATCTCATCTTTTACACTTCTTCTAATATCCTGAAGTTCTTTATTCAAGTATTCCCATATAGCTTTATCCCAATCTTTCCTGTCTAATAAAAAATTATAGGGAGTATTCTTTAACCAGTCCTCAATTTCTAACCACTCTGCGCCTTTGAGCCATAAAAAGTAAGAAGACTCTATAAATTTAGAAGCTTTTGCCTTTAAGTTTGTAGATATAAAAAGATATTTCTGATAGCTCATTTAACTTCCTCTTAGTATTTTTGCCAATTCTAAAATATATTCTTTTACTTTCTCCTCAATAATACTCTCTAAGGTTAAATCTATAATAATATTTCCCTTTTTGATCATAAAACCTGCTCTTCCTTCATACCTTTCTCCTTTATAGACTAATTTAAACCTTTCACATAAGCTTCTTATATCTAACTTCTCTTCTCCTCTTGCCAAGATAATTTCTCCCGATTCTATTTCTTCCTTACTTAGAATCTTTTCCCAAAATTTTTGATATTCTTCTTTATTAAGAGACAAGAATTTATTTAGAATATCTATCTTTAATCTTGAAATCATTTCATTTTCTAAAAAAGATAATTCTTCTTTAAATTTTAATCTCTTTTTAGCTAAAGATATATTCTCTTCATTTAATAAATCTTCTTCTATCCTTTTTTTTCTTTCTTCCTTCCAAAGCTCCAATTCCTTTTTTCTTTTTTCCAAAATTCTTTCTAATTCCTTTTCTGCTTTAGTTTTAATCTCTAAAATCTTTTCTTCCTTTTCCTTTTCCAATCTTTCTAAAATTTTTTCTATTCCCATTTAAATCTTCACTCCGTAGAATAAGAAGATTATTGAGGTTATTAAGGAAAGGATAGCATAAGTCTCAACCAATGCAGGAATAATAATTGCTTGTCCTGAAGTTTCTGGCTTTTGAGCCACCATTTGAAGAGCGGAAGCGCTGGCTCTACCTTGCCATATGGCACTAACAAATTCACCAAACATTATAGGAATACTCACTGCAAATACTAAAAGCCCTTGCTCAATGGTTAATTCAGGAAGCTTTCCTCCTAAAATTCCTAATCTTAATAAAATTAAAAAAGCAGAAATAAAACCGTAAAAACCTTGAGTACCAGGAAGAGCTTGAAGAATTAAAACCGTTCCAAAAAGTTCCGGTTTTTCTGCTAAAACTCCTGCAGCTGCCTCTCCAGCAATTCCAACCCCTTTACCAGATCCTGCAGCTGCAAGAGCTGCACCTAAAGCAGCACCAATTAAAGCAATAGCTAATCCTAACATATCATTTACCTCCTATTTGGACTCTTTAAGTTTAAAATATTTTCCATCAATTTTAAAAGAATTAAAAATTTTTCCACCAGAAGAGTAGAATCTTCCGAATATTTCAAGAAATTGTAGACGGGTGGAATGAACAAAAGCACCTAATACACTTAAGATAAAATTTAAAAGCTGACCTGCAATCCAAATAATACTAAACAAAATCCATCCAAGGATAGGAATGCTTCTTACCATTTCAGAAAGTTGAGTAATCACAAATCCAAAAATTGAACTAACAAGATTCAAAGCAAAGAGACGAGAGTAAGAAAGGATATCTCCAATAAAAGAAGTAATTCCATATCCTCCAAGTATTCCATAAATACTTATTAATCCTACAACAATCCTTGCAATTCCTTTATATTCTCTACCTTGTGTTAAAATTAAACCTATTAAACTTATCAATAATAAATATTTAATAAAACTTAATGCTGAGATATTTTGGAGTCTTGAATAAATATAGAACAATATAGATGCAAGGAAAATAATCCATAATAAAGCATCAAATAGTGCGGATTTATAATCCTTCTTCTTCCATGAGGAAATAAATCTTAATATTAAAGCATAAAATTGAGAAATTATTCCGATAAATAATGCAATACTTAAAGCTGTTATTAAATCAACGGAAGGATTAATTATAGGAAAAATTCCTAAAAATTTTCCATCAGGTCCTACAAAAATCTGACTTCCAAAAAAACTCCAAGTAATGATCCCAACAATTATAGAAGGAATACTTAAAACTGTAAGTAGATCCATTAACTCTTTAGCAGAACTCTCAGGTCTAAATTTGTTCTTTATCCATAAAGAGAAAAGAAGCAGTAATAAACCATATCCAAAGTCTCCTACACAAATTCCAAAGAAAAGAAGATAAAAGGGTGCTGTAAAAGGTGTAGGATCTAATGCAGAATAGGGAGGGAGTCCATAAAGTTTTGTTAAAAATTCAAAAGGTTTGAAAATTTTTGGATTTTCAAGAAGAACAGGAGGTTCTTCTTCTGGTAAAGGATCTCTTTCTTCCCAAACAAAATCTTTTAGATTTTCTTTTAACTCATTAACAAATTTATCTTTAATCTTCTTTGGTATCCATCCCGAATAAATTACAAAATATTTACTATTAAAGCTAAAATTTTTAAAACCATTTTCTTGGAATCTTATATAAAAATAATCATGCCATGCTAACAAATTATCTTTCTTACTATAAAGTTCCTTTGCAGATTTTAGTAACTTATCTAAATCCTTTCTAAGTCTTTCAAGATAATTTTTTATTCTTTCAAGATTCTCCTTAGGTTTTCCTTTTAGGTATGGAATTCTATGAGATTCAAATTTATATTTTTGTAAAATTTCCTCTATTTTATCTTTATCTTCCTTGAAAATAATAAAAATACATCTAATTTCCTTTTCCTTTTCCCAATATTTTATAAAACCTTTATCCAATAGGTCCTTAGTTTCCTCTTTAAATTTCTCAAAATTTTCCTTGGAAAAACTGCCACTATAAATTAAAAATCTATTTAAACTTCTTGGAAAATCTAAGGATTCATCTAGATCTTCCCAATACAAAGTCTCATTATATAAATTTTGAATATACTTTTCCTTTTCTTCCAATAAATTCAAAGATCTTTCAAGAGATTTTGCCTTTTCATATAAATCTTTCCAAAAAACTTCTTTTCTTAATTTTTCTAATTCTTCCCTTGATATTTCAGGTCTTCCTCCAAAAAATCCTTCTAAAAATCCCTTCTTTTCAGGAAAGATTTTAAAAAGAATTTTTATTATCTCTTCAATTTTATTTATAATTTCTGTAAATTCAGAATCTAAGGAGGATTCTTCCCGAGAAAGATCTTCCCAATGGACTAAAGAATACTCTTTGAGTAATGATACTAATTTCTCTTCCTTCTCTTTAGAAACTGCAATCCAAAATCTTTTTAAAGGGACAATTGCCATAGCCTATTCTCCAAATTTTTTCCATAAAAATTCTAAGGCTTTATGATAATTTTCTTCTAATCTTCTCTTATATTCTTCCTTTTGTCGTTGATACTCTTCTTCTAATAATGCTTCTTTCTTTTTTATTTCCAATCTTTTCTCTTTTATTAATTCATCTAAAAATTTTTCAAAATCTTCTCTTATTTTCTTTTCTTCCTCTTCCCAACGAAAAACTTCATCTCTTACCCAAAAAGACCAGTAATTTTTTGCAGACTCAATACTTTCTTCAACCTCTTTTTCTTTCTCTACTATAAAACTTACAATATCTTTTATTTTATCTTCCATAATCCTACACTGCCCTTACCACTTTTCCTGCCTTTAGGCATTTTGTGCACACTTTTATGGTCACTATCTTTCCATTAACCACTGCTCTAACCTTTTGAAGATTTGGAAGCCATCTTCTTTTTGTCCTTCTATGGGAATGGCTTACTTGTAATCCTACCCAAGGTCCCTTACCACAAATATCACACTTTCTTGACATCTTTAGTTCCTCCCTTCGTTATTTCCCTATAATACCTTGACAATTATATCACAGGATTTATAGATTTAAAGTTTAAATTTTTTTAATAATGTGACTTTAATCACATATTTTTTGTGACATTTATCACATTTAAATTTTAATAAAAATTATATAATAAACTAGAAGTAAATTTAAGAGGAGTGTGAGAGTATGAAAAAAATTATTTTTTTGATATTATTACTATCTCTACTTTCTCTTCTAATTGGCTGTGCTCCCCAACAAACTTTAGAAAAAAATTATTGGCAAAGAATTTATAAAATGGTAAGTCAAGGTAATTATGTGATACAAACTTCTGATGGAGGATATATTATTGCAGGTTCGACTTCACATAATACTTATGGGGGGAGTGATGTTTATATTTTAAAGCTTAAACCCAATGGTGATATTGATTGGGAGAAAAATATTGGTGGAATTAATGGGGACTGGGCAAAATGTATTAGAGAAACAAATGATGGTTATATTGTTGCTGGAGTCACATCGTCTTTTTCCTATTATGGAATAGCCCAAGCATATATTTTAAAACTTACTCATGATGGTAATTGCACATGGTCTCAAACATATTCAGTATATACTGAATATTCTTATCCTAATCATACATACGCAAATTGTATTCAACTAACCTCAGATGGAGGATATATTGTAGCTGGATATATAAATTCTTATGGTACAGGTGAAGAGGATATATATATTCTAAAGCTTAAAAGTGATTACAGTTATGACTGGCATAAAATATATGGTGGAGATGCCTCTGATGTTGCAACTTATATTCAACAGACAACGGATAAAGGATACATAATTACTGGATGGAAATCTTATACTAAACATGGACAGGATGATATTTATATATTAAAAATCAACAAATATGGTGATATAGAATGGGAAAAAACCTTTGGAGGAAGTGGCACCGATCGTTCTTACTGTATTCAAAAAACAACCGATGGAGGATATATAGTTGCTGGATCTAGAGAGTTCAATGGAGATACAGATATGTTTATTTTAAAACTTGATAAGGAAGGAAATGTTATGTGGGCTGATAGATATATTAAAGAAGGTTTTGATGAGGCATTGTATATCCAACAGACTTTAGATGAAGGATATATTGTTACTGGATATGTAGAATCTTTTTATTTAACCTCAGGAGGCTTTGATGTTTATGTAAGAAAAATTGATAAAAATGGAAAATATGAATGGAGTCAAAGATTTGGCAAAGGAGGTATTGATATTGCATATTGTGTTCAACAAACCTCTGATGGAGGATATATTGTTTCAGGAGAGACATCATCCTTCAGTAATTCTGGAAATCTATATACATATATTTTAAAACTAAATTCTAAGGGAGGAGCTGGTCCCTATCCTCCAATGCAAAATTAACTAAAATAAATCTTGACAGAAAGATTTTTTAAATGATAAATTGTATTGTCTAAATTTTACATAGGAAAATATAT
>JAOADF010000129.1 GCA_026417425.1 Dictyoglomaceae bacterium
TCTTGATTATTTAAAGTTACATTTAAAATTTTTGTGTTTTCATTGTAAGTACTTTCTGGATTTTGAGGAGTCTTTAACCAAACTTTACTTCCATCAAGATTTGTTCTTTCATATCCTACTTGAATTTTATATATTTGATACACGGTATGACTTATACCCAAATTAGCATTAATCTTTGGTCTCTTTGAAGCTTCGATATGTCCATTAAAACTTGCAGTCCATTTAGGATAATTATCAGGTCCATAGGGATTATAAGGGTTATAAGAGTTAGGATTAAGATATTCTCCTAATATTTGACCAGTGAAGTAGGCGCCTGTAGGAACTCCATTCTCTATTTCCCTAAAGGTACCAGTAAAGGAAATATCTTGGGGAGGGTTACTTGTATTTCCTCCAGGATATACAACATGAATTGCATCTACATATAAATCTCCATCCGCTTGGGCAGTAGTGGTTGTTATTTGACCTATAATTCTTAATTCATCTAAATAGACTAACCATCTTCCCTTTGGTTCATCCCACCATTCTCCAAATTTAGCATAGAGTTTTCTTCCATCTTTACTGAAATCAATTGTTACATAAGGGGAAGTTATATTTCCTGTTATTGTTATTTCGTAAAACCATTCAGCGTGAGGAAGGGTTGTAGCAATAAATCCTCCATTAATTACTAGATTGCCATTTTTTGTTTTCATTGTAGCATTTAAAACACCAGATCCGGGCTTCCACTCTGTTTCGTTAAAAACTATGAATGAGCCTTCATCAATCTTATTACCAGATTTATATCCTTTAAAGGTATAAGTGAAAGGATCCTCAAGTCCTGTTGAAAGGTGGACAGTTATTTCTAACTGATAATTTTGTTCTGTATATGTAAAATTATATGTGCCTGTTCCAGGTATTTGGGTGGTACAATTTAATATAAATGCAATTCTTAGTACTGTTTCAGTAAGATCTGGAACTATTTTCTCCTGTATTTCTTGAGACAATCTTTGGAAAGGTGTATCTACAATTCCAGGAACACCTATTCCTTTATAATCATGAATGGTCAATACAGTGTTTCTTAAGTCAGCAATTAAGGCTTTTGCTTTTTCTACATCAGAAAGTTGAGTTGTTTTAAAACTCCAGATAGGACCTTGGGTCTGAGCCCCTTTATTATCTCTTACTACTATTTGCCAATAATAAGTAGTATTTAAGTTTAGTTTGGATAGTTGATAACTTGTGGTAGGGTGATTTGATTTGATCTTTGATAGGTTATTCGGATTTGTTCCCAAGTAAACATCATAGATCAAAGGATCATTATCAGGATCACTACATTGCCAACTTAATATAGGGGTAGTAGCAGGTACATTTTGGGCTCCATCTGGAGGATTAGGATTTGAAGGTTGATAAGGAGGATTATTAAGTTGTCCTTGTTGTTGCGTAGTAAATCTCCATATGGGTCCCTCTTTGACTCCTCCTTTTCCATCTTCTGCTGTAATTTTCCAATAATAGGTGGTGTTATAGTTTAACTCTAAGACCCCATAGCTGTTAGTATTATGATTATCTTTAATTTTATTCAAGTTATTTTGATTGGTTCCCAAGTAAATATCAAATACCAAAGTATCTCCATCAGGATCGGAACATTCCCAGCTTAGTACTGGATTTATTATTACTCCTGTGGTCCCATCTGGGGGATTGGGATTTGAAGGAATATTTGGTGGATTATTTTGAGGTGTTGGTGGTACTGGGGGAGCACAGCCACTAATTAAAAGAAAAAAAAATAAGGAGTAAAATTATTAAAATATTTTTTTTCATTTTTTTCTCCCTCCTTATTAGGGAATCTTTGTTTTAATTTAATTTTAAAAAATTCTATATTTTTTTCTGTGATTTTTATCACGTTTTTTTAGTGATTTTTATCACACTTGGTAAGAATGAAGTTAACAATATTTTTTCACTCTCTTTATAAAGTAATCAATATCTTCTTTCTACATCTTTTGGGAAATAGATTTTGAAGGTTTATCTTCTTTATTTTTCCATTTTCTCAAAAATGATTTTCTAACAAAATCAGGAAATTCCCCTTTTTTTTCATGCCAGATTCTCAGCCATTCCCTTGTTTTTTCATCTCCCAAATTTCCTGAACCAAAATCCTTTCCCTCTATTATGTATCTTTCATCTTCCCTTATTCTTTTAATTTTTTCTTCCCTAATTGCCTTTGCTATTATGGAGGCACATCGGGTTTCTAAGAATTTCTCCTCAGAATTATTTTCTATTATGATCTCTGAAGGAATATTTTTTAAAAATTCTCTTAAGGATTTTCCTATACCATAGTCATCTATAACTATTCTAACTTCTGATGGATCTATCTTATTTAAAAGATTATTTATCAATTTTTTATATCCTCTATCCATTAATACATTAATATTAAATTTATCCAGTTCCCTTTCTGATATCTCCAAATACTCAAAATGAAATTCCTTTAATAGTTTTAATTCTTGATAAATTCTATTCCAATAATAAAAATCATGGCTCTTTTTTGTATCTGACGCATTTATTATGTAATCAATTTTCTTAAAAAGTTCCCTTTTAAATAAGACTCCCACTAAGATTAATGGACCAATAATTTCTCCCTTTCCTGTCTCATCAAATCCCATAAGATAATTTTTTGTGGGAATCTCAAATCTTCCCCCCAAAAGGGAATCTATTTTTTCCCAAATTTTTTTAATCTCCTCTGAAGGGGTAGAATATAAAGTTCCTGTTTTATAATAAATAAAAGTAGAGGAAAGAAGTTTTATTCTCCATAATTCATATTCACTTTTTGGTGCTTCCTCTATTCCACCAGCGTTTATAAGAAAATTTTTGATCCTATCGCCCTCTAAAATTCTTTTCCAACTTCTTCCTACCATGTTTTCATTATATCATTATGTCGCCCACATTCCCCCTATATTTAATAGAAAGCTTGAGGAAAGGAGGTGAAAAAATGCCAGTAAATTCTATTCCCTATAATTCTCGTTTGATTTTAAGGGTTCAGGTGGGAACCCAGCAGGGGAATCCTGTTGTAAGAAGTAGAAGTTTTAATAACGTGAAACCAAGTGCGTCTGATTCCTCTGTATTTTCTATCGCTCAAAAATTAGCAAGCCTTCAGAAGTATCCTTTGGTAAAAATCATTAGGACCAATGATGAAGAGTTAGTAGAACTATAATTTAAAGGAGGTGAGAAGGGATGGCATCATTATCTTCAAGAAAGTATATAAGATTTATTTTCTTAGATAGTGGAGGAGGAAGATTTACTCTAAGAATTCCTGATCCCAAGGATGATGTAACAGAACAAGAACTCTTGGAAACAATGGACCTTATTATAAGTCAGAATATCTTCCAGGGAAGATCAGGAGATTTGGTAGCAAAGGTAGATGCAAGGGTTATAGAAACAAATATTAGCGATTATTATGATTAATCTTTACGGCGGGG
>JAOADF010000068.1 GCA_026417425.1 Dictyoglomaceae bacterium
TTTAATCTTATCGATAATCTCATGGGAAATAGAGTCCATATCTCCAACTATAATATCTGGTGTCAGATTCATATTTAAAGCAAATTTTGTACCTCCATCTGCACAAATAATCTTATCAATGGGAAGTATTTCTTCTAACTCTTCCCTTAATAAATTATTTTCCCCATTGGCAGAGATTAATATTTTCATTTTTCCGAGGAAAGAGCCTGTTGTATTCTTGGATAAATTAAAAGAATTAATGGAAGACACACAAAAGTGCTGGGAACAACTACAAAGAGATTATATATTAGAGAATAGAGCCAAGCAGGAGTTCCTGGGGGAGCATACTGAGAGAAGAAAATTATTCCTGATAGAAAATGGGCAAATAATCTTCCTATTCCTCCAATAAATATTCCTAATTCGAGAGGTTCAGCTATCTTTCTTAGATGTGCTCCATAAATAAGAAGAGCACTACCTAAAATTCCTGCTATTAGAATGACAATTCGGGAAATGGGATACCATCTTAACTTAAACTCTAAATCTTTTATCTCTTCTTCTATTTCTTTTTTCTCCTCTCCTGATACAGTTTCAATTTTTGATTTTAACTCCTCTAAATTCTTTTGAGCTTGAGGAAGTTCCGAAGAGATATTTAAGAAGAATATTACTGAGCCTAAAAGAAACAAAAGAGCTATTATAAAGGATACTATTTTGGATGTTTTTAAATTTTTTATTAAGCCTGCCAAACCAATTAAAGAGAAGGCAATGGGATAATCTAATATATATTGAAACCAATGAACCACATAAAGATCTTGAAGGGAATGAACCAATCCATAAACTAATCCCACAAAAAGCCCAGGAATTAATCCCCATCTTAAAGCAAATATAAATAAAGGAAGCATTTGTAAGCTAATACTTCCTCCCTGAGGCATTTCTCCAATCTTTAAATACCAAAGAAGTAAAGCTAAAGCAATACTCATTCCACCTTCTGTTAAGATTCTAATG
This sequence comes from Dictyoglomaceae bacterium, assembly GCA_026417425.1. Next base: position 982 of record JAOADF010000068.1, read on the forward strand.
GTTTTTCCTCCCATTTTTAAAATCCTCCTTATAAAAAATTAAGTTCCTTACCAGCTAAGGCAAGGAACTTATTTTTTTCTTCCTCTCCCTTCGCTGGCATTACCCAGATCAGGTTCCAAGGGTCGGTAGCTTCTACTACCCTCTCAGCCCCAGTATCAGGAGCTCCCCTGGGAGATCTCTCTTTAATTTATTAAGAATTATTATATCATAAAATTTATTTTAAAAAACCTTTTACTTTTAAATCATTGATTATTGATTCCAATTCCTCTATTTTTCTTTCAAGATATAAGATTTTCAAGCTCAAATCCTCTATTATCTGAGAATAGGGATCAGGTAAATTTCCATGAGCTAAAACATCATTCTCAACTTTCTTTCCGTTTTGAATTATTATTCTTCCAGGAACTCCAACTACGGTACAGTTAGGAGGAACAGATTTTAATACCACAGAACCTGCCCCAATTCTAACATTATCTCCAATGGTTATGGGACCTAAAACCTTTGCTCCCGCTCCAATAACTACATTATTTCCAATAGTAGGATGTCTTTTCCCTTTTTCTTTTCCTGTTCCTCCCAGGGTTACTCCTTGATAAAGAAGAACATTATCTCCAATTTCCGTAGTTTCTCCAATTACTACTCCCATTCCATGATCGATAAAAAATCCCTTTCCAATTTTAGCACCTGGATGTATTTCTATTCCTGTTAAAAGCCTTGAAATATGGGAAATTAATCTTGGAATTACTGGAATTTTCATTTTCCAGAGAAAATGGGCAAATCTGTGAATAAGTATTGCATGAAAACCTGGATAACAGAGGATTACTTCGAGAAAATTTCTTGCTGCAGGATCTTTTTCAAATACTGCTTTATAATCCGCTTTTATGGTTTTCCATATTTTTCTCATTTATTCACCTCAATTAATACTTTTTTAGTGTAAATTATTTTAACATAAATTTTTATTTTGTAAAGTTTTGATTATAATTAAGAATATATTTCAAAATTCAAGGAGGGAGAAAGATGCCAAATTTAAAAGGGAGAGATTTACTCTCTATATCTGATCTTAATAGAGAAGAAATAGAAGAGATATATTTTTTGGCAAAAAATTTTAAAATTGATTTCTATGCAGGCAAAAAACAAACTGATTATCTAAGGGGGAAAACGGTAGCACTCTTTTTTGAGAAACCTTCTACGAGAACAAGAATCTCCTTTGAGGTCGGGGTCTATCAATTGGGAGGCTACCCATTATATTTAAATGCTCAAGATTTACAGCTAAAGAGAGGAGAAACTCTTTCCGATACTGCAAGGGTATTAGAAAGATATGTGGATGGAATAATGGCAAGGGTATTCTCTCATACCACTCTAGAAGAATTAGCAAGATATTCTAAGATACCTGTTATTAATGGACTTTCCGATTTGGAACATCCTTGCCAGATTCTTTCAGATTATTTTACTATTCGAGAAAAAAAGGGCGAGGGGAGATTAAAAATTGTTTATCTTGGAGATGGAAATAATGTAGCTAATTCTCTTATACTTTGTGGGAGTATATTGGGAATGGATGTAATTTGTTCTTCACCTAAAGATTTTTATCCT
>JAOADF010000080.1 GCA_026417425.1 Dictyoglomaceae bacterium
CATCCCTTTGTAGTGCTTTTGTAGGGCAGTAATTAACACAATAGGCACAGTGAGTACATTTTTCTTCATCCCAGATTACATCTTGAGATAAAGATTGAATTTTTACATCTAATTCTTTTAAATATTGTATCCCTTTTTGAAAATTTTCCTCTTCCCCAGTAATTTCCAAAACCATAACTCCTTCCTCATCAGGAGTTATAGTAGCCTTTAATATATTAAAGTCCAAATCAAATTTCCGGACCAGATTAACTATCACTGGTTTATCCGCTAAATGTTTTGGAAAATGTAATACTACTCTTTCAGTTCTCATTTAGAACCTACCTCCTCTCTTAACTCTCTTCCAGAGAAAGGCTTAAATTTAACTCCTGATTCTGGCCCGGGAATAGGAGCGGATGGCTTTGTTAACAAGAATTTTCCTTCCTTTATCCATTCCTTTAATATATCTGCAATCTCTTTTGCCTTTGCATAACTGGAAAGAGGATTTGTAGGAACTTTTTTCCCTAGGATTTCTATTTCTCCACTCCTTAATTCTTTATAGCTTACCTCTGCTAGGACTTCTGGTTCTCTTTCAGGATAAGCCTTACTATAATCTACTACTGGAGCGTATATATCCTCATCCCTAACTGCTGTATAGAAAGCTATTTCCTCATCTAACACTGGTATTGGTACTCCAATACCTACAGCTAAAGAAACACCATAACCAATAATACTTGCTCCTTTTAGCCATTTAGGACTCATCTGTTTAAGATCCCCAATTACTGCAATAGTTCCTGCACCCCTTTTAGGGACTCCATTCTCTCCTCTTATAGTCGAGGGATCATGCTGAGTTCCTTGCCAAACTATATATCCAACTCCTCCCCCTAAGAATATCCTGGTCCCTATACCAATGGTTTTATAAAAAGGATCATTGAGAAGGGGAGATAGTTGTCCTGCAGAAGAGTAGTTTGCATTTCCTAAATTGGGTCTTAACATTCCCAAATAGGTATAAATAGTCTTATTAGATAAATTTACTGCTACATTATAATTCTGATAAGCATTTCTTACATCAAAAAGAACTGCCTCATTAAGGTCCTTTATGTTTATATATGCAGATAAAGTTCTTTTTGGGTAGCAATCTGTTCCATAAGTTGTAGCAGTTAGTAATATATCCTTTCCAGAAACCAATTCTTCGATTACATGGGCTCCACCATATGGAAATCTTCCAGGATAATAGCGGTTTCTTGGATCATCTTCAGGAAGAGCAGTGGCACCTAAGAATATATCGACTGCTGCATAACCTGCATATGCAGGAACATTATTTAAATATACCCTTCCTCCCCCAAGTTTTATTCTTGGTTTTGTATGTCCAATGTTAAAATAAATACCCGAAGAGCACATCATTCCAAAAGTACCAGTAGTTACTACATCTACTTCCTTTACTGCCCTTTCTACTCCCTTCTCCTTAACAATATCAATCATCTCCTCAGCAGTTACAACTACTGCCTTACCCTGGCGGATTTTCTCATTAATTTCCTCAATAGTCTTTGCCATTCTTTAACCTCCTTCTTAAAATTATTGTTATATATATTGTTCTGAACCGCCCTCTTCGGGCAAGGCATGATCCATATCACTTTCATCACCTCCTTTTATTTAATAAAGTAAAGATTTAGCTTGGAATTATACCAAAATAATCCGAATTATACAAGAGTTTTATCAAAAAAAGATAATTCCTTATAAAATTGAATTATTGACATTTGAGAAATAAAATTTTAAAATTATATTTGGTTAGTTTCTTATTGAAAATAAAAAATTTGGGAGGTGATATACTCTTAAACTTCTTTAAAAATTTTTTTGGAGGGATCAAATCATGTGGCGTAAAATTTTAGTTTCTTCTTTACTTTTTATCCTTTTAATATGTCTTTCTTCTTTTGCTCAACTTAAAGGTAAACTTGAGATTTTTAGTTGGTGGACTGCTGGTGGTGAAGCAGAAGGTCTTCAGGCTCTTTTTGATATTTTCAACAAGAAATATCCCAATGTAGAGATAATTAATGCCACAGTTGCAGGAGGTGCTGGTGCTCAAGCAAAAGCAGTATTGAAAACAAGAATGCTTGGTGGAGATCCTCCTGATACCTTCCAAGTTCATGCAGGACATGAATTAATTGATACCTGGGTAAAAACAGGATTCATGGAACCCATTACATCTTTATATAAGGAAGAAGGATGGACAAAGGTAATGCCCAAAGGAATATTGGATATTGTCTCCTATAAAGGAGAATACTGGTCTGTACCTGTAAATATCCATAGAGCCAATGTTCTTTGGTATAATAAAAAGATTTTTGAAGATAATAAATTAACACCACCAAAGACCTTTGATGAATTCTTTAAAGTAGCAGATGCATTAAAGGCAAAGGGAATTATTCCCCTTGCTCTTGGAACAAAAGATGGATGGGAAGCTGCTCATGTATTTGAAACAGTTTTAATTGGAAAATTGGGAGCAGAAGGATATAAAGGACTTTGGACAGGAAAAACAAAATGGGCTGATCCAAAGGTTAAAGATGCCTTGGAAACCTTTAAAAAGATGCTGACTTATGTTAATACAGATCATTCTGCAAGAACCTGGGATGAAGCCTGTGCTCTAATTGTAGAAGGAAAAGCAGCAATGAATATTATGGGAGACTGGGCGGTAGGATATTTCTATGCAAAAGAATTTAAAGATTTTGGTTGGATATTAGCACCAGGAAATACTGGAATATTTGACGCTTTATCCGATAGTTTTGGTCTACCTAAGAAAGTGAAAAATAGAGCTAATGTGGTAGCATTTCTAAAAGTATTAGGTTCAAAAGAAGGGCAAGAAGCATTTAATATAAAGAAAGGGTCAATCCCTGCAAGAACAGATGTGGATAAAACAAAGTTCCCAGAATATCAAAGAAGTGCTATGGAGGACTGGTTAAAACATACCATTGTACCTAGTGTAATGCATGGTGCAGCTGCATCAGAAGGATGGGTAACAGAATTTAAAGATATAATTTCTCTATTTGTCGCATTTCCTAATGTAAGCGTTACTCAAAAAGCATTGGTAAATGTTGCTATAAAACAAGGAGTAAAACAGTAAAAAAAAGGGGGGAAATTCCCCCCTTTATATCTAGGAGGAAAAGCATGAGAAAAATTGATAGAGAAAAGGTAATTCCCATACTATTTATACTGCCTTCTGTTATTTTAATAGCTATTTTTGTCTATGGATTTATAGGATGGACAAGTTTAGTCTCCTTAGTAAATTGGAGAGATATTTTTCCAGATTTTACCTTTGTTGGATTTAGGAATTATATTGACCTTTTTCAAAACTATAGGTTCCAAATTTCTTTAAAAAATACTATTATATTCACATTTCTATTTTTGACTTCTTCTATTATACTTGGACTTTTATTAGCAATTCTTCTCGACAGAAAAATTCGTGGAGAAAATATTTTTAGAAATATTTATTTATTTCCAATGGCAATTTCTTTTGTAGTTACAGGTGTTGTTTGGAGATGGTTATTAAATCCAGGAACTGGAGGAATGGAAGGATCCATAGGAATAAATATGCTTTTAGAAAAAATAGGACTTTCCTTTTTAAAAAGTGGATGGTACACAGATCCTAAAATTGGAATCAAAGCAGTAGTTATAGCGGCGGTTTGGCAAATGTCGGGATATGTTATGGCAATGTATCTTGCTGGAATAAGAGGCATTCCTACAGAACTTTTTGAGGCAGCACAAGTAGATGGTGCAAATACTTGGGAAGTTTATAGATATATTGTTCTTCCCCTTCTTCGTCCCATAACTTTTGGGGCTATCATAGTTTTAGGACACATTTCTCTTAAAATATTTGATTTAGTCTTTGCAATGACAGGAAGTGGAGTAGGTTTTTCTTGTGATGTTCCTGCATTATTTATGTATGACACAACTTTTCGAGGAAATTACTTTTCTCAAGGTGCAAGTATTGCAATTATTCTTCTGATTTCTGTTGCAGTATTAATAATACCTTATCTAAAATATAGCTTAAGGTCGGAGGTTAAAAGATAATGAAAATAACAAGGGTCATTCTTTATGTTGTTCTTATATTTTTTGCCATCTTTTATCTAATGCCAGTTTATATTCTTCTAACAACAAGTCTTAAAAGCTTTGCAGAGATTAGCTTAAGAGAAATGTGGAGTCTTCCCAAAAATTTCAGTTTTGAAAGTTTTATTCAGGCATGGAAAGGAAATCCATCAAGAGGCTTACGAGGTCTTTCTCAAAACTTTATGAACAGTATTTATCTTGTAATTCCTGCCACCATATTTTCAGCATTCTTAGGTTCTTTAAACGGGTATGTTCTTACTAAATGGAGATTTAAAGGTGCAGATATAATTTTCCCTTTACTTTTATTTGGCATGTTTATACCATATCAAAGCATTCTTATTCCCTTGGTTCAGGTTCTTCAAAAAACCAAACTATATGGCTCAATACCTGGATTAATTTTTGTTCATATTGTTTATGGAATTCCTATAACTACATTAATTTTTAGAAATTATTATGCCACAATTCCCACGGAATTAATAGAAGCTGCAAAAATAGATGGAGCAGGATTTGCAAGTATTTATAGTAAGATTATTTTTCCTGTTTCAATGCCTGGATTTACAGTAGCTATGATTTGGCAATTCACATCTATATGGAACGATTTCTTATTTGGCCTTGTAGTAGCTCCAAATCCAGCAGTACAACCCATAACAGTTGCTTTAAATAATCTTGCAGGAAGTTATTTTGTTGAATGGAATATCCAAATGGCAGGTGCTTTGATTACTGCTTTACCTCCGCTTTTAGTTTATATATTTTTAGGAAGATATTTTATGAGAGGTCTTCTTGCAGGATCTTTATCAGGAGTATAAAGAAAAAGGAGCCCCTCTCCTTAGAAGAGGGGCTTTTTTAAAGATTATCTTTGGGACAAAATTTCATTAACTAGTCTTCTAAATTCCTTTGCACCTTGTTCTGGTGTAATCTTTTTATAAAGAATTTGATCTACCAAAGGAGCATAGGCATTTGAGTATACTTCATTTGCTCCAGGAGGCAAAAGGGGAGGAGTGGGAGCTCCATACTTTTCTACAGTTTTAATAAAGTTAAGAGCTTCAACTTGAGCAGAAGGTAAGTAAGGTCTTAATAGGATTTGGATTTTCTTAGATACGGGAATTCCTCTCTCAGCTAAGAGAATCTTATTTGCCTCTATAGAATTCACAAAGAAATCAATAAACATTGCAGATTCTTTAGGATATTTTGTTTGGGCACTAATAGTAAAGAACATTGACGCTTTTAAGAAATTCCCAGATCTTGTTCCTGGTTTTCCAGGAAGAGGAATAGTGTTTAACTTTATAGGTCTTTCCTTTGCTGCTCTCATAACCGCAACTAATTGATTACTCCAGAGATAAGACATTGCAGACTTTTGAGTAACTATAAATCTATCCTCAATTCCCACAGAACCTCTTGCAATCTCAGACTCTCTTGTGGGACATGCCCCACTTTCTTGTAATTCAAGAGCCATTCTAAAATATTCTGAAAACAGTTTATCATCTTCATATCCAAGAGACTTTCCATCGTCACTAAATAACCAAACTTTATGTGCCCATAACCAATTTTCAAATAATATATTACTTACTATGGTTTCTCCTATTCCATATATTCCAAGTTTATTTTTTATTTGAAGAGCAATCTTTTTGAAATCCTCCCACGTCCAATCCCATTTAGGAAGAGGAACTCCTGCTTTTTTAAATAATGCTGGATCATATGCAATAGCTAAAGAATTTACACCAAGATTAATTGCATATAATTTTCCACCTACTCTACCAGGAGCAAGATAAGGTTCGGGAATGTCTGAAATATTTAAAGACTTTTGGGCTACTAAATCTTCTAAGGGAAGTAATAATTTCTTTTCTACCCAGTCTTTCAAATATTGAGCATCATGCTGAATTATATCGGGAAGATTCCTTCCAGCAGCTTGAGTATTAAGCTTTGTCCAATAGTCGCCCCATCCTGCATATTCAGGAACAATTTTTATATAAGGATACTTTTGTTGGAATAGCTCAATAACCTTTAGAGTTCTATTATGTCTGTCTTGGGATCCCCACCATGAAATTCTAAGAGTTACAACTTCTCTAGAAAAACTAACAGATAGGAATAGGAAAATAAAAAGAATCAGAATAGAAATTTTTAGAGGTTTATACATAATTTATACCCCCTTTGTATATTATACAAAAAATTTGTATTTTTCACATATAAATTATAAAGTTTTTTTCTTATATTGTCAAATTTTTTTCTTTTTATATTTTTCTTTTTTTCGATTTTTTAAATTTCTTCTTGACATTTTCAGAAAATCATTATATATTTATTTCAAAAATGCAATTTTATTGTATATTTTGCAAAATAGTTATCAATAAAGGAGGTGATAAAACTTAAAAAATCGAGGAAATCTTATATTCTAAAAATTAATTTAGGGGTGATTTAATATGAAAATTCCTATTAAATTAATTTTATTAGTCTTTTTGTTAATCTCCATCGTAATTTCCTCAAGTTTTTCAAAAGAAGTTATAACTCTAAGAGTATCTTGGTGGGGATCCCAGGATAGACACAATAGAACATTAAAAGTTATCGAACTCTTTCAACAGAAATATCCCCATATAAAGATAGTACCCGAATACTCTGGATGGGGTGATTACTGGACAATACTTACAACACAAGCTGCTGGTAGAAACTTGCCCGATGTAATTCAACATGATTATCAATTCTTAGCTGAATGGGTTAAAAGAGGACTCTTAAGGTCTATAGATGATTTGGTAGCACAAAACATTATAAAAGTTTCTGATGTTCCTGATGCATATGTGGCACCAGGTAGAGTAGAAGGAAAACTATTTGCTATTAATCTTGGGGTTAATTCTTTTGGAATAGTATATGATCCGGAATTGTTAAAAAAAGCTGGAATATCTTCTCTTAAGTGGAACTGGACCTGGGAGGAATTTAAAAATATTGCTAAACAAGTA
>JAOADF010000082.1 GCA_026417425.1 Dictyoglomaceae bacterium
CCATAATAATATCCCGTAAATGCCTTATGCCAAAATTGAGAATTAGCTTGAGGTAATTGGGAACTCCAAAGATAAAAATTTCTAAAAGGTGAAGATTCAGAAGAGCTTGCAGATTTAAACCAGGGATGTAGAGAAGAGGTATGATTTAAAACAAGATCTAAAATTACTTTAATTCCTCTTTTATGGGCTTCTTTTAGAAGTTTTTCAAAATCTTCCATAATCAGGATTTATGTTGTAATAATCTGTGACATCATAGCCATGATAACTAGAAGAAGGAAACAAAGGCATAAGCCAAATGGCATTAATTCCTAAATCCTTTTCAGTATTAGGATCTCCATCATTGAGATAATCTAATTTTTCTATTAATCCTCTCAGATCTCCTGTTCCATCCCCATTACTATCTGCAAAAGATCTAATAAATATCTCATAAAATACTAGGTTTCTGTGCCAAGGAATATCATTAGAAAAGTTTAAGGTTAAAAGTATAAGAAAAATTAAAATTATTAAGATCCTAATTTTTTTAAACATTTTTATTCTATAGTTAAATAAATAAACCCTGGGATTAACCCCAGGGTCTCTCTCCTTTTTCCCCATGCTCCTAAAAGGATTTTAACATATCTTAAAAAAATCCACAATAGAAATATAAAGATATATTTTCAGGATTATAATTCGATTTTGATTACACTCCCTTTCACACTTCTTTGACATAATTTTCTCTTTACGATATATTTAACCCAAAAAATGGAGGGATTAATATGAAAGTAGTTATTATTATGGGATCTAAGGGAGATTTGGAATGGTCTAAAAAGATTGGAGAAACTCTAAAAAAACTAGGGGTAGAATATATAATGAGGGTGGCATCTGCCCACAAAGTACCTTTGAAGGTTTTAGAAATAATTAAGGAATATGAAAAGGAAGATGTAGTATTTATAACTGTAGCGGGAAGAAGTAATGCTCTAAGTGGATTTGTAGATGCTAACACTTCAAAGCCTGTAATTGCATGTCCTCCATATAGCGATAAATTTTCAGGAGTTGATATATTTTCAACATTAAGAATGCCTTCTGGTGTTGCTCCCTTAACGGTATTGGAACCAGAACAGGCAGGTCTTTCTGCATGTAAAATTCTTGCTTTGAAATATAAAGAGCTTGCGGAAAGAATAGAAGCCTATCAAAGAGAAAAGAAAGAAGAACTGGAAAAAGATGATGAGGAGGTAAGAAGATGGGTAGTGTAAAAGATCTTATAATTTCAGAAAATCCCACAGAAAAATCCCTAGGAAGGGGAAGATTTATTTTTTCCGATAGATATTCTGTATTTGATTATGGGGAAATGCCCGACCATATAGAAGAAAAGGGGAAGGCAATCTGTATTACTACTGCATATTTCTTTGAAAAGATGGAAGAACAAGGGATAAAAACTCACTATTTGGGACTTGTGGAAGATGATAAGATAAAAACTCTTTCAGAGCTAAGGTCCCCATCAAATATTATGGAATTTAAGATAGTAAGGGTATTGAAACCTGATTTGAAAGATAGAACTTATGATTATTCTATATTTAAAAAAGAGAAAGGAAATCTTCTAATTCCTTTAGAAGTTATATATAGAAATTCTCTTCCTGAGGGATCTTCAGTATTTAGAAGATTAAAGGAAGGGAGTTTAAAAATAGAAGATTTAGGACTTAAAAAAGATCCCATCCCAGGAGAAAAACTTGAAAAACCCATTGTGGATTTTTCTACAAAACTTGAAGTAAATGATAGATATCTTTCCTATGAAGAAGCAAAGGATATAAGTGGACTTGAAGAAGAGGAATTTCAAAAACTAATTGATCTTACTTTATTTATAGATGAAGAAATCACAAAAGAGGGAGAAAGAATTGGTCTTGTAAACGAAGATGGTAAAGTAGAGTTTGCCTTTGATCTTGATAGAAATTTCATGTTAGTAGATGCAGTGGGAACCTTGGATGAATGTAGATTTACCTATAATGGACTGCCAGTAAGTAAAGAAATTGCAAGAATATATTATAGAAAAACTCCATGGTATAAAGAGATTGAGGAAGCAAAAAAGAAAGACAGATTTCAATGGAAAAATTTTGTAAGTAGTCCTCCCTCCCTTCCTAAAGAACTTTCCCATCTTATTTCTCTTGTTTATAAAGCCTATGCTAACGAACTTACAAAGAGAGAATGGTTTGAAGCTCCCTCTCTTAAGGATATATTGAAAAGATTAGAAGAAATATTGTTTTAATAAAGAATTACTTTTTTATAGTAAAGAGCCAACGGAGAAATATCCTATTTTCTTTTCCGTTGGCTCTTTCAAAGAATTTTAGTAATTTAAAACTCCATAGCCTGCCTTTATATGCTTTGAAGAGGGATCATCATTAGGTCCCAATGCCCAGACTATATTTAATTTTCCAGATTTTGGGAAGTCCTTATCATATTTATCCTTTGTAGAAAGTTTTCTTTTAAACTCAATATATGTGAAATCCTTATCTTCAGAGCCTGCAAATTCTAATATATCACTTTTTCCCTCGAGTTTAGTATCTAAAGTATGTCTTACATGAGCTTCTGGAGCAAAATAATCTAAGACTTTTACTTCTTTATCTGTTACATATCCAATTATATAGTCCGCATTTCCTGCTTTAGAAGTAGGATTAATTCCTAAGGCTACCCAGCCCTTTGTCTTTCCTATCATTAGAATATAAACCTCATCCTCTATTATGCTCCAGAATATTCTAAACTCTCCATTTGAAAAACTAGCATAATTATGATATTCGTTAGGAGAAAGCTTTCCATCAATTTTAGGTGGTGATGTGGGTTTTTCTTGGGCAGAAATAGAAGAGAAAACAAATATTAGAAGAAGAATAATCAGTAATTTTTTCATTTCTTACACCTCCAAAATTTTTTATTAATTTATACCATTTTGGTATAAATATGTCAAGAGGATGCCAAATTATGGTAGGTGTAAGGTAAATTATTGATAGATCCCATTTTGAAATGTTCTGATGGATTAAAGAGAATTATAATGTAAAATTGTAATCAAAATTTTGTAATTTTTTACTTAAAATTCATCCTTTTTGTGTTATAATTTTTTAAAAATGTGTTACTATAAAGGGAGGTATTTAAATGCACATACCTGATGGATATTTAGGACCTCAGACTTATGGAAGTATGTTCCTAGTTATGGTCCCCTTTTGGTTAAGGGCCTATAATTATATAAAAAAATTTCTCAAGCCAGAACAAATTCCCTTTCTTGCTCTTGGAGCGGCCTTTTCTTTTGTAATTATGATGTTTAATATTCCCATTCCTGGGGGAACAACGGGTCATGCAGTAGGAGGAGTGCTTATTTCTATCCTTCTTGGGCCATGGACCGCTTCTATTATAATTTCAATTGTTCTAATAATTCAGGCATTGATTTTTGGCGATGGTGGAATTACTGCTATATCCGCAAATTGTTTTAATTTAGCTATAGTTATGCCCTTTACAGGATATTTTGTTTATAGAATTTTAAAGGGAAAGGAGTTATTATCTTCCAAAAGGGGACTTTTTTCTGCAGGAGCAGGAGCTTATGTAGGGCTCAATATGGCTGCATTTACCACCGCAATAATGCTCGGTATACAACCTTATATTGCAAAAGCGGGAGATGGAAAGCCTCTTTATTGTCCCTATCCCTTACAGGTTACCATACCTGCTATGATGCTGGAACATCTTCTTCTATTTGGTTGGATTGAAGCTATTATTACTGTCCTTGTGTTACAATATCTTATAAAAACAAATATGATAAAGGAGTGGGAAAATGCGTAAATTATGGAAAGGTATAATAATTTTAATAATATTATCACCTTTAGGGATTATTCTACCCTATTTTTTCAATGCGGGTGCTGCATGGGGAGAGTGGAGCTCTGAGGAACTTAAAGAATTTATTGGTTATGTTCCCCAGGAGCTTGCAAAATTAGAAAATCTTGGAAAGCCTTTATTCCCAGATTATAATCTAAAAATATGGGAAAAGGGAGGCTTACTAGAACAATCTATGGGATACATAATAACAGGCTTTGTAGGAGTGGGAATTGTGGTATTAATAATGTATTTACTGGGAAAGCTTGCTGCAAAAGGTAGAGAGAATGAGTAATTTTATAGATAAGACCTTAAATGATTTTAATAAGGTACTAAAATCTACTTTTCTTGAAGAAAAAAGAGATTCTTTATTGTACAATGTGAATGAAAAGATAAAGATAATTCTTCTTTTCTTTACCCTCGTGATTATAAGTTTTCTGAATAAGATAGAGAGTATTCTACTTTTCTATTCCCTCAGCATATTTTTAGGATATCTAGGGAAGATAAGTTTAAGAAAATTACTCAAGAGGACCTGGATATTTATTCCTTTTTTTACTTTTATTATTGTGCTTCCTTCTATTTTTATTAACCCTTTAGATTTTACTTTTGGTTTTACCCTAGATGGGGCTATAACTGCATTAAAATTTGTTCTGAGAGTTGCCACATCTATTTCTTATATACAGCTCTTAATTCTTTCCACACCCTGGATAGATCTTTTCTCAGGACTTAGAGGTCTTGGAGTTCCATCCCTTATTATTACAATACTTGTCATAACTTACAGGTACATATTTCTTCTATTAAAAATAGCTGAGGAACTGTATCTTGCTAAAAAAAGTAGAACTATAACCTTTAATATAAAAAGAGAGCAAAATTTCACAGCAAATACCATTGCCATAATGATAATAAAAAGTCATGAACTTGCTAAAGAAGTTTCCCAGGGAATGCTTTCCAGAGGGATAAATAAAGATTTTTCCTTTCATTTTGGAAAAAAAATCTCCTTTATGGATATTTTAATTTTGGTTTCTATGTTATTTACTTTTTTAGTTATACTCTTTATTGTGGAAGGAGTTAGAATTTGAGGAAAGAAGAATTAATTTTTAAGCTAGAAGATGTAAGTTATTATTATATTGATCACAAGATTGCCCTTTCTTCCATAAATCTTGAAATCTACAAGGGAGAAAGGATATGTATTCTTGGTCCTAATGGCTCCGGAAAATCTACCCTTTTGAAAATCCTTGATGGACTTATATATCCCCAAAGGGGAAAATTTTGGGCCTTTTCCCGAGAAATAAGTGAAAAAACCTTTAATGAGCCAGAATTTAATATGTTTTTTAGAAAAAATGTGGTTCTTCTTTTTCAAAATGTAGATGCCCAGCTTTTTTCTCCCCGAGTGAGAGATGAAATATCTCTTAGCTTAATTCAACTTGAAAGGAGAAGAAAGGATATAGAGGAAAAAATAGATCAAGTTTCAGAAATTTTCAGAATTTCTCATCTTCTAGATAAGACTCCTTATCAGTTAAGTGAAGGGGAAAAGAAAAAAGTAGCCCTTGCTTCCATCTTTGTTATTGAGCCTTCTGTGATACTTCTTGATGAACCTACCAATGGGCTTGATCCTAGGAGTGCAAGAGAATTTATCGAATATGTCAAAAATCTTCAAAGGCAAGGGAAAACAACAATTATAGCTACCCATGATCTTAATATGGTATCTCATATAGCTGATAAGATCTATGTTTTAAACGAAGAAAAGAAAATTATTAGATCTGGAAAGGTGGAGGAAATTTTAGAAGATAAGTCTTTTCTTGAAAAAGTAAATTTAATTTAGATAAATCTTATGAATTTTTAAATACTTTTAATTATTTTTACCTATGTTTGTAAATTTAAAAGCTTCTTTTCCTTTACTTTTCTAAATATTCCTAAATTAGGTTTTCTAAATTGAATCTACTGTCCCATATACTCATCTAACATAACAATTTTGTTCTTCAAGACACTATAAATTTATAACTTTAATAATTTTATCCATTATAGGATTAATTCTAACATTTTATATTTTGCTACATTCGCACTTTTCTTCTTCTTTCTCAAAGGTCTCTTTCCCTTCTTTAAAAGAAAAATAAGATATTCCAAGAGCTCCTAAAAGATCTATATATCCAATTTTAAGAATTTCGTAGAAGAAACTTGAGGCAAGAAGAATAAAGGATAAATAAAGACATGTTTTAGTACAATATGCATCCGCTATAATAGCATCAGAGTTTAATTTCCTTCCAATGTATATCTTAGCTTTAATAAGTAAATACATAGTTATAATAGATATTAAAGATATAATAATTCCCCATAAAGTTGTTTCAGGTTTTCTTCCTTCAATTAAGTTTATAACTATAGAGATTATAAGTCCTATGGAGAGAATATAAAAGGATATCCCTGTAATCCTTAATGCTATTTTTTCAAACTTTATATTTCTTTCTTTATTTTTCAAGGTTCTTATAACCATGTAAAAGATTCCAACCCCTGATAATACTTCAATAAATGAGTCAATACCAAAACCAAAAAGGGCTAAGGTCTCCTCTTTTACTCCAAAGTACACTGAAAAAAGTCCTTCTAAAATGTTATAAAGAATAGTAAAAAGAGACAAGATTAAGGCAATGATCCATAATTTTTTATCTAACATTTCCCTACTCCTTTCTTTTACAAATTCATAATTTACTCATATTATCTCAAAAGATTCAAATTGGAGATTTATATTCTAATAAAATTTCTTAATTCTTCTGAGAAAATTAAAATATATTCATACATATCCTGTAGAGTGGGATTTGAGGCAGAATATCAACTTTCCCATGCTAGGGAGGGACTTGAAGAAAATTTTTTCTATATAAAGAGGAATATATAGTTTTCTTCTAAGATTTATAATATTTACACATGCTCTTCCTCCTCTCTACCCTTTTAATTCATGAATTTATTGACTTTGAGTTTACTCTAAATCATAAAATTAAAAAAACTTTTGGAGGTGAAAAATTATGGAATACATGAAATTAGGGAAATCAGGATTGGAAGTTTCAAGAATATGTCTGGGCTGTATGAGCTTTGGGGACAAAAATATATGGACCCATAAGTGGGTTTTAGATGAGGAAAACAGTCGTCCCATAATAAAGAAGGCTTTGGAGCTTGGAATTAACTTTTTTGATACTGCAAATGTATATTCCCTGGGAAGAAGTGAAGAAATCTTGGGAAGAGCTTTAAAGGATTTTGCAAGAAGAGAGGAAGTTGTTATAGCTACAAAGGTTTATTTTCCTATGCATGAGGGAAAAAATTCCATGGGACTTTCCCGAAAAATTATTATGCATGAGGTAGATCAAAGTTTAAAACGTCTTCAAACTGATTATATAGATCTTTATATTATCCATCGTTGGGATTACAATACTCCCATTGAGGAAACCATGGAAGCTCTTCATGATGTAATAAAAGCTGGAAAAGTAAGATATATAGGAGCATCCGCCATGTTTGCATGGCAATTTCAAAGGGCTTTATATACTGCAGAAAAGCATGGATGGACAAAATTCATCTCCATGCAAAATCATTATAATTTAATTTATAGGGAGGACGAAAGGGAACTTATCCCTCTTTGTAAGGAAGAAGGTATAGGGCTCACTCCCTATAGCCCCCTTGCAGCTGGAAGACTTGCAAGAGAGTGGGGTGAAACCACAGTAAGATATGAGACCGATGAAATTGCAAAAATGAAATATGACTCTACTAAGGAAGTTGATAAAGCAATAATTGATAGGGTGGGTGAGATCGCTCAAAAACATGAGATATCTCGTGCTCAAGTAGCATTAGCATGGCTTCTTCATAAAAAACCAGTGGTTTCACCTATTGTAGGAGTTACCAAAATAGAGCAACTTGAGGATGCTGTAAAAGCGATTTCGGTTAAATTAACTGAAGAAGAGATAAAATATTTAGAGGAACCTTATATACCCCATCAGATTGTGGGACCATTACCTTATCCTGAAAAATAAGGTA
>JAOADF010000137.1 GCA_026417425.1 Dictyoglomaceae bacterium
AAGATCTTCAAAAGTTGTTGCTACTGGTTTTTCTGAAAAAACATTTATACCTCTTTTTAAGGCCTCCATATTAACCTTCGCAAGATTTCCAAAGTGGCAGGCAGAGACTGCAATGTCAGGATGTAACTTATCTAACATTTCCATGTAATTGTCAAAAATTTGAATTTCTTCTTTATTATCAATCATATTTAAAACTTTATCTACTTTTTCTTCCTTAGATCCAGGAGCAACTCCAATAATTTTACACTCTTTATCTTTCTTTACCCCTTCAATCACATAATTTATGTGTCCTGAAGAACCTATAATACAGATTCTCATTTTTTTCACCTCGATATTAGTTTTATAAGTTTTCAATTATTCTATTCCAAATCCAAACTGTCAATGGATCTGAGAAGTTTTTAAAATTTAATGTGGTTATAATAATTTTACCTTTCTCATAAGGAACTTCTAAAAGATAGCCTCCCAAGTTGAGAATCCAACCGTAAAAGGTTCCTGCTAATATTTTTTCTGCATCTTTTTCCTCGATTCCAATTATTAGGTTTTCAGGAATAAGATGTAAAAAGGAAAAATCCCAGGGATTAGGAAGAGAAAGATCTAACAGAAATTTTACCTTTCTATGAAAGTTAAAATTATTTATCCAATCCCCATGATACATGTCTTTTTTTCTTGAAATAATCTGCCAATTTTTCTCTTCTTTTAAAAATTCCAAAGCATGCTCATTGGTAGCAAGGATTAGTATATTTTCACCTTTTTTCAAAAATTCTTTATCTTCCTTTGAAAGGAATGTCTTTATTCTTAATAGATTTGATTCCTTTTTGATTTCTTCTTTTGGGAAGATATAAAAGTCGTAAAAGTTTTTTGCAATAATTTTTTCTTGATTATTTTTCAGAAATAAAAGAAGTCTTTTCTTAGTTATATTTTTTACCTCAGGAAGGTTTAAGGAAAAATCTCCTAATATTTGCCATTGATTCAATTTAAGGTTTTCCAATTTCTTTTCCCAGATGTCCTTTGAATCTTCAAATTTAAGGATCAATTTTTCTGCTAGTGAATTTAAATATCCTTCTACTAAGATATTCATTTTTTCACCACTATACCAATTAGCTTTATATTGGGATAAAGCTATAAAATTAATATTATTTAACCATTTTAAATCATTATGGAAAATTTTAGAATTTCCCCAAGGATCGAGAAGTCCATTAGATTCCCAGAATACATCAGTGAGTTCTGTAATTATGTATCCCTTTATGGATGAATGCTTTCTTATAACTTCAATTTCATACTTTAAAGATATAAATTCATGTCTTTGGGTTTCTTTTATAAATTCTTCAAAGGAGCCAAAAACCTCATCTAATTTCCAAGAATAAAATCTTTTTCTTGTTTCCCACGGAGGAGAGGATTCCATGTATTTGGGAATATGGAAGGTAAAATTTTCAGTTATATTATAAAGTCCCCAATTTCCAAATTCCGAAATCAAGAGGGGTTTTTTTCCTTTTTCTGCATCACCGTAGGGACTATAAATCCAAAAATCCCTTTTAGAAAATCCCTTTATAAGATCTTCCCATTTTGGGGCATGGTCAGGAATTGATGTATAAAAATGGAAATCCTCAAGATCAGTTTTAATATGGAAATTGGGAATACAGGGAGAATTATCTACAACAAGCCTTGTAGGATCTAGACTCTTTACAAAATTGTACATCTCTTTTAACCATTCTCTATTTTCCCTTATATTTAAATCTATTCCCCAACTTTCATTTATTATCCCCCAGATTATTATAGAGGGATGATTAAAATCTCTTTCTATCATTCCTTTTAATGTCTTTTTTGCTCTTTCCTTTGCTTCTTCCGTTAAATTTTCCCAATAGGGAAGCTCCTCCCAGATTAAGATTCCCATATGGTCTGCTAGATATAGGTATTCAGGTAAAGGGATCTTTACATGAGTTCTTAAAAGATTAATTCCCATTTCCTTTGCTTTTTGAAATCTTTTTCTTATTTCCTCTATGGAATTGGGTATATATATTTTTTCAGGATAAAAATCTTGATCTAAAGCTCCAAAAATATATAAAGGTTTATTATTTAAATATATTTCTCCATTTTTAACTTCAATTTTTCTCATTCCAAATTCATTTTTATAAATATCTTTTAAAGAATTTTCTTTAAATATTTGTATTTCTAAATTATAAAGATTGGGATTATCTATATCCCAAAGAATTACTTCAGGAAAGGAAAAGTCAATAACTTCTTTTTCAGAGTTGATTTTGATCTCTTTAGAGAATACCCTTCCTATAGGGTCATAAATTTTTATAAGCAAAATACAATCTTTATCTATTTCCTTGATATAAGTTTCCACCTTTATTTTTTTCTCATCTATATCTGGGATGACTTTTACGTTCTCTACATATGGAGTTTCTAACCTTTCTAAATATACTTTTTGCCATATACCACTTATATTTCCATACCAGCCATCATGGGCTTTTCCATGGGGAATCTCATCTTGAGAAAATTTAGAGAACTTTATTTTATCTGTATTAGAATCCATTATTTTGACTAAAATTTCATTTTCTCCTGCTTTTACGAAATCTTCAATGAAAAAATAAAAAGGTAAAAATCCTCCTTCATGACTTCCAACAAATTTTCCGTTTATCCATACCTCTGAGTAATAATCTACCGCAGAAAATCTTAAAAGGATCTTACTTTTTAGCCAATTTTCAGGAATATTAAAGGTTTTTTTATAATAAAAATTTCCATAATAATATTTAAGATCAGGAAATTCTGCCTGAATTATAGAGGGAACATATATTTTACCTTTGTATTCGCCATTCTCCAGAGAAAAGTCCCAGTATCCTTCCAGCGACAAGATTTCTCTTCCCAAAGTAAAACCTCCTTCCTCAATCTTCCATAAATTTTAGTCTACCTAAGCTCTAAGTAGTTAAAGTAATCAAAATCAAAAACTGATCCTCCTATAGAGTAGGGAGAATAGGCTGTAATTCCTACTCTTATTAAATCAAAATCATTCTTTATTTCTTTTCCAAAGGATGTCCAATTCTCTTTTTCTTCAAATTTATAATAAGCATACCATTTTTTTCCATCAGTTTTTAATTTTAGATAGCATGCTTTTTTATTAGGTATTTCTACGAAGTATTTCTCTATTTCTTCTTCGTTCTTTTTTACAAACTCCAAAAGTATCTTTCCTTTCTTTTTTGTTCTTATGAGCTCTAAATAGTGATTATAACTATCAAATACAATTAATCCTGCTCTATCTTGTTCTTCTTCCGAAATTATCTCAATTTTGGTTGAAATTTCAAATCTATTATCCCAGGTATATTGGGTAAAGATATTAGCTACATCTAAAGGGGAAGAGATAATAGAAAGAATATCTGACATTATTGTTTTTATTCTTAGATATCCCTTTCTTTCAGTAAGGGAATAATCAAAGGAACCTGTTATAATCCATCTTGAAAAATCAAGATCCTTGCTGGAAAAATTATCAGAAGAAGCTTTCTTTGGTCTAGGAACACCAGAGGGAAAAGCCTGAGGTGTATTAGTAGGACCTAAAACTTTTACCTTTCCATCAGGAGTAAATAGAATCCTATCAATAGCTAATTGCCTCAGATGGGTTCCTTCTCTCTTCATTTGAGTATGATATACCATGAAGTATTCCTTTCCATCAGGGGTTCTTATTATACTATTATGCCCTGGACCTGATACATGTTCTGTTCTACGTAAAATAGGATTTTCTTCTGCCTTTATAAAAGGACCTAAAGGAGAACTAGAAATTGCATATCCTACCGAATATTCTGGGCTTGCAAAAAAGTTCCCTGAGTAAAAAAGATAATATTTTTTATTATATTTAACTACAAAAGGAGCTTCATTCCATTTAGAATTTTTTTCCCATAATTGGGTTGGAGATAGTAAAAATTGGGGCTCTCCAATGGTATTTAAAAGATCTTCTGATAATCTAACTACGTATATATCACTTGTGGGATTTTCTGAAACATCTCTAGAAAAATATAGATAGATTTTTCCATCGTCATCAACAAAGGGGTGAGCATCTATCGTTGCATATCCAGGATCAAAAAGAGGAGCCTTTAAATCTTTAAAAGGACCAAGGGGAGAATTAGAAACTGCAAGACATATTCTTAAGGTTTTTTTATCTTTTATATATCCTCGAGCACTATAGAATAAATAAAACTTTCCATCTTTATATAATACTTCTGGTGCCCAGAAAGATTCTTTCCCCCAGGATTTTTCATCACTCTCATAAGCCCATCCTCGATATATCCAGTCTACAAGATTATTAGATTCCCATACTTCAAATCCTCCCTGAGGTCCTGCTCCTTTTTCTGAAGTGGCATATAGGTAATATTTTCCTTTATATGATAGAATAAAAGGATCTGCAACCTTATAAACATTTAAAGGATTTTTATATTTAGGAACCTTATTATCTCCAAACATAGCTGTCACTCCTAAAAGAAAAATAATAGATAATAATAAACAAAATTTTCTCATTAGATCTCACCTTCCTTATTTTCCGCCAAAGCCTGACATAACTACTCCACGTATATAATATCTTTGTAATAGGATAAATAAAACTAAAGCAGGAAATGCTGTTAGAAAGGCACCTGCCATCATGGTGCCATAAAAATGAATATATCTTCCCTGAAGAGTAAGCATTCCCACAGGAAGAGTTCTTTTTTCTGGGGAGGAAAGACAGATAAGAGCCCAAAGATAGTCATTCCAATTAGATAAAAAATTCATAAAGCCTAAAGTTAAAAGGGCAGGTTTAGATAAAGGAATTATAATTTTCCATAAGATATATAATCTACTTGCTCCATCTATTTTTGCCGATTCATCTAATTCATAGGGAATGGTAAGGAAATACTGTCTTAACATAAATATACCCCAGACACTAGCTAAACCAGGAAAAATAATAGCTTTTAAATCATCCACCCAACCAAAGCTGTCTATGGTTAAATAATTGGGGATTAGATAAATTATGCCTGGGATTGTCATAAAACTTACTAAAAACCAAAAATATTGATCTCTTCCTGGGAATTTCATTCTTGCAAAGGCATAGGCAGAAAGAGTAGAAACTATTAATCCTAAGATACTATATGAAAAGGCTGCAATAAAACTATTTCGAAACCATACAAAAACAGGGGTATCTATGGGATTTTTTAAAATTTTCCAGTAATTTTCCCAGACAGGAGGAAAAGGAATCCACTTTACAGGCCAAGCAATGGTCTCATGTTCAGGTTTTAAAGAGGTTATAAGCATCCAATATAAGGGGAAGATCCAAATTATAGCAAGAGAAATTAATATAATATAATGTAAAACGTTTAAAATGTTCTTTTTTAATTTATAATCCATTATTTATCCTCCTTTCACTCGCTACGAGTGAAAAAACGAACTTGTAAGAAGGTTATAATTATCATTATTAAAGCTGTTAGATATGCCATGGCAGATGCAGACCCCATTCTCAAATTTGTTCCAAAACCTTCATTATAAATATGAAGCATAACCGTGACAGTACTTCTTCCTGGGCCACCTCCTGTCATAAGTTGAGGCTGTCCAAAAAGATTAAAGGAAGCTATTATGGTGGTG
Source organism: Dictyoglomaceae bacterium (assembly GCA_026417425.1). The sequence goes on from JAOADF010000137.1 coordinate 5,602, forward strand.
ATGAAAATAAAAAGAGCAATAGGTTTTAAAGATGGTAAAGTAACATATCTAAAACTTTGCCACCAACCAGCTCCATCGATCTTTGCAGCTTCATAAAGCTCCTCAGGAATATTTTGAAGTCCAATTAAAAAGTAGACCATATTCCAACCAACAGTCCACCAAATAGTAGTTACTACTATAGAAATCCACGCACCAGGTTGTTGGGTTAACCAAGGTATATTCTTAATTTTAAAGAGAGAATATAAGATATAGTTTAAGAGACCAGATTCATAATTAAAAATCCATCTCCATATAACTGCAACAACAGAAACAGTCATAGCAGTAGGAAGGAAAAATGTAGTTCTAAAGAAACTCTTTCCTTTTTTCACAGAATTTACTAATAGGGCAAGGATAAGAGCAATTCCCACTAAGAACGGAACACTATATAAAACAAACTTTATGGTATTCCAGAGTGCCTCCCAATAATATTGAGCTGGAACATTTCTTACAAAGAAAAGATCTAAGTAATTTTTGAATCCTACAAAAGTTCTTTCTCCACTTAAAACATCCCATTTATGAAAACTAATCCAAATTCCTTTAAAAACAGGATAAAAGGCAAAAATTGAAAAAAATATAGCATGGGGAATAAGATAAAAATAGGGAGTTAATAACCCCTCATCTCCAAATAGTCTTTTTTTCATCTTATAACCTCCTAAAAAATAAAAAGGCAGTGGGGAAATCCCCACTGCCTAATTTCGTATTACTCTGCTGCTAAAATCTTATTTGAAAGCTCTACCGCATCATCCATTGCCTTCTTTGGATCCTTCTTGAAGGTTAGAGCAAAGTTTAAAGCATCCCAGATTGGTCCTGTTGCTTCACCGTACTTAGGGAATAATGGTGGGAATACTACGTAAGGTGGAATTTCTTGTCCAAGCTTTCCAATATATGGTATCTTCTTGAAATCACTACTTCTTAATACTGTCAATCTTGCAGGTAATTGTCCTGCCTTTGCCCATTCTAAGCTTTTTCTACTTACCCATCCTATAAAGGTTTTTGCTGCAGATAATTTAGCAGGATCAGGAGTTCTTTGTCTAAACACTACAAAGTTATGAGAACCTGCCCAGTTGGCTAGTGTTTTTGTTCCCAATTGAGGTACTCTTCCTGCTCCAAATTCTAGTCCAGGTTGTTCTTGGTATGCTGTTAACATCCATATACCATTAAATTCCATAGCACAAGTCCCTCTCTTGAAAGCATCCACATCAGCATCCACTGCTACATTTTCAGGAGAAACCTTATGAACTTTAACTAAATCTACTAAAAATTGTAATGCGTCCACTCCTTCAGGAGAGTTAAATAATGCTTTCTTGTTATCTGGAGTAAATAATGTTCCACCATTTCCAAAGAAAATAGAATACCAAATCATAAAGTTAGGCCAGCCCACAGGAATCATTGTTCCCCACTGATCTATCTTACCATCCCCATCTTTATCCTTTGTAAGTTTCTTTGCAAATTCAATGAATTCTTCTCTATTCTTTGGAGGTTTTTCTGGATCTAAGCCTGCTTCTTTAAAGAGTTTCTTATTCCAGTAGAAGACTAAAGGATGAACATCTAAAGGAATTGCGTATCTTTTCCCCTCATATATTCCTGCTCTCCAAACTGCGGCGACAAAGTCTTTTTCGGAAAGTTTTAACTCTGCTGCTAAATCATCTAGTGGTATGATTACACCCCTTGGTACATAAGCTGAAATCTGATCTAAGTGCATTATTCCTATATCCGGTGGTTTTCCTGCTGCAACTGCTGCTACCACTTTAGTATAATAATCTCCCCAGGGCATAATGGACATTTTTACTTCAATTCTTCCTGTATAAGTTTTGTTAAATTCATCTACAAGGTTTTGCATGTATCTTCCATCGGGTCCTGTAAATCCATTCCAAAAGGTAATTTCTACCTTCTTTTGTGCGATGCCTGGACCTATTAAAAGAATTAAAAATAAAATTGAAATTAAAATTAAGGAAATCTTTTTAAGCATGCCCTTTTACCTCCCAAATTTTTAAATTTTGAAAAGGAAAGGAAAATTTTTATTTCTATCACCTCCCTCTAAATAAGTAATCCTAAATTTTGATATGCAAAATCCATTGCAAGCTTTCCAGCACCTGTCATTCCTGCCTCATTTCCCAAAAAGGCAAAGACAATTTTTACTGCCTCCGCAGGCATAGAAAAAACCCTTTCCCTTAAAGTTTCTCTAAGAGAATTCATAATTAACTCTCCTGCTTGCATAACTCCTCCCCCTAAAATTAAAAGCTCAGGATTAAATAAATTTATTAAATTAGCTATTCCAATTCCTAAATAATGCCCAGTGTCCTTTAAAATCTCTAAAGCTAAAGAATCCCCTGACCATCCTGCTCGGGATACAATTTCCCCTGTGATTTTCTCTAATTTACCTTCTACTAAATCATAAATTAAACTTTTTCTTCCCTTTTCTATTAATTCTCTTGCTCTTCTTGCAATAGCAGGACCTGAAGCAATAGCTTCAAGACATCCTTTATTTCCACAACTACATTTTGGTCCCTCATCTAAAATAGTGGTATGACCTATTTCTCCTGCTCCTTCACTTACTCCCTTATATAGCTTGCCTTCAATGATAATTCCCGCCCCTATACCTGTTCCCACATACATACAAACCAAATTATCAACACCTTTTCCTGCCCCAAAGAATTTCTCTCCGAGGGTGGCACATCTCACATCATTCTCTATAAGGACAGGAATTTTCACCCTTTGATAAATAATTTCCCTAATGGGAATATTTTGCCAACCTAAATTGGGAGAAAATTTGGAGATACCATTTTTTGTATCCACAAGCCCAGGAACACCAATTCCAATTGCTAAGACCTTTTCCCTAGGAACATCAGCTAAAATAATGATTTTTTCTATAGCTTCCACAATTCTATTTATTACTGCCTCTCTTCCCTCATAAGGTAAAGTGGGAATCTTTAATTTGTGCACAGGTTGAAGACTGAAATCCATAAGAAGAGTGGAAATATAGGTCATCCCAAGATTGATACCAATTACGTAGCCCGCATGAGGATATATTTCTAAAAATACTGGAGGTCTTCCCCCTGTAGAATTTGCAGTTCCTGTTTCTAATATGAAGGATTGTTTCTTTAGTTCCTCTGTTATTATTGTAACCAAAGCAGGAGAAAGATTGGTTTTTTCCGCAATTTCTTTACGGGATATAGGTGCAAACCTTGCTATAGTTTGAAATACAATTGCCTTATTATTTTGTCTTAATCCCTTTTGATTAGCCATAAACTCCTTATTATTTTAAAACTTAAATTAAGTTCACTTTTATTTATCTCTCTTACAGAATAGTATTTAATTAAGTTTATCCTATTTATTTTCAATGATAATTTTTTTATAAAAATCTATTCTAAAGGAAACTTAATTTATAATCTAAAAAAAGTTTAAGATGATTTTAAATTTTTGTCAAGAGGATTTTTCCCAAAGTGTTAATATTCAAGGAAATCTCATTTACCTAAGAGGAAATTTTATCTTAATCTTTTCTCTCTACTCTTAAGAGTATATAAAAAATTTTACCTTAGAAATTTAGCCCTATTTCTAAAAGTACTTTTTTCAAATTTTCTTTCAAATTACTACTCTCTTCTTCATCTAAGGGAAGGAAGGGTTTCCTCATATAACCTTTTCCTATTCCTCTAAATTCGAGAACTCTTTTTAATAGCGGTAAATTTACACCATCATAAAGAACAAGAGAAAGCTTTGCTTGTTTTCTCTGAAGCTCTTTACATAATTCATAATCTTTATTTTTAAAGGCATCATAAATTTTTATAAAAATTTCTGGGAAAACACCAGCAGGTCCTGACACTGTTCCCCTTCCTCCCATTAAAAGACATGGAAAAAAGGCTCTATCATATCCTGCAATAACAATAAAATCCTTCCTTGTATTATAGATATATCCTAAGATGGTAGAAAAATTTCCACTACTATCTTTTATTCCTACTATATTCTCAAAATCATAAGACAGCCTAGAAACTAGGGAGACAGAGAGTTCATTCTTAGTTAGGGATGGTATGTTATAAAGATAAAGGGGGATATATTTAAACTCTCTTGCTATAACTGAAAAATAATGATAAAGTTCCTTTTCAGTGTATAAATAATAAAAAGGAGAAAGAATTCCAACCCCATCCGCTCCTACTTTCTTTGCATGGTCAATCAATTCCATGGTATCTTTCAAATTTATAGTTCCACAATGGGCAATAACTGTTAATTTTCCTTTATTTTCCTCTATAATAGTTTCTAAAATTTTTTTTCTTTCCTCTAAAGATAAAATTAGTCCCTCTCCTGTGGTTCCACATACAAATATGCCATGAACCCCCTTTTTAGTTATAAAATTTACATATTTTCTCAAAGATTCATAATCTACAGTTTCATCTTCATTAAAAGGAGTTGTATGGGCAACTACTACTCCTTCAAGAAGTTTCATCATTATTTCCTCAATATAAAAACGTTTTTAAAATTATTGACGATTTTTTTGAAATATTATATAAAATCATGTTAAAGTATATTAAATTTTTAACAAGGAGTGAAGATATGTCTAAGATAGGAAGACCTAATATTATTAATGAGATTAATCGGGGATTAATTCTTCATTTAGTAAGAGAAGAGGGTCCCATATCTCGGGCAAAGATTGCAAGAAAACTTGGACTCTCAAGACCAACAGTATCCGCTCATGTTCAAGATCTCATAAAGGAAGGATTAATCTTAGAAGTAGGAAAGGGAGAAACTAAAAAGGGTAGAAAGGACATCTTATTAGTTTATAATTCAAAACATGGATATATTTTAGCGGGAGATTTAGAAGGATCTTTTATTAGACTTGCCATTTCTGATATGTCGGGAAAAATAGAATATGAAGAAGTAATAAAAACTCAAGAATTAAGGGAAAAAAATCTCATGTATCCTCAAAATTTTCCAATAATTTTAAAGAAAATTTTAGAAAAAAATGGAATTCAAAGGGAAAATCTGAAAATACTAAGTTTTGGAATAACAGGTATTATTGAAGAAGGGAAATTAATGTTTTCCCCAGGTCTTCCTGAATGGAGTAATGCTCCTTTAGTAAAGATATTGGAAGAGGAATTTCCTTCTTCTTTAATAATTATAGAAAGGGATGTAAATATGGCAGTATTGGGAGAATATTGGAAAGGAGCAGGAAAAGGAAAGGAAAATATAGTATATATAACTGTTAGTACTGGGATTGGAGCAGGAATAATTATAAATGGGAAAATATATGAGGGTAAAAATAAATTTGCAGGAGAGATAGGATATATGTCCATAGATGATCCCAATTATATATATCCTGGAGTTTTAAATACCCCCTTTGGTTCCTTGGAATGGAATTCTTCATGGTCAGGAATACAAAAGAGATTGCATCAATTTGGAAAGAATTATAAAAATATTGAGGAAATTTTTGAAGATTATGAAAAGGATAAGGAAATAAAGGAGGTTATAGATAACTCTGCAGAAAATCTTGCGAGGGCAATAGTTAATCTTACCACTGTATTGGCACCTGAAATCATCATTATTGGAGGAATTTTGGGAAAATATCTTGATAATTTATTCCCTAAAATGGAAAAAATCTTTGAACATTATCTACCAATTGACATAAATATTGTTTCTTCTCCCTTAGGAAATAATGCAGTAATATGGGGAAGCATATATAAAGCCTTAAATATCTATCATTCGTGTCCCGTTATTGTATGATGATTTGAAGGGTTTTTATGCCTCTTAGGATATTTTCTTCCCAGTCCTTTAGATTTTTTAAATATCCGAAGGGACATCTAAAGATATTAATTCCATCCTTATTTAGGATTAAGGGATTATGTTCATGACCACAAATTAAATATTTTATCTTCTTATTTTTCAAAAGGATATCTCCCAGATATTTACTTCCAAGATAGGCGGAAAAGAAGTTTTTTGTATATATTAAATCCTCAAAGGGAAGGGTATGGATAACCGCTACAATAATTTCTACTTTATTCTTAATATCTTCTATCTGTCTTTCCA
>JAOADF010000041.1 GCA_026417425.1 Dictyoglomaceae bacterium
TCTTCTCCCAAAGGATTATATTCGTTATCGTTTGACAGGAGAATATGCTTCAGAGGTTTCTGATGCCTCAGGAACTCTTCTTTTTGATGTAAGGAATAGAAAATGGTCTAAGGAGATGCTTTCCTTACTTGATATTCCTGAAGATTGGATGCCAAGAGTATATGAATCACCTGAAATCACAGGAACCCTTCTTCCAAAAGTAGCAGAAGAATTAGGATTAGTTCCTGGTATACCAGTAGTTGGTGGAGGAGGGGATCAGGCAGCACAAGCAGTAGGTACAGGTATTGTAAGAAGTGGTATAGTATCAGTAACCCTTGGTACTTCTGGTGTAGTTTTTGCTCATTTAGATAAACCTGAAGGAGAAAAGGAAGGAAGGCTTCATACTTTTTGTCATGCAGTTCCAGGAAAATGGCATACTATGGGAGTAATGTTATCCGCAGGAGGATCTTTTCGATGGTTTAGAGATTCCTTTGGAGAAATAGAGATGGAGCTTTCAAAATGGACGGGAAAAGATCCTTATGAGTTTTTAACCATGTCTGCGGAGAAAGTACCTTCTGGTTCTGAAGGTTTATTGTTTCTTCCTTATCTTACAGGAGAAAGGACTCCTTATCCAGATCCAATGGCAAAAGGAGTTTTTGTGGGAATATCTTTGAGACATAAAAAACCTTATTTTGTTAAATCTGTTTTGGAAGGAGTTGCTTTTGGATTAAAGGATTCCTTAGAGTTAATTAAAAATTTAGGCATCGAAATAAAGGAGATTAGGGTATCAGGAGGAGGTGCAAGGAGCCCCCTCTGGAGGCAGATCTTAGCAGATATTTTTGATAGTCCAATAGTTACTATTAATGTAACAGAAGGAGCTGCATATGGTGCTGCACTTCTCGCAGGAGTTGGTGTTGGAGTATATGAAAGTGTAGAGTCTGCATGTGAAACTGCTATAAAAATTGTAAGCAAAGAGGAACCTAAAAAAGAAAATATTGAGCTTTATAAAGAATTATATGAATTATATAGATCTTTATATCCTTTAATGAAGGATTATTTTAAAAAATTGTCTAATTTTGTAGAGAAATATTATGGAAACCAAAAATAATCTAGATGTTTTGTGTGTAGGTATTGCAGTAGCGGATATTCTAGGAAAACCTATCGAGTTTTTACCTGAAAAGGGGAAATTAATATTAATAGATGAAATAAACCTTAATACAGGAGGATGCGCAGTAAACACTGGTATTGCCTTGGCAAAACTAGGATTTAAAGTGGGAGTTATTGCAAGAGTAGGAAAGGATGGATTTGGAGATTTTATTATCTCTCAACTAAAAACTTATGGAATTGATACTTCTGGTATTAAAATAGATAAAAATTTAAAAACTTCTGCTACTATTGTGGCAATATCCAAGGAAGGAGAAAGAAGTTTTTGGCATTATTTAGGAGCTAATTCTAATCTTGGTTTAGAGGATATTTCAGAGGATTTTTTGAGAAAAATAAAGATTCTCCATATTGCTGGAACCAATGTACTTCCTTCCTTAGATGGAAGACCTACAGGTATTTTATTGGAAAAAGCAAAGAAAAATGGTCTAGTTACATCTTTAGATACTGTTTGGGATGCGAAGGGAAATTGGTTAAAAAACCTTGATTCAGCCTTACCCTATTTAGATTATTTTCTTCCCAGCTTAGAAGAGGCAAAAGTTATGTCAAAAAAGGAAAATCCTGAGGATATTGCAAAGTTCTTTTTAGATAAAGGAGTAAAAGTTGTTGCTCTTAAAATGGGTGAAAGAGGGTCTTATGTTACTAATGGAAAAGAAGAGTATTATATTCCTATATTTCCTGTAGAAGTAAAGGATACTACTGGGGCGGGAGATGCTTATGTTGCTGGATTTTTAGCAGGGGTTCTTTTAGGATGGAATATTAAAAGATGTGGTCTTTTAGGGAACTTGATTGGTGCCTTTTGTGTTAAGGAAATAGGTGCTTCTGCTGGTATACCTCCAATAGATGAAGTTTTTAGAATTTTAAAAGAAAAAAATGATTTTTGACAAAATAAAAATTTCATATTAAAATTAATTAAAATTTATTTTAGGGAGGTGGTAAAGACTTAATTTCTCCTCTAAATAACCTTTTAAGGAGGTTTTGCCATGAAAAGATTTATTTTAGTCCTTTCTTTGTTAATTATTCTCCTTTTAATCTCTGCTACCGCTCAGGTTCCAAAGAAACTCGTTTTTGCCTGGATTCCAAAAGCCCTAAATAACCCAGTTTTTGAGACAGGAAGAGATGGTGCCTTTAAGAGAGCAGAAGAATTATCTAAACAAGGACCATATAAAGTTGAAGTTCTATATGTAGGATCTGTAGCTTCCGATGCTACAGAACAAGCAAGAGTAGTAGAAGATGTTGTTGCACGAAAAGTTGATGGGATTGGAATATCTTGTAATGATCCTACAGCATTGATCGATGTAATAAACAAAGCAGTAGATGCTGGAATTCCAGTAATGACATGGGATGCAGATGCTCCAAAAAGTAAGCGATTTACATACCTTGGAGTTAATAATTATGAGGGTGGAAGATGGGCAGCAAAATTATTAGTAAAAGCAATGGGAACAAGGGGAGATGTAGCATTGCTTACTGGGGTCCCTGGAGCTCTTAACTTGGAAGAGAGAATGAGAGGATTCAGGGATGAAATAAAGCAATATCCTAATATAAAGATTGTAACTACGGTGGCTTGCTATGATGATATTAATAAGGGTGTACAAGTTGTAGAAGAAGTTATGCAGGCATATCCCAAATTAAAAGGTTGGTTCTTTGTAGGATTATGGCCATTATTTGCAGAAAGAGGCTCCATGCCTCTATGGGAGAAGGCATCAAAAGCAAAGAAGGTATTTACTGTAGCCTTTGATACTTTACCAGTAGAATTACAACTTCTCAAAGAAGGACTTCTTTGTGGTTTAGTGGGACAAAAGTATTGGGGTTGGGGCTATGATACCATAGATATCTTATATCGTAAGGTAGTAAAAGGTGAAAAATTCCCAGACTGGATCGATAGTGGAATGGATATTGTAACAAAGAAGAATGTTGATGCGATGATTAGAGCATGGCTATTGAAAGATTTCAAGACCCCATTACCTCCTCCATTCTAAACTTTGAAAAATAAAAACTTTAGGGGTACTGGTAGTATCACCAGTACCCTTTATTATTATTGTGGAGGTGTAAAAACTTCATGGAACCAATAGTAAGAATGGAAGGCATATCAAAGGCATTCCCAGGAGTTCAAGCTTTAGATATGGTAGATTTTGAAGCATATCCTGGAGAAGTGATGGGACTTGTTGGTGAAAATGGAGCAGGAAAATCTACATTAATGAAGATTTTAAGTGGTGCTTATAAAAAAGATACAGGAAGGATATATCTTGATGGTAGAAGAGTTGAGATTGAAAATCCATTTCATGCTCAAAAATTAGGGATAAGTACTATTTATCAAGAGTTTAACTTAACTCCCAATCAGACTGTTGCTCAAAATATCTTTTGTAATAGAGAACCAAAAAGAAAGGGAATTTTAAGCTATTTTGGATTTATAGATAAAGAAAGAATGGAAGAGGAGGCAAAAAAAATATTAGAAATTTTAGGGGCGGACATATCTCCTAAAAGTCTTGTAAAGTATCTTTCTGTAGCAGAAAGACAAATGGTGGAAATTGCAAAAGCCTTATCTTTTAAAGCAAAAATAATAATAATGGACGAACCCACATCCGCTTTAGGTCCTGAAGAGGTTGAAAAATTATTTGAAATTATTAATCAATTAAAATATCAAGGTATAGCTGTAATTTTTATATCTCATAGATTAGAAGAGGTTTTTAAAATTGCAGATAGAATTACGGTACTAAGAGATGGTAAGTTGGTGGGAGTAATGAAAAGAGAAGAAGCAACTCCAGACAATGTTATTTATCTTATGGTTAACAGACCTTTGACTGAAATGTTTAAGAAAGAAGAATCAAAGGTGGGAGACGTAATTTTCGAAGTAAAAAACCTATCAAAAAAAGGAGTAGTCGAAAATATTAGCTTCAAATTATACAAAGGGGAAATACTAGGGATTGCAGGATTAGTAGGTTCTGGAAGAACAGAAATGGTAAGATTAATTTTTGGCGCAGATAAGAAGGATAGTGGCGAGATTTATTTAGAAGGTAAAAAAGTAGATATTAATTCTCCTGAAGATGCTGTAAAATTGGGAATTGGACTTGTTCCTGAGGATAGACAAAATCAAGGTTTAATTCTTAAACTTACTGTAAGAGAAAATATAGGAATTCCTATATTAAAGAAATTAGTAAATTTACTTTTTGTTGATAAAGAAAAACTGAACTCCATAGCAAAGGAGTTTGTTCAAAAATTAAATATTAAAACTCCAAGTTTATTTCAAAAGACCTTATATCTATCAGGAGGGAACCAACAGAAAGTAGTATTAGCAAAATGGTTATCATTAAATCCAAAAATATTAATCCTTGATGAGCCTACAAGGGGTATCGATGTAGGGGCAAAAGTTGATGTCCATGCTATTATGAGCCAATTAGCAAAGTCTGGAATAGGTATTATAATGATTTCCTCAGAAATGCCTGAAGTTTTAGCTATGAGCGATAGGATATTGGTTATGAATGAGGGGAAGTTAGTGGCGGAGTTATCAAAGAAAGAGGCGACTCAAGAAAAAATTATGACCTATGCATCGGGACACTTTAAATCTCATTATAGTCAAGGAGGAATAATATGAAAAATAGAGTTTCTGGTAGACCTCTAAGCCAAGCTTTTAAATTCCAAAGAATTCAAGAGATAGGAATTTTAGTGATTTTATTTATATTATGTTTGTTTTTAAGTATTGCTACTCCAACTTTTTTAACTTCTACTAATATTTTTAATATTCTTAGAGCCTTTTCTTGGATTGCCATTAGTGCTTTTGGAATAAGCATGGTTATTATTACAGGAGGAATAGATTTATCAGTAGGCTCTGTAATGGCACTTTCAGGATTAATTACTGCTATGATGCTTCGTGCAAATATGGGAAATTTTTTATCAATTTTAGGAGGATTATTTATTGGAGCCTTTGTAGGTTTTATTAATGGTCTTTTAGTTAGTAAAGCAAACCTTCCTCCTTTTGTGGCAACCCTGGGAACTATGAGTATTGCTCGTGGATTTTGTTATGGATTAACTGGAGGTTGGCCAGTGAGAGAATTACCTCGAAGTTTTATGTTCTGGGGACAATATGATATACCTTTATTGGGGGTTGGTATTCCTCTTCCTGTGGTTATTATGATACTTCTTGGTATTATTGTTTCTTTATTTTTAAATCGCACTGTTTGGGGATATAGAATATATGCAGTAGGAGGCAATGAACAAGCAGCTCGTCTTTCTGGAATCAATACAAGTAGAATAAAATTATTGGTTTATACCTTATGTGGACTTTTAACAGCAGTAGGTGGATTTCTTATGACCGCGAGACTTGGAGTAGCTGCTCCTACTGCTGCCTCTGGTTATGAATTAGATATCATTGCATCTGCAGTTATTGGAGGAACATCCCTTTCTGGTGGTGAAGGGACCATATTAGGAGTGCTTATTGGTGCTGCTATAATGCAGGTTTTAAGAACGGGAATGGTTCTTCTTGGTTTTCCTGCATATTGGCAACCATCAGCTATTGGAGCTATAATAATATTGGCTATAATGTTTGATCAATATAGAAAGAAAAGGATGGGTCTTCTTCGTTAAATAATTATTAGGAGGAAAGTAAAATGGGAATAAGAGGTGACTTAGTAAGTTTACCTTTATGGGAAGTTCTCCAGCTACTTTCCTCGGGGAGAAAGACAGGCAGATTTCAAGTTGAAGATGGAGAAAGAAGAGCGGAAGTATTTTTTAAAGAAGGTAGAATAGTCTATGCAAGAACAGGACTTTTAGAAAATATGGATGCTTTATTGGATTTAGCATTGTGGAATAAAGGTAATTTTATTTTCTTTCCTGAGGAAAAAGCTCCTTTTTATGTTTTAGATATCGATCCCTTTGAGATATTAATAAATGCTGCAAAATATATTGACCTTATGGATTATCTTGGAGATGTGATATTATTACCTGTTAAAGTTGATGGTTTATCCTTGGAAGAAGAGGTTGTAAGTACTTCTTTTGATGGTTTAAAAACAGTAAGGGAAGTAGCCTCTGAGTCCTCTTTAGGAAAGGTCAAAACCTTAGAACTGGTTAGGAAATTAATAAGAGAAGAAAGACTTTTAAGAGTAAACGAGGATTTTTCATTATTTTGGTTATATATCTTTTGGAGATACTGGCTCCATTCTTTAAAAGAATTCCCTAAAATAGCAATAAATGAAAGAACTTTGAGAAGAGAATGGCAGAATTTTTTAAATAGAAGAGAAGAAAAGGTAAAAGAGATTTTTAGAGATGTTACCTCCCAAGAGAAAGTTTCTTGGTATTATTTTTATAGACATGTGAAAGAGTTTACTCCAGAGCCCATTGAAAGATTCTCAAGAGAATCTATAAATTTCCTCTTCTCCTTAGGTAGAACAAGGATAGATATGGTACTTGATGCGGCAAGAATTTTTGAATTTATTAATTTTATAGAGAACAATCTTAATCATATCTTTCTATTTGTTGGGAAATATGAGAACTTTGAAGAAGAATTTTTCTCATGGTTTTTTGATGGAGAGAAGACTTTTAAACAAATTATAGATGAGTCAATTTTTGAAAGGTCAAGAACTCAAAGTATTCTTGGAAAATTGTTAAAAGATAAAAAGATTGTCTCTTTTGAAGAAGATAAAAAATTAGCTTTAATATTTACCTTTTGGAGATTTTGGATGGAAATATTTAATCGATATCAAAAACTAAATATAACACAGAGATTAGAAGAGAGTTGGCAAGAATTTATCGAAAATAATATTCAAGAAGTGAAGTATATTTTTGAAAATTTAGTGGGGAATTTAAAACCTTATTGGCCATATTTCTATAAAAATTTAGGAAAATATACTGAGGAGGAAATAAAGGGATTTGTTAAAAATTCTGTGGATATTATTCGTAAAATAGGAGAAGAGAATTTAGATCCCCAAACCTTGGAAAATATATGGATGGAATCTTTAAATATTCTTAGGAAATTCCCAGTATTTGAAAGTATCGAATTTTTATATATTAGAGAGAAAGGAAAGATTTAAATTATAGCATGTTGCATTATCTTTTCTTGAGTAGCTTCTTCTCTTTTTAGTTCCGCAGTTATTCTTCCCTTTGAAATTACAATTATTCTATCTGAGAGAGCAAGAATTTCTGGAAGCTCTGAGGATATAAGTATTATTCCTATCCCCTCTTTTGCTAATTCTCCAATTAAAGAATGAATCTCTGCTTTTGCTCCTACATCTATTCCCCTAGTAGGTTCATCAAGGATTAAAACCTTTGGTTTTAATGCTAACCATTTTGCAACTACAACTTTTTGTTGATTTCCTCCAGAAAGATTGTTAACTATCTGAAATATATGAGGAGTTCTTATTCTCAGTTTATTTACAAAATCTTCTACTAATTTATATTCTTTTTTAAAATTTATTATTCCATTGGAAAATATAAAGGGAATACTTGGAAGAGAGAGATTCTCATGAAGAGCCATATTAAGAATAAGTCCTTGTAATTTTCTATCCTCTGGAACTAATCCAATTCCTAATTTAACTGCATCCCTTGGAGAATCAATTTCAACCTTTTTACCATTTAAATAAATCTCCCCTGATATTTTGGGATCCGCCCCAAAAAGAGCTCTTACAATTTCTGTTCTTCCAGCTCCAACTAATCCCGCTATTCCTAAAACTTCTCCCTTTCTTAGTGAGAAACTAATATTTTTTATAGCATGGGAAGAAAGATTTTTGACTTCAAGAATTATATTATTAATACTTGATTCTGTTCTTGGTGATACTCTAACCCTTCTTCCTACCATTAATCTTATTACTTCATCGATTTTGTTTTCTTCACAGGTAAGTTCTCCAACTCTTTGTCCATCTCTTAAAACTATTATTCGATCCGCTATCTGAAAGACTTCCTCTAAGCGATGAGTTATAAATATTATCGAAATTCCATCATTTTTTAACTTTCTCATAATCTCAAATAATTTTGCAACTTCTTTTCCTGCTAGTGCAGAGGTAGGTTCGTCCATTATTATCAACTCAGATTTTAAGGCTAAAGCTTTTGCAATTTCAACCATTTGTTGCTGAGCAACAGTAAGATCTTTGACTAAGATATCTGGAGAAATATTTAACCCTACCATTTCTAATAATTTTTCTGCTTCCTTAAAGGCTTTCTTGTTATCAAAAACTTTTAAAATTTTACCTTTTTTAGGTTCATGTCCCAGAAAGATATTGGTAGCTATATCTAAGTTTGGCACAAGGTTGAACTCCTGGTAAATCATAGAGATTCCTAACTGTTGAGCATGATGTGGATTTTTGGGCTCTAATTCTTTACCTTTAAAAATAATTTTTCCTTCGTCTCTACTATAAACACCTGTAAGTATTTTCATTAAAGTGGATTTTCCTGCCCCATTTTCTCCCACCAAAGCTAAGATTTCTCCTTTGTATACTTCTAAATCTACCTTAGATAATGCTTGAACACCAGGAAAAGTTTTAGATATTTTCTCCATCTTCAATATCAATTCTTGTTTCATATATTTACCTCCAAAATTCTTGGGGAGGGACTTCCCCTCCCCTTTCATTTTACCAACCTTGAACAGGTATTCCTAATTCAGTTAATCTTTTTCTATATTGTTCAACTGTAAGTGCAGAAACACTCTTTATAGACTTAATATATTTATCTGCAGAAACCACATCAACTCCAGTATCTATAATTCTATTTGCTGGAATCTCCTTTAGAGTTGCATCTACACCTTTTGTTGTCATCTTAAATAATACTTCCACACTCTTATATCCCATCATATATGGCCTTTGTCCAACGGTTGCAGAAATGACTCCTTCTTTTATAAGTTGCATATGTTCTGGTGTGGTATCAAAACAAACAATTAATACTTGTCCTACTTTTCCAGCAGATTTTATTGCTTTTGCAGCTGCAGGTCCATTAAAGGCATAAACCCCAAAGAATCCTCTAAGATCTGGATAAGTAAGTAATGCTTGTTCTGCTAAGGTTACTGCTCTTCCAGTATCTTCAAAATCACATAGGGCAGGTTTTGTTACTACAGTAATTCTTTTATTTCCTGCAATTCCATCCATAAATCCTTTCATTCTTTCTAAAGAGTTCATTGCTGTTAAAGATCCTGTTCCTATTGCTACCTTCCCACCTTTTACTCCTAATAAATCTGACATTACCTGTCCAGCAATCTTTCCTGCAGAGTAATTATCAGTACCAATATAGACTAATCTTTTACTCAGAGGTGCATCAGTATCTAAAGTGATTACTGGAATTCCCTTGGCCATAGCCTTTTCAACAGTTGGAGCAATTGCTGCTCGGCCAGAAGGAGCAACTGCAATTCCATCTACCCCCATGGCTATAAAGGATTCCATTTGTGCAATTTGAGCGGGAATATCTTCTTTTAGAGGTACAAAAAATGTGGCTTTAATACCAAGATCCTGCGAAGCTTTTTTTACACCCAATTCAACCTCTGACCAATAAGGATGAACTGATTTTCCAATCACTGCAACATGTATTTCTTTTGAATAGCTTATGGAGAAGAATAAAGCAAAGGAACAAAGTAGAATAACTAAAAGAAGCTTTTTCATAAAGTTGACCTCCTTTTAATAATTTTGGGAGAAGGAGTTAAAATTTATCTCACCCCCTTTAATATTTTTTTCTTTTTCTCCAGATATCTAAGGTTACAGCGGTTACTATAACCAATCCCATAACCACATCATGCCAATAGGATGATATTTCTAATAAGATTAGTCCATTATATATAACACTCATGATTGCAGCTCCAATGAGAGTCCCTAAAATGGTACCTTCACCACCGGAAAGAGAAGTTCCTCCAATTACTGCAGCTGCTATAGCGCTTAACTCATATCCTCCTCCTACTCCTGCCTGTCCTTGGCTCAATCTTGAAGCTATTATTATTCCAGTTATTCCAGCTAAAAATGAACTTGAAATATAGGTAAATATTCTTCTTTTATCCACATCAATTCCTGATAATCTTGCAGCCTCTATATTTCCTCCTGTTGCATAAAGTTGTCTTCCTAAAACACTATATTTTGTAATAAAGAAAGCGATAGATGCGAAGAAAATAAGAATTATCAATGGAAAAGGTATTCCTAAAATATCCCCTTGACCAATAAAGAAGAATTTTTCAGGTAATCCAATTATTGGCCATCCCTTTGTAATTACTGACGCCAATCCTCTAGCAGCTGTTAAAGTACCAAGGGTGATTATAAAAGGTGGAACTTTTAGTTTTGTTACAAATAAACCATGCCAAAGTCCAATAATGGAAGAAAGTAAGAGTACTATTAATATGGAAATTGTTATACTTAATCCATTTTTCATAAATAAAGCTACAAGTACTCCTGTTAAAGCTACCAGCGAACCTACAGATAAATCTATTCCTCCCCCAATAATAACAAGAGTTTCTCCAATTGCTAATAATCCAAAAATTGCTACTTGTCTTGCAATAATCTGAAGATTAAAAGAGCTTAAAAATCTCGGATTAATAATAGTTATACCTACACTTAAAACTATAAGAGCAAAAAGTATGTTTAACTCTCTAAAATATATACCCCTTCTTAAGATTTTTACATTTTTAATTTTCATCATCTCCTTTTTTAAGATATTAATATACAATTGCGCAACCGATTTAAAATATGCCAATTATAATATACTAAAAATTCAGTTTTGTAAAGAGGGGAGTGAGGAAAATTTTCTCATTTTTTAACTCTTGCTTTTTTCAAAATTCTTTTTTAAAATTTATGAAAAATTTATGGGGGAAAATTATGAAGAATGATTTGGAAAAATTGAGGGAAGAGATAGATGAAATTGATAAAAAAATATTGGAGCTTATAAATAAAAGAGCTCTTTTAGCTTTAAAGATTGGTGAAATTAAAAAGGTAAATAATTTAGCTCCCTTTGATCCTTTAAGAGAAAAGGAAATTTTGGAGAAATTAAAGAAATTAAATAATGGACCCCTTTCTTATTCTGCTATAGCTGAAATTTTTAAAGATATTATTAGTCATATAAGAGATTTAGAAAAGGAAATTAAAATTGGATTTTTAGGACCAGAAGGAACTTTTACTCATCAAGCAGCTATAAAGTTCTTTGGAAAAGGCTCAAAATTTATTCCCCTCCCATCAGTAGAGAATATATTTCAATCTATGGAAAATAATGAGGTCGATTACGGTGTTGTACCAATAGAGAATTCCTTAGAAGGAACTGTAGGTACCACTATGGATCTTTTAGTAGAAACAACTCTTAAGGTTATTGGTGAAGTATATTTACCTATCCAGCATTGTCTTTTATCTTTAAAAGATTCTTTAGATGAAATTGAAAGGATATATTCTCATCCTCAGGCCTTATCTCAGTGTAGAAAATGGCTAAAGGAGAATCTTCCAAAAGCTAAAGAAATTTCAACGAGTAGTACAACCTATGGAGCTTCTTTAGCAAAGGAAGATCCTAAGAGTGCAGCTATAGCAAGTTCTTTAGCGAGTGAAATTTTTAGTCTTAAGATATTAGCAAAAAATATTCAAGATAATTGGTACAATAGAACTCGTTTTTTAATCTTAGGAAGGGAAAAGTTAAATCCTTCAGGGAGAGATAAAACTTCTATTATTTTTACTGTTAAACATCAGGCTGGAGCTTTATTTAGAGCTTTAAAACCTCTTTATGATTTTAATATTAATATGACTTTAATTCAGTCAAGGCCAGTTAAATCTTCACCTTTCCAATATTTATTTTTTGTAGATTTTCAAGGACATCATGAAGAAGAAAGGGTAAAAAGGGCTTTAGAATTATTGAAAGAAGAATGTTTATCTTTCAAGATATTAGGTTCTTATCCTGAAGCGGAAAATGATTTTTAAATTTACATGTTTAATAGTTTAAAGAAATGATTCCATACTCTCAATCTATATGATATAATTCTCAAACATTAAATTTTTTAAGGAGGAAAAGGATAAAAATATGGAAAAGGTGGTTTTAGCTTATTCAGGAGGTTTAGATACATCCGTTGCCATAAAATGGATAACTCAAAAATACAATATGAAAGTTATAACTTTAACTGTTGATATAGGGCAAAAAGTAGATCTTAAAGAAGTGAAGGAAAAAGCAGAAAAATTGGGAGTAGAAAAGGCATATGTATGGGATTTAAAGGAAGAATTTGTAGAAGAATATGTTCTTCCCGCTTTAAAAGCGAATGCTCTTTATGAGGGGGCTTATCCATTATCAACTGCTCTTTCAAGACCTTTAATTGCAAAATATTTAGTAAAGGTAGCAAGAGAAAATAATGCTAAGTATGTAGCTCACGGTTGTACAGGGAAGGGAAATGATCAGGTAAGATTTGATATTGCTGTGAAATCTTTAGCTCCTGATCTTGAGGTTATAGCTCCAGTAAGAGAATGGAATTTTACTAGAGAAGAAGAAATAGAATATGCAAAAGAAAATAATATACCTGTTCCTGTATCAAAAGAAAATCCTTATAGCATAGATGAAAATCTTTGGGGAAGAAGTATTGAAGGAGGAATTCTAGAAGATCCATGGTTAGAACCTCCTGAAGATATTTTCCTTTGGACAAAAATAAAACCAAATCTTCCTATAAGATATATGGAAATATCCTTTGAAGAAGGAATTCCTGTGGGATTAGATGGGGAAATAATGTCTCCTATCAAGATTATAGAAACTCTTAATAAAATAGCAGGAGAATATGGAATAGGAAGAATTGATCATATTGAAAATAGATTAGTAGGAATAAAAACTAGAGAAGTTTATGAAGTCCCTGCTGCCTTTATTCTTATCACAGCTCATTCTGCTATAGAGAGTTTAGTTCATCACAGGGAGCTTTCCCATTTCAAAAAAATAGTAGAAGAGAAATATTCTCAAATTATTTATTATGGTTTATGGTTTGATCCTTTAAGAGAGGCTCTTCAAAGTTTTATTGAGAAAACTCAGGATAGAGTTACTGGAAAAGTTAGAGTAAGATTCAATTATGGTACTTTTTCAATTGTTGGTAAATATTCTCCTTATTCTTTATATGATTATGATTTGGCAACTTATGATAAAAAGAGTACTTTTTCTGTGGAATCTGCGGTGGGATTTATTAAAATTTTTGGATTACCTTCTTATTTATATGCCAAAAAGGAGAATAAAAATAATTTTTGATAAAATTTATTTTTTAATATATAATCCTTTGGAACAAATTAATTAAGGGAGATTAGAATGGAAGAAAAGGAAGGTATATTAGTATTAGAGACAGGTCATAGTTTTATTGGAGAAAGTTTTGGTATTGATGGAGAGAGCTATGGTGAGATTGTTTTTAATACAAGCATGGTTGGTTATCCTCAAGTTATTACTGACCCCTCTTATGCAAATCAGATAATTGTTTTTTCTTATCCTCTTATTGGAAATTATGGGATTGATATGAAAAGATTAGAAAATGAAAAACCCTTTTGTAAAGGAGTTGTTGCAAGAGAATTTAACAATTATAAATTTCATTGGGATAGTCCCCTGTCTTTGAAAGAATTTTTTTATAAACAGAATATTGTCGCTATTCATAAGGTTGATACGAGGAAAATTGTAAAAGAAATAAGAAAATTTGGCACAATGAAAGCAATAATTTCAACAATTGAGAAGGATCCCTTTGTTCTTGCAAAAAAACTAGAAAGACTTGATTTTAACTATTTAGATTTAGTAAGAAGAGTTACAACTACTGTTCCCTATGAGATTAATCCTGAAGGTAATAAGAGAATTGCTCTTCTAGATTTTGGAGTAAAGAAGGGGATAGTAAGGGAACTTTTGAAA
>JAOADF010000056.1 GCA_026417425.1 Dictyoglomaceae bacterium
TTGGCTCACTATAAATAGAGGTAGAAATGACTATCCACTACTTTTTGATAAAGATTATCAAGCAAAACTATCCTACTGGGCATTGGTAGAGCCCAAAGTATTACCTCCTTTAACTCAGCAAGGAGCTATTGTAAAGGGAACAGCAGTGATAGATGGTAAAGAGGATGATGCATATAACATTGCTAAACCCATCGTAATAACTTCTGAAGGAAAGAATATTGCCTCTGTTAAAACTCTTTGGGGACCAAGAAGTATATTTATCTTTGCGGAAGTTTATGATACTACAAAGGATACTACTGATAACTTTACAGTATTTTTTGATCAGAATAATGCAAAATCTCCTTATTTACAAATAGACGATGTTTATTTAACAGTAAGAAGAGATGGAAAAGATGAAAGCAATTTTACTCCTGCAATAAGAGGTGTATCAGTAAGGGAAATTAAGGAAGGATATATAGTTGAGGCAGAAGTTCTAATCTTTGGAACAACCCTTGAAAAAGGGAAAAAGATAGGAATAGATTTTGCGGTGACAGATAAAGATAGAATTATAAGCTGGAGTGATACTTCTAATCAACAAAAAGCACACACTGTAAGATATGGAACCTGTGAGCTTGAAGAAGCTGGAAAACTTGCTATAGCAAAGAGGGGAACTCCTAATATTGATGGAGAAATGGATGATTTATGGAAGAATACTCCAGAATATATAACCGATAGCTATGTACAAGGACAAAAAGGAAAGGTTGCTTATGCAAAATTTAGGGTATTATGGGATGAGACAAGTATTTATGTATATGCTGAAATATATGACTCTCTACTAAATAAAGCTAATGCAAATCCATGGGAACAAGATTCCTTCGAAATATTTATAGATGAAGATAACTCAAAGAGATTATCCTACGACTCTAATGATGCTCAATATAGAGTAAACTTTGAAAATGTGCAAACTTTTGGAACCAATGCATCCTCCGCTCGATTCGTAACTGCTACAAAGAAGACAGATTTTGGATATATTGTGGAAGCACAGGTTAAAATGAAAGAAATAACGTTAGAGGCAGGCAGAGTAATAGGATTTGATGTACAGATAAATGATGCGGATGCTACAGGATCAAGGGTTGGAATTATTGCATGGAATGAAATGGAAAATATTAACTGGCAAAATCCATCAAGTTTTGGTAATCTAAGATTAGATAAATAAATTTATAATATACCTCTACCCCCTGGGGAATCCCTCAGGGGGTTTATTTTTTTTAAGAATTTTTTCTTGACAAAATGAAATTTAAATTTTAAACTATACAACAAAATTGCATTATTTACAAAGGAGGTGATTGAAAAATAATAAAAATAATGATTCAAAAAATATTCTATTCTATGAAAAATTTAGGAGGGATGTAGGATGAAAAAATTTTTAAAAGTCTTTTTACTTATCTCCATTCTTATTACCTTTATATTATCAATCTCTCAAAGCCAACAGCAAGTTACTTTAAGAATTATATGGTGGGGATCTCAGGATAGGCATAATAGAACCCTAAAAGTTATTGAACTTTTCCAAAAGAAATATCCTCATATTAGACTTGTAGCAGAATATACAGGATGGTCAGAGTATTATACAAAACTTACAACTATGGCAGCAGGTGGTAATATTCCAGATATAATGCAACAAGATCATGCTTATATTAGGGGCTGGGTAGAAAAGGGATTACTACTTCCCTTAGATGAATTAGTAGCAGAAGGAGTAATTAACTTAAAGGATGTATCCCAATCTATAATTGATTCAGGAAAATTATATGGAAAACTTTATGCAATAAACTTGGGAAATAACTCTCAAGCCTTTGCTATTGATCCTGATGCTTTCAAGAAAGCAGGAATACCTCTTCCTCCAGCTCTATGGAGTTGGGAAGATTTCAAGAGAATTGCAAGAATTATTAATAAGAAACTTGGAATTTATGGTGCTGCTGAGAACTTAGGAGATCACAATGTATTTAGAGTTTGGACCTTAGAGCATGGTGGATATCTCTTCAGTGAAGATGGAAAATCCTTAGGGTATGAAAGTGATGAAGTATATGCAAGCTTCTATAGAATGCTTCTTGAGTTGCAGGATGAAGGTGTAATACCTTCAAGAGAGGTAGAGGTAGGAAGGGGTAGTGTTAGCCCTGAGCAAAGATTTATTTGTCTTGGGAAATCAGCAATGCAGTTTACATGGAGCAACCAGTTAACAGCAATGAGTAGAGCATTACAAGGAAAGGTATTAAAACTATACATGATACCAACATTGAATAGAAAAGTTGGTAACTTCTTAAAACCTTCAATGTTCTTTGCTATAAATTCAAAAACTAAATATCCAAAAGAAGCAGCTATGTTTATTAACTTCTTTGTTAATGATATAGAAGCAGCAAAGATACTTATGGCAGAAAGAGGAGTTCCTATCTCTAAGAAGGTGCAAAAGGCTCTTGAGCCTTATCTGACAGCTGTAGAAAAAGAGATGTTTAGCTTTATATCCTTTATGACAAAATATGGTCATCCAACTCCACCACCAGATCCAGAAAGATGGCCAGAAATTTACAACAATGTATTTACTCCTCTTTATGACCAAATTATGTATAAGAAGATAACACCAGAAGAAGCTGCGAAGAGATTTAGAGAACAGGTTACAGCAATATTGAAAAAATAGACTTTTGGGGAGGGTTAAAATCCCTCCCCATCATTTTTTCTTAGGAGGTAAGAGGAATTACATGAAGAAATTAACAAGAAAAAGGAAACATGATCTTCTTATGGGATATATTTTTGTAAGTCCATGGATAATTGGATTTTTTGCCTTTATAATCTTCCCCTTAATAACATCTCTTTATCTTTCTTTCACAAGATATGATATTTTATCTTCACCAAAAATAATAGGATTTGCCAATTGGATAAGAATGTTTACTCAAGATCAAAGATTTTGGAATGCCACAAAGTCAACATTTAAATATGTAATCTTTGAAGTTCCTTTAAGACTTATTTTTGCCTTTTTAGTAGCATTGATTTTCAGTTTAAGAGAGAGTAAGCTTTTAAATTTATACCGAGCAATTTATTATATTCCTTCTCTTATTGGAGGTAGTGTAGCTATTGCAGTTGTATGGAGACAAATCTGGGGAATAGATGGAATTATCAATGCTCTACTTTCTATTTTTGGTATAAGGGGTATGAATTGGCTTGGTGATCCAAGAACTGCAATATGGACCCTTATTTTACTTGCAGTTTGGCAATTTGGATCCCCCATGCTTATATTTTTAGCTGCATTAAAGCAAGTTCCAAAGGAGCTATATGAAGCTGCCTATATTGATGGTGCTGGATTTTGGAAAAGATTAGCTACTATTACTCTTCCCATGATTACTCCAGTTATTCTATTTAATTTAATAAATCAGATGATACATGGTTTTATGGCATTTACTCAGTCTTATATTATTACTCAGGGTGGACCTTTAGATTCTACTTTATTTTATGCGGTTTATATGTATAGAAAAGGATTTAACGATTTTGAGATGGGTTATGCTTCTGCCCTCGCCTGGTTTATGTTAGCTCTTGTGGGAATATTTACCATTTTAATCTTTAAGACATCTCGAAGATGGGTTTATTACGAGGCAGAGGAGGGAGTATAGTGAAAAATAAAACCTTAAATAAATTAGTTTATTATCTTTTTGTAACCCTTGTTGCCTTTTTAATGGTTTATCCTGCTCTTTGGATGCTTAGTAGTTCTTTAAAGCAACCTTGGGAGATTTTTTCTAATGTTCTTAACCTTATTCCCAAGGAGCTAAATTTTAATAATTATAGAGAAGGATGGCAAGGTTTTGGAGGAATAACCTTTGCCACATTTTTTAAAAATTCATTCATTGTAGCAGGTTTAGGGACTATTGGTACTGTGATTTCCTCCACTCTTGTTGCCTATGGCCTTGCAAGGATTCCCTTTATAGGTCGAAGACTATGGTTTACTACAGTAATTCTCACATTGATGCTTCCTATGCAGGTTCAGATTGTTCCAAGATATATTCTTTTTATGAAGTTGGGATGGGTGAATACCTTTAGACCTCTTATTGTTCCTGCTTTTTTGGGCGGTCCCTTCTTTATTTTCATGATAATGCAATTTATAAGGGGACTTCCGAAGGAACTTGATGAGTCCGCTTTTATAGATGGAGCAGGAAGGTTTGGAATTTTCTATCATATCATTCTTCCCAATTTAAAACCTGTAATAACTACTGCTACAATCTTCTCCTTCTATTGGGCATGGAATGACTTTATGGGACCTTTAGTTTATTTAAATAGTCCGGAAAAATATACTGTTTCCGTTGCCCTTCGTGCCTTTTCAGATCCCTCTGCAGTTACCAATTGGGGAGCAGTTTTTGCCATGTCTACTTTATCTTTAATCCCAGTTTTAATAATATTTGTTTTCTTCCAAAAATATATTGTGGAAGGAGTTTCAACTACTGGTCTTCGAGGATAAGAAAGGAGGAAGCTTATAGGTGGAAAATATAATAATTGGATATATTGGTGGGGGATCTAAAGGTTGGGCATGGAGATTTATGTCAGATCTTGCTTTAGAAGAAGGTTTTTCAGGAGAAGTAAGATTATATGATATAAAATATGAGTCAGCAAAAATTAACGAAACTATAGGAAATAGAATAAGTGAACAAAAGGATGCAAAAAATAAATGGAAATATAGAGCAGTAAAAGAAATAGGAGAAGCTTTAGAAGGGGCGGATTTTGTTATTATTTCTATTCTTCCTGGAACCCTTGAGGAGATGGAAGTTGATGTACATCTTCCTGAAAAATATGGAATTTATCAATCGGTAGGTGATACCCCAGGACCTGGAGGGGTAATTAGAAGCTTAAGAACAATTCCTATATATATGGAATTTGCAGAAGCAATAAAAAAATATTCACCATCTGCTTGGATAATAAATTATACAAATCCTATGGCGCTATGTGTTAGAACATTATACGCAGTATTTCCTAAGATAAAAGCTATTGGTTGTTGCCATGAGGTCTTTAAAATTCCTAAAATTCTCTCTTTAATGTTAAGGGAAAAAGAGGGAATTTATGTAAATCCATCAGAAATTAAACAGAATGTGCTTGGTATAAATCATTTCACATGGGTGAATAAAATATCTTGGAATGGAAAAGATCTTTTGCCTCTTTATGGAGAATTTGCTGAAAGATATTATTATGAAGGTTATGAGGAAGAGAAAGATCGATGGATGAAAGATTATTTTGCCTCTGCCAATAGAGTTAAATTTGATCTTTATAAAAGATTTGGAATAATTGCAGCAGCAGGAGATAGACATTTAGCGGAGTTTTTCCCTTCAAACTGGTATTTAGAAAATCCAGAAAAGGTAAAAGAATGGAAATTTTCTCTTACACCTGTTTCTTTTCGTAAGGAACAGTCAAAATTTCTTAATGAAATGAGTGAAAAGCTTGCAAAAGGAGAAATGGAGTTTCCCATTAAACCCTCGGGAGAAGTTGGAGTTCAAATAATGAAGGCTTTACTAGGTCTTTCTGATTTTATAACCAATGTAAATTTTCCTAATATGGGACAAATAGATCATATTCCCAAAGATGTTATTGTGGAAACTAATGTATATATCACAAAGGATAATATTTTGCCCATATATTCTGGAAAACTTCCCTATGATGTAAATTCTTGGGTTTTAAGGCATATTATGAATCAGGAAATGATTCTTGATGGAGTTCTTAATAAAGATAGAGAACTTGTTTTTCGTGCCTTTTATAATGATCCGTTAGTTGAAAGCAAAATAGATAGAGATACTGCAAGAAAAATGTTTAATGAGATGATAGAGGGGACTAAAAAATTTGTTCCTAAATATTTAGGTGGAGAAAAGTAGGGAGGTGTTTTTGATGAAGTTTAAAATTTTAACAATTTTTGCCTTCTTGAGTATTTTTCTTTTTATTTCTGGATTTACCCAAGAAGTTATACTAACCTTAGATGATACACCTTTAGGTTTTGGAGAAAATACTACAGGAGGACAAGGGGGAAGAATTGTAACTGTTGATAATATAAGTGATTTTAAAAAGTATGTTCAAGCAAAGGAGTCATATATTATTTTAGTTAAAGGAGTAATTGATACTAGTAAAGAGTCTGCTCAAGTTAATATAGAATCAAATAAAACTATAATAGGAATAACCCCTAATGCTGGAATAGTAGGATGGGGTATTTATTTAAGAAAAGTAGATAATGTAATAATTAGAAATTTGACCATTAAAAATACCTTTGAAAATTCTAAAAATGATGCCATAACTATTGAAAGTTCTACGAATATTTGGATAGATCATTGTACTTTAAGTAGTGATATGGTTGTAGTCCCAGAAAGGGAAAAGGAAAAAGATAAAGTAGATGCTCTCCTTGATATTATTAGAGCCTCCCAAGGAATAACTATTTCATGGAATATTTTTGAAAACAGTTGGAAATGTACCCAAGTGGGAAGTAGCGATACATCTACTGTGGATGTGGACGCAAAGTTAACCTATCATAATAATATATTTAGAAATACAAACTCAAGGCATCCCAGTGTAAGATTTGGTGTAGTACACGTTTTTAATAATTATTATAAAAATATTCTTCTTTACGGGATTGCTTCAAGGATGGGAGCAAAAGTAATAGTTGAAAATAACTACTTTGAGAAAGTTCCTCTTCCTATAACCACTCAATTTGAAAGTCCTCAAGATGGGTATGTAATGGAATGGGGAAATATTTATGTAAATTGTGGTGAAAACAATATTACTCAGGAGTTAGAAGATTATTCTATTTCCTATGAATATTACTTAGATGATACTGAAATTGTTCCTGAATTACTTCTCAAAGAAGCTGGAGCTGGAAAAGAAGTTCTACTTCCTTAAAAGGGAGGAACTATGAAAAGGTTTTTTATTTTGATGATTCTTTTAATATTAACTCTCCCCTCTTTTTCTTCGGGGAGGGGAGAGTTAATTTGGGAAAAGGTTTATGGGGGTCTAAAAAGTGAAAAGGGATATGGAATAGCAAGGGCTGTTAATGGATATATTATTGTGGGAGAAACTTTATCCTTTGGAGAGGGTGGAAAGGATGTATACATATTGAAAATAGATAAGAAGGGAAATAAGATTTGGGAAAAATCCTTTGGGGGTTCTAAGGATGATTATGCTTATTCAATAATAAAGGATAAAGATGGGTATGTAATTGTTGGAGGGACAAGATCCTTTGGAGAAGGAAATAGTGATGTTTTAATATTAAAAATAAATGAGGATGGAATAATTTTATGGAATAAGACCTTTGGAGGGAAAGGATTTGAGGAAGGATGGAGGATAACAAAGGATAAATACGAAAATTATATAATTGTGGGAAGAACTACATCCTTTGGAAAAGGTCAGTATGACCTTTATTTAATAAAAATTGATAAGAATGGTAATAAAATTTGGGAGAAAACCTTTGGTGGAAAAGGAAGTGATTATGGATATGATATTTGTTCTACCTTTGATGAAAAATATGTCGCTGTTGGAATCTCTAATTCCTTTTCAGAAACCCAAGATGTATATGTAGTTAAAATAGATAAAGATGGAAATCTAATATGGGAAAAAAAATTTGGA
>JAOADF010000028.1 GCA_026417425.1 Dictyoglomaceae bacterium
CCAGATTTAGATAAAGATGAGAAAATAATAATTAAAGGAGATAAAGTTCCAGAACCTTATTCAAAGGAGATAAGAGAAGGAAAGTATAAAAAGATCGAAGTGATTTTAGGATAAAGAATTAATATTATTTTCTAACAAGAAATATTCCCAATCTTCCCTTTTCCATTTTAACTCATTAATAGGCAAGATATATCTTTCTTCTTTTACTTCTCCTAAATAAGGTAGTACTTTTCCTTTTTTTACGGGTTCATATTCTAAAGTTTTAAAATAGCCACAAAGAATCCCTTTTAGCGAAGATTTTGTTTTCCCACACTTATAATCCTTTATTCTTTCTTTTATGTTGTAGATATAAAGTTTAAATAATTTATTATTAAGTGAAATCTTTTCCTCTGCAAAATCAAGTAGTTTTAGAAATCCGCAGACTTCAATAAAAAATTGCAAAATAGGTGCATATGGAACAGAACATTTAACCATAATTCCGTAATCGTATTCTTTATCCGCTTCTGCCCATATAGAGCTTAAAGTTGACGAAGTCTTTATACTAACAGATTTATCTGCATTTAGAATATCCTTTTTATGCTTTTCTATTTTTCTTGAGATATCCCAATCTAATTCAATGCTAACTTCAAAGTTCTTCTCAAGATATTTTTTACAAAAATTTCACCTAATTTACCTATAAATTGGTCCACAAGTATAGATTCAAAAGTTCTTCTTCTTTCTCTAAAGCCCTTTTGAGTTATTGTTGCTCTTGTACCCCCAAGAAACATCTGATATGTGATCTCAAGAGAGAAAATCAGTAACTTTAAAACTTCAGGATCATCTAAACTTAACACTAAAGTAGAAGGTATTAATTTTTCCTTTATCCATTCCCAGATTCTACTCTCATCCAATATAAAGCTTCTATTTTCTTTTCTTAATACACCAAAATCATTTAGTCTACACGTAGATAATAATAAATCTGATAATTCTTCATAGTCAAAATTTATTTTATAATTATTAATAATTTCGCTTCTAAGGTATTTTATAAAATTGCCTAATTTTATCCTAAATTTTGAAGGAGATTTAAGATCACTTGTTGAAATTTAGAGCATAAAGTTAATTTCTTTTTAGGATAATTAAATGTTCTGTTTGCATTCTACTATCTCTTTTTCCTGAAGCAGGATTAAACTCAGTTCTAAACATTACTCTTGAGATGATAGAGTCAATATAAGTGACTTCATGTCTCCAACCAAATACTTTTAGATGCTCTATGATAATTTCATCTATAGGGATAGAAATAGTCCTTATTTTAGCTGGACCAACAAAGATACAAAATGGAGTGGAAGTAGTTATCATATAAGTTTTTTAAACGATCTTCTTCTATTCTTTCTCTATATTCATAATATTTTTCAGAATATATTTTAATTCTGCTTACATTTCTATATGGAATTTCTTTTTTACTTAGAATACGAATATATTCTTCATTATAGCCCAACCTGAACAATTCCATCTTAGTAGATCTTATATATTCTTGCGCCTGTAAGTAAGGAGGAGATGTGATTAATAAATTGGCTTCGTTTTCCAAATCCATCTCTAAAACATCTATTCCCACCTTAATTTTACTTTCAACAGGTTTTGGATTTAATAATTCATATTCCAACTTTATCTCTTTTATAAGCATTTCATAAAATTTCTCTTCCCAATTTTTATCTAATAATTCCTCTATTTTCTTTATAGAATATTTTGATCTGTAGAGTTTATGAACTTTTTCATCATCAAAGGAGAAGTATTTTGTTACCTTTAAGAGAGGAATTATAAAGAGATATTTAATATCCTCTTCTAAGGAATGAACAAATCCCCAGGTCTTAAATAGTAATGGTAAAAATTCCTGAGGATGCCAATAATTTATATTAGACCATTGAGGGATAAATTCTTTTTTTGAGTTTTTTAATTCATTAAATAACTTGTTAAAGTCAAAACTTATTGGTTTCATAATAGCGGTTTTATGAATTATATCTAAAATTGGGTTTAAATCCCATAACTCATAGTTATATCCATAAACCCTTGA
>JAOADF010000044.1 GCA_026417425.1 Dictyoglomaceae bacterium
TACTTGCTTCTTGTAAGAATCCACCTCTACTTTTAAAAAATGTTAATGGTAAATTTTTTTCTACAAAAATCTCCCTTATTTTTTTCCAATCTTCCTCTTGGATAATTGCTAAAATTAACTTCATAGCTTCACCTCTTTAAGCTTTTTTAGAATAATTTTTAGAATCCTACTATGAACTTCTTCTACCATAAGTTCTCCAGATATTACAAAGATCCTTTCTTTATTTTCTTCAGCGATCTTTAAATATCCCTCTCTAACTTTATAATAAAAATCTAAATGTTCCTTTTCAATTCTATCAAGAGTTTTCTTTCTTAGAAAAATCTTTTCAGGATGTAAATCCAAAAGTATAGTAATATCAGGCTTTAGCCCAAAGGAAACTAATACATTCAATTCTTTTAATTTATCAATGGGGAGACCCCTTCCATATCCTTGGTATGCCAAAGTAGAATCTATATATCTTTCACATATTACTATATACCCTTCTCCAAGTTTCTCTTTAATTATTAAGGAATTTTCAACTCTTGAGGAAAGATATAATAAAGTCTCGGTCCAAGGATGAATAGAAATATTATAATTCAAAAGAATGTTTCTTACATTTTCACCTAAAATTGTACCTCCAGGCTCTCTTGTCAGATATACTTTATAATTTTCTTTTTCTAAAAAATCCTTTAGAAGTCTCGCTTGGGTTGTCTTTCCACAACCATCTAAGCCTTCAAAAGTAATTAAAAAACTTTTCATTCATGTACCTAATAAGGAAATATCTTTACTTTCCTATTTGGTTCAACACCTATACTTTCGGAACGTAAACCATATTCTTGTATCAATTGATGTTGTAATCTTCTAAGATAAGCTGGTTGAGGAGATAACTCATAAGGTTCTTCATGGGTCAATACATACTCTATCCCTTCCTGAGCCTCTTTTAATGCTTTCTCTTCTTCACTACTTCTAGAATTTCCTACTTTAAAATGCTCAGATAAAAATCTTTCCATCTGAGTCACAGTATTACTTCTTAGTATAGAAAGAACCATATTTCTTTTTTCTGCTTCGCTTATTAAATCCCTTGCTCTTTTTTGATGGGCTTTCAAAAGTAGTAAACAATTTGCATCAGAAAAGTTTCTAACAACATAGGCAGGAACTCCCAAACTTCTAATTGCTTTCTCTAATTTATTTTTGCTAATTCCGTAGGGAAAAATTTTTAAAATATCAGGTTTTTTCTGTATAGTGAAAGATTCCTTTTCTTCTTCTTGAATCTTTGTTGAAGGAACAAAAATTTTCTCTACCCTTCCTTCGGGAGTTCTAATTCTAATTTCAGGAGGAATAATATATCCCCTTAACATAGCATCTATAGTTTTTGCTACATCATGATGAATAGCTAACCTATCTCTCTCTTGAATTTCAATAACTATATCAAAAGTTGGAGGAGCCTTCCTCTCCAAAACTGTTTTTTGAGTCCCTCTTCTCTTTGCTTCCTCATCACTTAAGGTTACAACTTGAATACCTCCTACTAAATCTGAAAGAGTTGGATTTAAGAGAAGATTCTGAAGAGTTATTCCATGGGCGGTCCCTATTAATTGTACTCCTCTTTCTGCTATAGTTCTTGCTGCTTTTGCCTCTAATTCAGTACCAATCTCATCTATTACAATTACTTCTGGCATATGATTCTCAACCGCTTCGATCATAACATCATGCTGTTTTGTAGGATTAGGAACTTGCATTCTTCTTGCTCTACCAATTGCTGGGTGAGGAATATCCCCATCTCCTCCTATTTCATTGGAAGTATCAATAATTATTACTCTTTTATTCAGCTCATCTGCTAAAACCCTTGCAGTTTCCCTCAAAAGAGTAGTTTTTCCAACTCCTGGTTTTCCTAAAAGAAGTATACTTTTCCCTGTTTCAATCACATCTCTAATAATATCTACGGTTCCTAAAACTGCCCTTCCTACTCTACATGTTAAACCAATAACCCTACCATGCCTATTTTCTATAGCAGAAATCCTATGAAGAGTTCTTTCAATTCCTGCCCTTTTGTCTCCACTAAATTCACCTACCCTTGAAAGAACATAATTAATATCTTCTTCTGTAGCATACCTTCCATGAAAGATTATATTTTTCTTATAAAAACGAGCCTCAATTTCTCTTCCTAAATCTATAACTACTTCAATGAGATCTTTTATATTTTCGTCACCTTCTAATCTTTTTCTTATATCATCAGGAAATATTTCTAATATTTTATCTAGATCATCTAGAATTTCTTGTCTCATCTCCTCATCCTTTCCTACATCTTATAGCAAATAATTCCCCATGACCCTGGTCCAATATGAGATAAAATGGTACAACTAAATGAAACAAAATGATACTCTTTAACATTAAATTTTTCATAAATCTCCTTTTCAATATTTTTTAATTCATCCGCATTATCAGAATATGCGACAGCTACTTTTACAGGAATATCTCTAATTCTTTCTTTCATAATATCTAAAATTCTGTCTTTAACTTTCTGTTTTGTTCTCACTCTTTCCACGGGTTCTATTGCTCCATTTCTTAATTCTAAAATAGGCTTTATTTGTAAAATACTTCCCATCCATGCTTGAGCAGCCCCAATTCTTCCACCTCTATAAAGATACTCTAAGGTATCTACAGTAAATAATGTTTCATTATCCTTTTTCATTTTATCTATTATAGCAAAAATTTCATTTAAGTTTTTCCCCTCTTCAATTGCTCTTCCAATTTCAATTACCATATATCCCAATGCAAATTCTGTTACTAAAGAATCTATAACATAAATTTTATCAGCAAAGGGAAGCATAGCTCTTGCAGTATTTGCAGAACCGATAGTCCCACTAAGCTTTGATGATATATGTATGGAAATAATAGCATCTGCATTTTCTAAACTTTTATATGTATTATAAAAATCCTCTACTGATGGTTGAGATGTCTTTGGAAAAATATTGGTCTTTTTAATCTTATCAAAGAATTGTATAGGAGTTATATCAACCCCATCATTATAAATTTCATCTCCAAATGCTACTTTTAGAGGTACCACTAATACATTATACTTTCTTACAAAATCATCAGGTAAAGCAGCTGTACTATCAGTAACAATTCTAATCATTTTTTTCCCTCCCAATTAATTTAAGTAGAAATCTCACTCTCAACCTGGACTTCTGCCTCTACCTCACCTCTCTGAGGAGCAAGAATTGATACAACTACCTCATCTAATGGGGTCAGAATTTTAATTTTCTCAGAAAGTTTAATATCCCCAACTAATATTGAGTCTCCAATATCTAAGTTAGAAATATCAACCTCTATATGACTTGGAATATCTAAAGGTAGAGCTCTTATATAAATCTCATTAATACCATGTTGAAGAACTCCGCCTCTTTTAACTCCTATGGCTTCTCCAACTAATACTATTGGGATATGAGTATCTACTAGCTCGTCCATTTTTACCGCATGGAAATCAATATGAATAATAGAATCCGTTAAGGGATCAACTTGAAAACTTTGTAAAAGGGCATTTTCAGTTTTAAAATCCCAATCATCTTCGATATTAATTTTGAGAATATAAGATTCTGTCTCATATTTACCTTTTTTAAATAACTTTTGTAGTTCCCTCCTATCTAAAACCAAGGGAATACTTTCTTCTAAATGACGGCCATATAATATGGCAGGTATTTTTCCTTCTTTTCTATATTTTTTTGTCCATACTTTCCCAACTTTTTTTCTCTTATATGCTTTTATTTCAAGTATCTCCATTTTTAACCTCCTTTTACATATATTAATCAAATAATGAGCTTAAAGAATCTTTATTTGATATTCTTTTGATAGCCTCTCCTAATAAGCTTCCCACCGAAAGAATCTTAAGTTTAGAAACAATTTTTGACTCCTCAATAGGAAGGGTATTTGTTACAACTAACTCCTTTAGTTCAGATTTTTGGAGCTCTTCCGAAGCATTATTTGTAAGAATTCCATGGGTTACAGCAGAATATATATCTCGAGCCCCCCTCTCCCTTAAAAGTTTTGCTGCAGAAAACAATGTATTTCCAGTTGTCACAATATCATCACAAATAATTACATCTCTATTCTTCACATCTCCAATTATCTCCTCCACTTCTGCCACTTCAGGTGAAGGTCTTCTTTTGTATATTATAGCAAGAGGGGTGTGTAATCTATTAGCTAAAGCCTTTGCTCTAGCAACTCCACCTATATCGGGAGAAACTACTACAGGATTTATAAGATCCATATCTTGAAAATATCTTGTGAACAAGGGTAATGCAGAAAGATTATCTACAGGAATATCAAAAAAACCTTGAATTTGACCTGCATGAAGATCCATAGTTACAACCCTGTCCGCTCCTGCAACGGTCAATAAATTTGCTACAAGTTTTGCGGTTATAGGTTCTCTTGATTTAGTTTTTCTATCTTGACGAGCATAAGCAAAATAAGGAATAACAGCGGTAACTGCCTCTGCAGATGCCCTTTTAAGAGCATCAATAATAATTAATAACTCCATAAAATACTCATTCACAGAATTTCCCAAAGACTGAATAACATAAACTTCTGCTCCTCGAACACTTTTAACAATTCTCGCATAAATCTCTCCATCAGAAAATCTTCTTATTTCTATATCTCCTAATTCTATACCTAAATATTCAGAAACCTCTTTTGCTAATACAAAGTTAGATGTTCCACTATATAATGCTAGACATTTTTGAATCATTTTTAATCTCCTTTAATTCTTAAGTTTGACGAAATATAAGAAAAGGGACCAACCTCGATATTTTCTCCAATATAATAATTCTCTATAATAACATTAGAAAAAATCTTCACTCCTTTTCCTATAAAGCTCTTTCCAAGAATTAAAGTATTGGGATAAACAATCACATCGCTATTTAATATAACCTCTCTTCCTATAAAAGTTTGACTTGGAGATATAAATGATATTCCTTCTTCCATCCATTTATTATTTGTTATTTCCTGAATAACCTTTTGAAGATAAGCTAATTCTATTTGACTATTTACTCCTATAACCTCATAAGGATCTGTCTCTAAAGCTTCTATTCTCTCCCCTTTATTTAAAAGCAAAGAAATAGTATCAGTAAGATAATACTCTTTTTGAACATTATCATTAGATAAACAAGGTAAAATGTCTTTTAACTTTGTCCAAGAAAATGCATATATAGAAGTATTAATTTCTTTAATTTTTTTCTCTTCTTCATTTGCATCTTTATCCTCTACAATTCCTAATACTCTTCCCATAGAATCTCTTTTTATTCTCCCATATCCTTGAGGATTATCAATATATGTTGTAAGTAAAGTGCAAGCATTATTATTCTTCTCATGAATCTCACATAATAGTCTTAAAGTCTCTTCTTTAATCAAAGGAACATCACCAGGTAAAACAAGAATATTTCCATAAAAATCTTTTAAAAAAGGGATTAATTGTCTTACCGCATCGCCAGTTCCTAGGGGCTCTCCCTGTATAATTAGTCGTTCCTTGAATTCCTCATATAAGATCTCGTATAACTTTGGACTTACTATTATAAAATAATTTTCTTTTACTATTTTTGATACCAAATCAATCAAATAATAAATAATTGGGCGATCCAAAAGAGGGTGAAGGACTTTGGGTCGCTCTGTTTTCATTCTTTTCCCTTTTCCCGCTGACAAAATGACTGCAACCCAATCTTTCATATAATATTAGAAAAATTGGCTGGGGAGGCTGGATTCGAACCAGCGAATGGCGGATCCAAAGTCCGCTGCCTTACCAGCTTGGCTACTCCCCAGTCCACATTCAATTATAGCTTATTGTGAAAAACTGGTCAATAAATGATACCTGAAGTTCGGAAAAAAATAGTTATTAAAAAATTTTTTGATATAATGGTTATTAGGCATATTGATCATTTCTTTCCCTTCATCTGAGTTTTTTATAATAGCATACCTCATAAGGAGGGATTTTTTAAATATTTATTCAAACTTTATATGATAAAATATCTCTAACATGAACAAAAAAAGAATATTAGTAAAGATAGATAAAATTAAAGATAAAGCAAAAAAAAGGATTTTATCTGTAACTATCTTTATTTTTATCTTAATAAATAGCTTTATTCTTAGCATTGACTTCTTTATTACACCCCCCCTAAAATTAGGAGAAAAATCTTCTAAAAATATTGAGGCTCCAAGATCAATTGTCTATATCGATAAAGATGAGACGAATCGAATAAAAACTCTTCTTTTGTCTCAATTCAAACCCATTTATAAGATTGACCAGAATATCACTATAAATGCTTTAAGAAAATTAAATGAAATATTTAAAAATCACTATGGAATTAGTGAAAAATCTAAAAAATACTTATCTTCTATTTCTCTATCAAAATTAAACACAATTATAGAAAGAACTGAAATCTGGTTATCTGAAACATACTCAAAAGGAATCTCTAAGGATAATATAGAAATAAGAAAAAATGAATTAATAAGTTTTTTAAAAAGAGAATTTAACTTTCCTCCTTATCTTTCTGAGGAAATCACACAAATCGTTCTTGAATCTAATATGTATATTGATGAAAAAGAAACAGAATTAAAAAAACAAGAATTATTAAAATCAATAAAACCTATAGAAAAATTAATTTCAAAGGGAGATATCATTGTCAAAAGAGGAGAGATAATAGATGAAGAAAAATATAAAATTTTAGATACTCTTGGATTAACAAACTCTTTTAACAACATTATTAGAACTATAAGTTTAGTTAGTCTTGTCATCTTATTCCAGATATCTCAAAGACTTTTTTACTTCATGTTTACAATTAATTCTGATTTGAACATATTCATTCTTTCCCAGGTACTTTTCTCCTTAGGTTTACTCTTAATTAAGCTATTTTCCATAATTTCTCCTTACCTATCTCCTTTAGCCTCAGTTTTTTTCCTATCTTCAACTACATTAAATGTTTCTTATTCTATTCTTATGAATTTTCAACTCTCTATACTTTTTGGTTTAATCAATAACTCTTTTCTACTTCTTCTAATTCCTATTTTTAATTTTTTAATTATTTCATATTTTTTAAAAGAAATTGAAGATAGAACAAAATTTATAAAAATTGCCTTTTATTTATTTCTTAATAATATAATCCTTATAATACTTTTCAATTTTCTTACCGGGGATTATAAACTTGAAACCTCTGAAATTCTAAGTGTTTTTGTTAATCCATTTCTATCTACAATTTTAGCCCTTGGGCTTTTACCCTTTTTAGAAAATATTTTTAGAGTTGCAACCCCTTTAAGATTATTAGAGCTTTCTAATCCAAACTATCATCTTTTACATAAATTATTCTTAGAAGCTCCCGGAACTTATTACCATAGTTTAATTGTGGGTAATTTAGCAGAAAGAGCTGCGGAAGCTTCCAATGCTAATACTTATCTTGTAAGAGTTGCATCTCTTTATCATGATATTGGCAAAATTAAAAGACCTCAATACTTTATTGAAAATCTTATGCCTGGACAAACTAATCCTCATAATTCTCTTAATCCCTATATAAGTGCTCTTATAATTAAAAACCATACAAATGAAGGTGCTCAAATAGCAAATAATTATAAATTCCCAAAATCAATAATTGACATTATTGAACAACATCATGGTACAAGTCTTATCACCTACTTCTATTATAAACAGAAAGAAATATCCAAGACTTCTGTTCCTGAGGAAGATTTCAGATATTTAGGTCCTAAACCTAAATCTAAGGAAGCAGCAATAGTAATGTTAGCGGATAATATAGAAGCTGCAACAAGATCTTTAAATAATCCTGCTCCTGAAACAATAGAAAAGGTTGTCAGAAAAATAATAAATGAAAAAATTACCGATGGTCAATTAGAAAATGCTAATCTCACTTTAGAAGAGTTAGAAAAAATTTCTCAGAGTTTTATTAAAACTCTTTTGAGTTTGAGACATCCTCGTATACCTTATCCACAGGAAGAAAAGCTTTTCAAAAATAAAAAGGAGGCTTACTGGCGATGACCTACTCTCCCACCCCGTTGCCAGGGCAGTACCATCGGCGCTGGAGGACTTAGCTTCCGTGTTCGGAATGGATACGGGCGTTTCCCCTCCGCTCCTATCACCAGTGCCTCCTCTCTCCCTT
>JAOADF010000045.1 GCA_026417425.1 Dictyoglomaceae bacterium
CATGGAACCAGTTACGTTCTTATATAAAGAAGAGGGCTGGACTAAAGTAATGCCCAAAGGAATATTGGACATTGTCTCCTATAAAGGAGAATATTGGTCTGTACCTGTAAATATCCATAGAGCTAATGTTCTTTGGTATAATAAAAAGATTTTTGAAGATAACAAACTAACACCACCAAAGACCTTTGATGAATTCTTTAAAGTAGCAGATGCATTAAAGGCAAAGGGGATTATTCCTCTTGCTTTTGGAACAAAGGATGGATGGGAAGCA
Organism: Dictyoglomaceae bacterium; assembly: GCA_026417425.1. The sequence goes on from JAOADF010000045.1 coordinate 272, forward strand.
GCTCATGTGTTTGAAACAGTATTAATTGGAAAATTGGGAGCAGAAGGATATAAAGGACTTTGGACAGGAAAAACAAAATGGGCAGATCCAAAGGTTAAAGATGCATTGGAAACCTTTAAAAAGATGCTAACTTATGTTAATCCAGATCATTCTGCAAGAACCTGGGATGAAGCCTGTGCTCTAATTGTAGAAGGAAAAGCAGCAATGAATATTATGGGAGATTGGGCAGTAGGATATTTCTATGCAAAAGAATTTAAAGATTTCGGTTGGACATTAGCACCAGGAAATACTGGAATATTTGATGCCTTATCCGCTAGTTTTGGTTTACATAAGGGAGTGAAAAATAGAGCTAATGTGGTAGCATTTCTAAAAGTATTAGGTTCAAAAGACCGCCAAGAAGCATTTAATATAAAGAAAGGGTCGATCCCTGCAAGAACGGATGTGGATAAAACAAAATTTCCAGAATATCAAAGATCTGCGATGGATGACTGGCTAAAACATGCTATTGTGCCCAGTGTAATGCATGGTGCAGCTGCATCCGAAGGATGGGTAACAGAGTTTAAAGATGTAATTTCCTTATTTGTAGCATTTCCCAATGTAAGTACAACTCAAAAGGCTTTAGTAAATATTGCTATAAAACAAGGAGTAAAACAGTAAAAGAAAGGGGGAGATTTTCTCCCCCTTTTATATTTTGGAGGAAGAACATGGGGAAAATTGACAAAGAAAAAATAATTCCTATTTTATTTGTATTGCCATCAGTTATTTTGATAGGTGTTTTTGTTTATGGATTTATAGGATGGACAGGATGGGTTTCTTTAGTAAATTGGAGGGATATTTTCCCAGATTTCACTTTTGTTGGACTTAGAAACTATCTTGATCTTTTTCAAAATTATAGGTTCCAAATTTCTTTAAAAAATACCCTTATATTCACATCTTTATTTTTAGTCTCTTCTATTATAATTGGACTTTTATTAGCAATTTTTATTGATAGAAAAATACGAGGGGAGAATATTTTTAGAAATATTTATTTATTTCCCATGGCAATATCCTTTGTAGTTACTGGAGTTGTTTGGAGATGGTTATTAAATCCAGGAACAGGAGGAATAGAGGGATCCATAGGAATAAATATGCTTTTGGATAAAATTGGGCTTTCTTTCTTAAAGAGCGGATGGTATACAGATCCTAAAATTGGAATTAAAGCGGTAGTTATAGCAGCAGTTTGGCAAATGTCTGGATATGTAATGGCAATGTATCTTGCTGGAATAAGAGGAATTCCTACAGAGCTTTTTGAAGCAGCACAGGTAGATGGTGCAAATACTTGGGAAGTCTATAGATATATTGTTCTTCCTCTTCTTCGTCCTATAACCCTTGGAGCTATAATAGTCTTGGGGCATATTTCTCTTAAAATATTTGATTTAGTTTTTGCTATGACAGGAAGTGGAGTAGGCTTTTCTTGTGATGTTCCCGCATTATTCATGTATGACACAACTTTTCGTGGAAATTACTTTTCTCAAGGTGCAAGCATTGCAATTATTCTTCTAATTTCTGTTGCAGTGTTAATAATACCCTATCTAAGGTATAGTTTAAAGTTGGAGGTCAAGAGATAATGAAAATATCAAGAATTATTCTTTATATCGTCCTTATATTTTTTGCTATTTTTTATTTAATGCCTGTATATATTCTTTTGATAACAAGCTTTAAAAGTTTTGCAGAGGTTAGTTTAAGAGAGATGTGGAATTTTCCAAAAAATTTTAGTTCTGAAAGTTTTATTCAGGCATGGAAAGGAAATCCCTCAAGAGGTTTAAGAGGTCTTTCCCAAAATTTTATGAACAGTATTTATCTTGTAATTCCTGCTACCATATTTTCAGCGCTTTTAGGCTCTTTAAATGGGTATGTTCTTACTAAATGGAAATTTAAAGGTGCAGATATAATTTTTCCTTTACTTTTATTTGGCATGTTTATACCATATCAAAGTATTCTTATTCCTTTAGTTCAGGTCCTTCAAAAAACAAAATTATATGGCTCAATACCTGGTCTCATTTTTGTCCATACTGTTTATGGAATTCCCATAACCACATTAATTTTTAGAAATTATTATGCTACAATTCCCACAGAATTAATAGAAGCTGCAAAAATAGATGGAGCAGGATTTGCAGGGATTTATAGGAAGATTATTTTTCCTGTCTCAATGCCTGGATTTGCAGTAGTAATGATTTGGCAATTTACATCTATTTGGAACGATTTTTTATTTGGACTTGTGGTGGCTCCGAATCCAGCAGTACAACCCATAACTGTTGCTTTAAATAATCTTGCGGGAAGTTATTTTGTTGAATGGAATATTCAAATGGCAGGTGCTTTAATCACTGCTTTGCCTCCTCTTTTAGTTTATATATTCTTAGGAAGATTCTTTATGAGAGGTCTTCTTGCAGGATCTTTATCAGGAGTATAAAGAAAAAGGAGCCCCTCTCCTTAGAAGAGGGGCTTTTTTTTAAAGATTATCTTAGGGACAAAATTTCAGTAACTAGTCTTCTAAATTCCTTTGCACCTTGTTCTGGTGTAATCTTTTTATAAAGAATTTGATCTACCATAGGAGCATAAGCATTTGAGTATACTTCACTTGCTCCAGGAGGTAAAAGGGGAGGAGTGGGAGCTCCATACTTTTCTACAGTTTTAATAAAGTTAAGAGCTTCAACTTGAGCAGGAGGTAAATAAGGTCTTAATAGAATTTGGATTTTCTTAGATACGGGAATTCCTCTCTCAGCTAAGAGAATCTTATTTGCCTCTATAGAATTCACAAAGAAATCAATAAACATTGCAGATTCTTTAGGATATTTCGTTTGAGCACTAATGGTAAAGAACATTGATGCTTTTAAGAAATTTCCAGATCTTGTTCCTGGTTTTCCAGGGAGAGGAACAGTGTTTAATTTTAAAGGTCTTTCCTTTGCTGCTCTCATAACAGCAACTAATTGATTACTCCAAAGATAAGACATTGCAGATTTTTGAGTAACTATAAATCTATCCTCAATTCCTACAGAACCTCTTGCAATTTCCGACTCTCTTGTAGGACATGTTCCACTTTCTTGTAGTTCAAGAGCTATTCTGAAATATTCTGAAAACAGTTTATCATCCTCATATCCAAGAGATTTTCCATCATCACTAAATAGCCAAACCTTATGTGCCCATAGCCAATTTTCAAATAAAATATTACTTACTATAGTTTCTCCCATTCCATATATTCCAAGTTTATTTTTTATCTGAAGGGCAATCTTTTTGAAATCATCCCAAGTCCAATCCCATTTAGGAAGAGGAACTCCTGCTTTTTTAAACAATGCAGGATCATAAGCAATAGCTAAGGAATTTACACCAAGATTAATTGCATATAATTTTCCTCCCACTCTACCAGGAGCAAGATAAGGTTCGGGAATATCTGAGATATTTAATGACTTTTGAGAAACCAAATCATCTAAAGAAAGTAATAATTTCTTTTCTACCCAGTCTTTTAGATATTGAGCATCATGTTGAATTACATCAGGAAGGTTCCTTCCAGCAGCTTGAGTATTAAGTTTAGTCCAATA
>JAOADF010000027.1 GCA_026417425.1 Dictyoglomaceae bacterium
GAAAGACTTGATTTTAACTATTTAGATTTAGTAAGAAGAGTTACAACTACTGTTCCCTATGAGATTAATCCTGAAGGTAATAAGAGAATTGCTCTTCTAGATTTTGGAGTAAAGAAGGGGATAGTAAGGGAACTTTTGAAATACAATTATAGAATAAAAGTATTTCCTGCATGGAGTTCCTTTGAAGATATAAAAAATTTTAATCCTCATGGAATAGTTCTTTCCAATGGTCCTGGAGATCCCACAAATATACCTTATACTCAGGAGACTATTAGAAAAATTCTTACCTTAGAAAAACCTATTTTAGGTATATGTCTTGGGATTCAACTTATAGCATTGAGCGTGGGAGCAAGAACCTATAAACTTAAGTTTGGACATAGAGGGGCAAATCATCCAGTAAAAGATATAGAAACGGGAAGGGTTTATATAACTTCTCAAAATCATAGCTATGCAGTAAGGGAAGATACATTACCTTCTGGATTTAAAATATGGTTTTATAATCTCAATGATGAAACCTTGGAAGGTATAAAGCACGATAGTCTTCCTTTACTCTCTGTCCAGTTTCATCCTGAGGCATCTCCTGGTCCTCAAGATACAAAGTTTATATTTGATGAATTTTATAATTTATTAAATTAAGAGGGTGAAATTGTGCCTAAAAGAAAGGATATTAATAAGGTTTTAGTTATAGGTTCAGGTCCTATAATTATAGGACAAGCTGCAGAATTTGATTATTCTGGAACTCAAGCCTGTAAAGCATTAAAAGAAGAAGGAATTGAGATAGTTTTAATTAATTCAAACCCAGCAACAATAATGACTGATTGGGAAATGGCGGATAGAATATATTTGGAACCATTAATCCCAGAAGTTGTAGAGAAAATATTAGAAAAAGAGAAACCAGACGGAATAATTGCCACTTTAGGTGGTCAAACAGGCTTGAATTTAGCCATGGAACTTGCATCGTCAGGAGTTTTAGAAAGATTAGGAATTCCTCTTTTGGGAGCTTCTTTAGAATCTATTAATTTTGCTGAAGATAGAGAATTGTTTAAGAAGAGAATGGAAGAAATTGGAGAGCCGGTGTTAAAAAGTGTAATTGTTCGTAGCGTAGAGGAAGGAATAAATATCTTAGAAGAAATTGGTCTTCCTTTGGTTATTAGACCAGCATATACTTTAGGTGGAACAGGTGGGGGAATTGTAGAAAAAATTGAAGATTTTGAAAAAGCTCTATTAAGAAGTTTAAGCCTTAGTCCAGTAAAACAAGCTCTTTTAGAAAAAAGTGTTGTGGGATGGAAAGAGATTGAGTTTGAGGTAATGAGAGATGCAAAAGGAAATGTTATAACCATATGTAGCATGGAAAATTTTGATCCTATGGGAATTCATACAGGTGATAGTATTGTGGTAGCTCCTACTCAAACACTAAACGACTGTGAATATCAAATGTTAAGAACTGCATCTTTAAAAATTATATCAGGTTTAAAGGTTGAAGGAGGATGTAATATTCAATTTGCTTTAAATCCTAAAAATTTAGAATACTATGTAATAGAAGTAAATCCAAGAGTAAGTAGATCTAGTGCTTTAGCTTCTAAGGCTACAGGCTTTCCCATTGCAAGACTTACAGCAAAGATTGCTATTGGATTAACTTTGGATGAAATTAGAAATCCTGTTACTAAGGAAACTTATGCAGCTTTTGAGCCTGCACTGGATTATGTGGTAGTAAAAATTCCCCGATGGGGTTTTGAAAAGTTCAAAGTAGAAGATAGAACTCTTGGTACCCAAATGCAGGCAACAGGAGAAGTAATGGCTTTGGGAAGAACCTTTGAAGAAGCCCTATTAAAAGCTATTCGTTCTTTGGATGTGGAATTAGGTTTATTTTCTAATAAGTTTTCCTATTTCTCTAACGAGGAAATAAGATATTATTTGAGAAAAGCTGACGATAGAAGACTTTTCCTTATAGCTGAAGGATTTAGGAGAGGATTTACTATAGAAGAAATTTATGAATTAACAGGTATTGATCCCTTTTTTCTAATAAAAATTCATGATTTAATTGAATTATCCTTGAAATATAAAGGAAAGTCTCTTTCACATATTACTCCTAAGGAATTAAGATTTTTAAAGAGTGTCGGACTAGGAGATTATGATCTTTCCTGTATTCTTAATACTTCAAAAGAAGAGATATTTCAATATAGAAAAATTCATAGGATATTTCCTATTTATAAGATTGTTGATACTTGTGCTGCTGAATTTTCTGCTCAGACTCCCTATTATTATTCTACTTATGAGGAAGAAAATGAGGTTATTAAAACTCCTCAAAGGTCTGTAGTAGTTTTAGGTAGTGGTCCCATAAGAATTGGACAAGGAATAGAATTTGATTATTGTACTGTTCAAGCGGTAAAATCTATAAAAGAAGAAGGGCTCATCTCTGTTATGATTAATAATAATCCAGAAACTCTTAGTACAGATTTTGATGTATCCGATAGACTTTATTTTGAACCCTTGACTTCTGAAGATGTTACAAATGTTATGGAACAAGAAGAACCTTTAGGCTTTCTTTCCCAGTTTGGAGGTCAAACTGCTAT
>JAOADF010000076.1 GCA_026417425.1 Dictyoglomaceae bacterium
TATTAACTTTCTTAAAGCCAATAATATACCTATTCTAATTTATGATAGAAATGTGGAGGGTTTAGATGTAAGTGCAGTTTTAATAGATTATCAAACAGGTATTTCAGAAGCTGTAACTCATTTAGTAAACCTAGGGCATGCTGATTTTGCATTTGTAATGGGACCTAAAGATTTAGAGACTTCTCAAATAAGATTAAGAAATTTTAAATTTGCCTTAGATAAATATGGATTAAATCTTAAAAAAGGAAGAATCTTTGAAGGGAATTTTAAAATGGAAAGTGGTAAAGAAGCTATGAGATATTTTCTTAACCTTAAGCCTAATCCTACCGCAATATTTGCTTCCAATGATTTAATGGCTATTGGAGCTTTAAAGGAAGCAATTAATAGGAAAATAAAAATTCCTGAGAATATATCTATAGTAGGTTTAGATGATACTTTTATAGCTTCTCTTTCTTCTCCTTCTTTAACTTCTGTGGCTATTCCACAAGAGGAAGTAGGAGTTAAAATAGCAGAGCTTCTTCTAAGGTTAATAGAGAAAGGGGAAAGATCTGTAAGTTATATAAAGACTTATTTAGTAGTAAGAGAATCTACAGGTCCAGTTCAGGGAAATTTTTAAGGTATTTTTCAATTTTCTTTGCAATTTTTTCCTGTTCTTCCCAATTTCCAAAAACCAGACTTTTGGGAATTAATTTATTTAGTACTTTAACTAATTCATTATTTATCTTTCCTGCAGGCATTTTTGAAAAAGGAGTTTGAGGTAGAGGTATAAAAGTATGAGCATGAATTTTAGCTCCCATCTTAATCAGATCTTCCATCATTTTTATAGTGAGTTTTATATCTTCCTCTGTTTCATGGGGAAGACCAAATATAAAATCAACATAGGCTTTAAGTCCAGCTTTTATTGTTAATTCTACAGCATTGTATACATCTTCCACCGTGTGTCCTCTATGAGAAAGCTCCAATATTCTTGGACTTCCTGATTGGGCACCTATTACTAAATTATCATTATTTGCATATTCTTTTATCAATTTCACTGTTTCTTCGCTTATATGTTCCGGTCTTACCTCTGATGGAAAACTTCCAAAAAAGATTCTTCCTTTAGATTTGATAATTCTTCTAATATTTTCTAAAAGTTCTACTAATCTTTTTATATTTAAATTTTTTCCATCAGAAGATCCATAAGAAAAGGCATTTGGAGTGATAAATCTTATATCTGTTAAGGCTCTTTCTTTCATAATTTCTATATATTCACAAATTTTCTCTATACTCCTATGTCTTATTTTAGTCCCAAAAATATAGGGGGTTTGGCAAAAATAACATACATAGGGACAACCTCGAGTAATCTCTATAGGTCCAAATTTATTATTTTTTATCGAGAAAGGAGGATATTTGTTTAAATCAAGATATTCACCTTTTTTATTATATCTTAAATTATTTTCTTCATCTAAGAATGCAATACCTTTTAAATCTTTTAAATCTTTTCCTTCTAATAATCTCTTAATAATTTCAATAAAGGGTTCTTCACCCTCACCCATTACCACGTAATTAAAACCTATCTTCAGAGGAAAAAGGGGATCTCCTGTGGGATGAGGACCTCCTGCAATCATAATAATCTTTCTATTAAATCTTTTTCTTATTTTCATTACTAAGGATTTTATACTCCATAACTGGGGGGTAAAAAAGGAAACCGATAGAATTACAAATTTATGTTTTTCTACTATCTCTTTTAAACCATTAATCAAATTATCTGATTTTTCAAAAATATATATTGCTATATCTTTATAAAACTCTTGGATTTCCAGTGCCCCTAAAAGAGCATTAAAACTATATCTATTTTCTCTTTTATAATATATTACTAATCCCAAATCCTTTTTCATTTTCTTCTTTCAGAAACTTGAATTATATAATATAATACCAAAAGTAAATGGCTCGCATATAGGTTTCTATAGCGAGACCAATAGTTTTGAACAACTTAAAAATTTTAAAAGACGGCATCTCCCAAAGGGAGAGCTGGAAAGGAGGTTTAAAATGGTTAATTTAAGGGATCCAAAAACCTTATCTCTTTCTGGTATCATAACTGCCATAACTTTAGTTCTCGGTTTTACTCAATGGGGTTTTATTCCTCTACCTACTCCTGCTGGAGCAGCTACAGTTATGCATATTCCCACAATTATTGCTGGATTAGTACTTGGTCCTTTATTCGGAGCTATTATTGGATTTTTATTTGGAATAATTACTGTGTTTTTCTTTAGTCATATTGCTCCTTTTTGGGTATTAATTCCTGCAAGACCTTTTATCGGAATAGTAGCGGGAGTAGTTTTTTTTCTTCTATATAAACTTTTGGGAAAGAGTGAACGGATTAAGTTTTATAGTACTTTAGTTTTCTCTTTTCTTATCTTTTTAATTCTATTATGGTTAGGAGTAAAATACTTCCAAAATATAACCTATTGGTGGGCAGGAATAAGTTATATCTTATCCATCTTTATATTTTCCTTCTTGAAAGATAGAAATCCCAAAATTCTTTCTCTCTCAATAGCTTCCTTCTTAGGAAGTATGACAAATACAGTGGGAACCTTAGGATTGGCAGTGATATTTAAGATTTTTCCATTAGAAACGGCAATTTCTATAGGCATTCTTCATGGAATACCAGAAGCTATTTTAGCAGTAATTATCTGTGTTCCTACTGCTATAGCATTAAGAAGATATTTGGGAAAGGAGTGATAGATTCTGATTTTAGCTATAGATATTGGAAATTCTAATATAGATCTTGCTTTATTCAAAAATGAAAAAATTTTAAAACATTTAGATTTTTCTACTGACAAAGCTTCTACAAGTTATGAATATGCTATGAAATTAAATTGGGTTTTAGAAAGAAATAAGATAAAAATTTCTCAAATTGAGGGGATCGCTCTTTCCTCGGTGGTCCCTTCTTTAACTTCTGTTTTTAAGGATGCAATAAATTTTCTTTTCGGATTAAATCCCTTTATTGTGGAGCCAGGAATTAAAACAGGAATAATTATAGATACAGAAAATCCAAAAGAAGTAGGCTCAGATCTTATATGTAATGTGGTGGCAATAGATGAGGAGTATGGAAATTGTGGAATTGCTGTAGACTTTGGGACTGCAACTACCTTTTCAGTGATAAATAATAAAAAGTTCTTAGGAGTTGCTATTGCTCCTGGAGTGGGAACATCCGCATATGCTCTTTTTGAAAAAACTGCTAAACTTCCCCAAGTAGATATTACTGCACCTTTAAGCTCTATAGGAAAGAATACTATAACTTCAATGCAAGCAGGTATTGTTTATGGATTTTCAGGTTTAGTTGATAGAATAATCGAAAGACAGATAAAAGAATTAAAAATAAAGCCTGTAATTGTAGCAACAGGAGGATGGGCAAAAAGAATAGTTCCTTATACAAAGTATATAAAGGAAATTGATCCTTATCTCACCTTGAAGGGACTATATCATCTTTTTAAAAAAAATCAAGATATGTGATAAAAATCACTTTTATATTAAAAAAAGTTGGTATAATTGATATATAGAAATTAAAAATATTTAAAGAGGTGAAGAAGAAATGAAAAGATATTTAGTTTTTCTCTTTCTTTTCCTTTTTATCCTTAGTATATCCTGGGCACAAACTCAAGAAAAAAGAACTGCTATAATAACATCTTTAAAGGGCATTGTATATGTAAAAAGAGCAGGAAGTGAAATATTTACCCCAGCAAAGCTTAATATGGCATTATATTCTGGAGATAGAATTTGGGTCCAAGCAAATTCTTATGCAGTTTTAACTTTTTCTGATAAATCAACATTAAAACTTTCAGCAAATACCCAATTGGATATTATAGAACTTTCTAAGGAAGAAGATAAAGAAAAATCAATATTTAAACTTTGGATTGGAAAAGTTTGGGCAACTATAGAAAGAATATTAAAACCAGGAGAAAAAGTAGAGATTCAGTCTCCTACGGCAGTTGCTGGTGTAAGAGGTACATCTTGGGTAATGGATGTTCGTGAGGATGGGATAACCTTTGTAAATAGCTTAAGTGGAATAGTTTCTCTTATCGCTGGTGGAATAGAAAAGAGTTTAAAAGAGGGGTTTAAAACTGTAATAAATCCCGATGGAACTTTTGGAAAAGAAGAGCCCTTTAATGTACAAGAATATATTAAAGAATTAGAGAA
>JAOADF010000144.1 GCA_026417425.1 Dictyoglomaceae bacterium
ATATATGCCTTTTTAGACCCAAGAATCAAATATGAATGAAGAAAAAATTGGGGGAGGTTTAGAAAATGGAAGTAGCATTGACTAAAAGAGCAAGAAGAACAGGTTATTGGTCTTCTGCATGGAGAAGATTTAAGGGAAACAAAATGGCAGTAGTGAGTTTAGTTTATATCTCCTTTCTTATCTTTATATCCATATTTGCTCCTTTTATAGCACCCTATCCCTATGATGAGGCTCATTATGGACATACCTTTGAAAGTCCCAGTTGGAAATTTCTTTTTGGAACTGATGATTTAGGAAGGTGCATGCTTAGTAGACATATATATGCTATAAGAAATGCGTTATTTATTGGATTTGGCTCTCAAATTGTGGTTCTAATTATTGGTATAACTCTTGGAGCCATAGCAGGTTTTAAAGGAGGAAGGTTAGATACCATATTAATGAGAATTGTGGATATAATGTTTGCCTTTCCTACTTTTTTATTTAACGTGATTCTTGTTACCGTTTTAGGAAGAGGTTTACATACCATTCTTTTTGCAGTGGGAGTTACCGGTTGGGCTGGTATGGCAAGGCTTGTTAGAGGACTGGTTTTATCTCTGAAAAATGCAGATTTTGTAGAGGCTGCAAGAGCTCTTGGTGCAAAGGAGTCTTATATCATTAGAAAATATATTCTTCCAAACATGTTGGGACCAATAATAATAAGCTTAGCCTTTGGAATTCCCAATGGGATTTGGATAGAGAGTGGATTAGCTCTTATTGGAATGGGGGTAAGACCTCCCATGCCCAGTTGGGGAAATATGCTTGGTGGTGCATCTCAATATGTATTTGCCTTTCCTCATCTTTTAATCTTTCCTGCAATAACCTTTGCCCTTACCATGCTTGCCTTTAATTATTTAGGTGATGGTTTGAGAGATGCTTTAAATCCAAGGAGCGAGGTATAAATCTATGGCAGAATTATTGAAGGTAAATAATTTAAAAACATATTTTTATAGGCATGAAGGTATAGTTAAGGCTGTTGATGGAATAAGTTATAAATTAGATTATGGAGAGACTTTAGGTATTGTGGGAGAAAGTGGTTCGGGAAAAACTGTTTCAGTCCTTTCCCTTTTGGGGCTTATTAGAAAAAATGGATGGATAGAAAGCGGTGAGGCAATTTTTAATGGAAAAGATTTGTTAAAACTTTCTAAGGAAGAATTGAGAGAAATAAGAGGTAGAGATATTTCTATAGTTTTTCAAGATCCTATGACCAGTTTAAATCCCATTATGAGAATAGGAATTCAAATTATGGAGACTATAATTTGGCATAGATTGATGTCTGATAAAGATGCAAAGGATAGAGTTATGGAACTATTAAAAGTTGTAGGAATACCAGAATATAAAACAAGATTTTGGGATTATCCCTTTCAATTTTCAGGAGGAATGAGACAAAGAGTGATGATAGCTATGGCATTGGCTTGTAATCCTAAACTAGTAATTGCGGATGAGCCAACAACTGCCCTTGATGTTACTATAAGGGCTCAAATTTTAAACCTCATGCAGGATATGAAAGAAAAACTTAATATGAGTATAATATTTATAACTCACGATATAATCCTTACTATGAACTTTTGTGATACCATAATAATTATGTATGCGGGAAAAATTGTGGAATATAGTTCCATGGAGAAATTCATAAAAAATCCATTACATCCTTATTCTCAAGGTCTATTAAATTCTACCTTAGATGTGGGAACAAAAGAAGGATCCTTAAGACCTATCCCTGGAAATCCTCCAAATCTTATAAATCCACCATCAGGGTGTAGATTTCATCCAAGATGTCAGTATGTTCAAGATATCTGTAAAGAAGTAGAACCAGAATTAGAAGAAATAGAAAAGGATCATAAAGTTGCATGCCACCTATTGAAGGGAGGAAAAATCAATGCCTGAGCTTTTATTAGTTAAAAACTTAAAAAAATATTTTCCGAGGGGAAGAAAGGTATTAAAAGCGGTAGATAATGTTTCCTTTGTAATATATCCTGGAGAATCTCTAGGACTTGTAGGAGAAAGTGGTTCAGGAAAATCCACCCTTGGAAGAACAGTCTTAAGACTTATTGAGCCTGATGACGGAGAAATTATTTTTGATGGAATAGATTTGAGAAAGTTAAAAGGCGAAGAGTTAAGACAAATTAGAATGTTCATGCAAATAATATTTCAAGATCCCTTGGCATCTTTGAATCCCCAGATGACTATAGGTGAGGCGATAGAAGATCCTTTAATTATTCATAATATAGGCACAAAGGAGCAGAGAAAAAAGGGGGTTATGGAGCTTCTTGATATTGTAGGAATCGGAAGGGAGTTTATAAACTCCTTTCCCCATGAATTTTCTGGGGGACAACAGCAGAGAGTTGGTATTGCAAGGGCATTGGCACTAAATCCCAAGTTTATTGTGTGTGATGAACCGGTATCTTCCCTTGACGTTTCCATAGGTGCTCAAATTGTTTCCCTTCTTTATGAACTAAAGAGACAGTTTAAATTGTCCTATTTATTTATCTCTCATGATTTAGCTGTGGTAAGATATTTATCTGATAAAGTTGCAGTCATGTATTTAGGAGCATTTGTAGAATTAGCCCCAAAAGAAGAACTTTATGAGAATCCATTACATCCCTATACTCGAGCTCTTCTTGCATCGGTTCCTAAAATGCCTAAAGATGGGGGACGCCAAAGGAAATTCACAGCTCTAAAAGGTGAAATTCCTTCTCCAATAGATCTTCCTTTGGGATGTAGATTTCAATCCCGTTGCGAATATATGATGGACATATGTAGAAGAGAGGAGCCCATATTTAGAGAAATCTCACCAGGACATTTTATTGCCTGCCATTTGATATAAAGGAGGAGAAAGAATGAGGAGATTATTAATTCTTTCTTTTATATTCTTAATTTTTCTTGGGAGGACTTCTGCTATGGATAGATTACCTATTCTTCGGGGAGTGAATATTGGGAATGCATTGGAGGCACCTTTTGAGGGACAATGGGGTGTTGTAATAAAGGATGAATATTTTTCGTTAATTAAGAGTGCAGGATTTGATCATGTGAGAATACCTATAAGATGGAATGCCTATGCGGAATATAAACCACCTTATAAAATTTCTCCTTATATTTTTGAAAGGGTGAATCATGTAATAAAAGAGGCTTTTAAGAATAATCTTTATGTAATTATAAATATACATCATTATGAGGAAATAATGCAGGAACCTGAAAAACATAGAGAAAGATTTTTGAAATTATGGGAGCAGATTTCGGAATATTATAAAGATTATCCTGAAAGCTTGTATTTTGAATTGTTAAATGAGCCTTGTATGAATTTAAAAAGTAATCTCTGGAATGAATATTTAATGGAGGCAATAAAAATTATTAGGAAAACAAATCCCACAAGAAAAATTATTATAGGACCTACCGATTGGAATAACTTATATCGATTAAACGAATTAAAAATACCTCAAGGAGATAAAAATATAATAGTAACTTTTCATTACTATAATCCCTTTAATTTTACTCACCAAGGAGCGGAATGGGTAAGTCCTTCTCCTCCTGTAGGAGTTAAATGGTTGGGAACGGATGCTGAAAAAAAAGCAGTAGAAAGAGAACTGGATATGGTGGTAGAGTGGAGTAAAAGAAATGGAAATCCTCCACTACATATGGGAGAATTTGGAGCCTATTCCAAGGCAGATATGGAATCAAGGGTAAGATGGACTTCTTTTGTGGCAAGATCTGCTGAAAAGAGAGGAATAGCTTGGAGCTATTGGGAATTTTGTTCAGGTTTTGGAATTTATGATTCATTAAATAAAAAATGGAGAATGGATCTTCTTAAGGCATTAATTCCTGATACAAAAATAAAAGAGTAGGGGATAGCTCCCCTACTTTCCCATTTTTTTAAGATTTTCTAAGCATAATCTGACACTTTCCAAGGGAGGGAAAGAAGGATTTTCATATTCTACTATATACCATTCCGTCTCTCCTTCTTTTTCGCAAATATCAAAAATTTCCTTCCAATTTATACTTCCTTCCCCAATAGCTCTTGAAGTTAAAGGATATTCCTTTAGATGAATAGTTTTTGCCCTTTTTGAGTATCTTCTTAATATTTCTATGGGGTCCGCTCCTCCATTCATAGCATTTCCTGTATCCAATTGCATTACGATATCTTCATTAACATTATCAAAAAGGAAATTCCAAAAGGTCTCATCATTAATCCTTTGAAATTCCACATAATGATTATGATAACCTATAATCATTTTATAAGATTTTAATTTATAAGAAATCTCATTTATGAACTCAACAGCTTTTTCCCATCCCTTTTTATCTTTAGTATATTCCTCGGGAAGCGATGGTATAATTAAATATTTATTCTCCAAGATAGAATTAAACTCTATAGTTTTTTCAAACTCATCTCCTATTAAAGTGCTGATGGGAATATGAGTTCCTGCAACCTTTAAATTGTATTTATTTAGTAATTCCTTAATTTCCTTTGCGGATCTTCCATAGTAACCAGCAAACTCTACTCCTTCGTATCCCATTTCAGAAATCTTTTTTATTGTTCCTTCAAAATCTTTCTCACATTCCTTTCTTACAGAATAAAGTTGTAATGCAATAGGAATTCTTTTCATTTTACCCTCCTTAAATAATATCTTTAATTTTTGAGGAAGAACCTTTCTTAGAGATTAGTATCTTATCCTCAGTTATTACAACTATAATAATATCTTCCTCTATAACTACTGTTTCTTTATTAGAATAGTTTAAAATAAGAGAATTCTTTACATCTAGTGTCTTTACTTCCCCAATTATATAATTTTCTTTATCATCCTTTGGGAAGATATTGTATAAAGATTCCCAGCTACCTATATCACTCCATTGAAAATCTGCAGGAATTACATATATGTTTTTCGCCTTTTCTAATATTCCTTTATCAATGGAGACACTTTTTATTTCTTTATAGACTTCCTCAATTTTTTCCTCAAAGGATTCCTTTCCTATATGTTCTTTTAATGTATATAACTTTTTGTAGTCCTCAGTAAGATGTTTTTGAAATGCGGATTTAATTGACTTATTCTTCCATATGAAAATTCCAGAGTTCCAAAAGAAATTTCCTCTCTCAATATAATTCTTTGCTTTTTGAATATCTGGTTTCTCATGAAAGAGAAGCACTTTATATACATCCTCTTCAACTTTCTCTCCCAATTCTATATATCCGTATCCTGTTTCAGGATATGTAGGTTTTATTCCCAGGGTTATTAGAGCATCTTTTTTATCTGCAAAATCTACAGCTTTTTTAATAACTTTTTCAAACTTATCCAAATCTGGTATTACATGATCTGCAGGTAAAACCACCATTATATCTTCATCATTAAGAAATAGAGATGCAAGAGCTATAGCAGGTGCAGTATTCCTTCCAATAATTTCATAAATTTTTTCTGAAGGTAAATTTTCTATGTGTTTTTTGTGTTTTATATTAACCACCATGTATATATCCTTTGAAACTCTTTTTGCCCTATCATAAGCATTTTTAATAAGATTTTCTTCTCCGAAAAGGTTTAGATAAGGTTTTGGTATATCTTCAGTACTAATAGGCCACAGTCTTTTTCCACTTCCACCCGCAATGATAACTGCCTTTACCTTCATGCTTAAAATTATACCCTTGAAATAAAATTTTGAGAAGGCTAATATATAGGAAAATATTATTAAGGAGATTTTTAAAAAATGGAAAAAAATACTGTTGCTTTAAGATGTCTTTCCCTTGGGAGTTATATTGTTAGAGGGGAATTAGATATATCAGTAAGAAATCAGGAAAATAAAGATTTTTTAAAATCTGCTAATGAGTTAGTAGAATTATTATATTCTTGGATGGAAAAAGAAGATTTATTAAATTATCTTACTTCCGATGAATTAGAATCCTTCTCAAAACCTCTTGGTGATTGGAACAATATGGAGCTTATTAAAGCTATATGGAAGAATGAGTCTCTTGGAACTCTCCTCTGGGCTTTATCTCTAATTCCTCAAATACCTCCCTATGATAATCTTTTTATTCCTGAAAGACTTATTGAGAATCTTACCCTTTTTAGACCAAAGGAGCAATTTTTGGAGAAGGTAGAACTACGATCTGAGAATGAGATAAAAAGAGAAAGGGATATTGCAGAATATTGGTTTTGGAGATTACAAATTTTTGATATGGAAAAAAAGGATGAATCTTTTTCTGAAAAGATGAATATAAAAGAAATAATAAGTTCTGTTGCTGAGAAAGCATATCTTGAGGGATACATCTCTGAACCTATTGAAGGTGATTTTCCTATTTTAGGTAAGCCTTTTAAATACATTACTTTAGATGAATATTTACAAATTTCATATATAATAGTAGAAAGATATAATACTTTAAACTGGCTATGTGATTATGAGAAAAACTGAAAAATAAACAGGAGGAGAAGCAATGATAAAGTATCTCTTTCCTGACAAATTTTTTTGGGGAACTGCAGTATCTTCTCATCAGGTTGAAGGTAATAATACTAATAATGATTGGTGGGAATTTGAAAGTCAAGGAAAGGTAAAAAACAAAGAAAAATCAGGAGTTGCCTGTGATCACTGGAATAGATATGAGGAAGATTTCAAAATTATTAAAGAGATGAGTAATAATGCCTATCGTTTTTCCATTGAATGGAGTAGGATTGAGCCAAGTTTGGGAATTTTCGATGGTTCTTCTTTAGAGCATTATAGAAAGATGATAATATCTCTAAAGGAAAAGGGAATAGAACCCTTTGTTACCCTACATCATTTTACAAATCCCCTTTGGATATCAAAAGAGGGGGGATGGTTGAATAAAAAAACTATCGATTTCTTTTTAAGATATGTGGAAAGAGTTGTAAAGGAATATAAGGATTTAGTGAAATATTGGATTACTATAAATGAGCCTAATGCCTATGCTTTTGTTAGTTATCTCATGGGGATGTTTCCTCCTCAAGAAAAAAGTCTTTCTAAGATGGTACTTGTACTTAATAATATGATAAAAGCTCATGCAAAAGCATATGAGATGATTCACGAAATTATACCTGATTCAATGGTTAGTATTGCTTACAATGTTATGGTATTTGATCCTATTGATCCTTCTTCTTTTATTGATAAAAAAATTCAGAATTTTGTAGACAGGTTGTATAACTTAATTTTTTTAGAGACAATCATTACAGGAAAATTTTCAGCTCCTTTTAAAAAGGAGGATATACCTTACGCAAAGGATACCCTTGATTATTTAGGAATTAATTATTATACAAGATTGCATGTAGGATTTGATATTAAAGCATTCCCTTATTTCATAAAACTTCATGTCCCTAAAAATGTAGAAAAAAGTGATTTTGGATGGGAAATTTATCCCGAAGGATTTTATAGGGTAGTGAAAAGATTCTGGGAAATAACGAAAAAGCCTATAATAATAACAGAAAATGGAATATCTGATGGTAGGGATGAGAAGAGACCAAAATACTTAATTTCTCATCTTATAGAATTACATAGAGCAATTCAAGAGGGAGTTAAAGTTTTAGGGTATCTTCATTGGTCTCTTATGGATAATTTTGAATGGGCAGAAGGATTTTCCCAAAGATTTGGATTGATAGAGGTAGATTTTAAAACTCAGGAAAGAAAATGGCGAGAAAGTGGTAGAATTTATAAAAATATAGCAGAAAATAATGGAATTTCTGAAGAATTATTAGAAAAATATATGAAATAGGAGGTAAAACCATGCAGGATAGATTTTTAGGAGAAGCTCTAACTTTTGATGATGTTTTATTAGTTCCAGCATATAGTGAATTAACCCCTAAGGAAATTTCTGTTGATACCTATCTTACTGAAAGAATCCATCTAAATATTCCCATTTTAAGCTCCGCAATGGATACTGTTACAGAGGCAAGAATGGCTGTCGCTATGGCAAGAGAGGGAGGATTAGGAGTAATTCATAGAAATTTATCTATATTAAAACAAGCGGAGGAAGTAGATAAAGTAAAAAGATCAGAACATGGGATGATAACGGATCCCATTTATCTTTATCCTCATCAAACTGTTGGTGATGCTCTTTCTTTAATGGCAAAATATCACATTTCAGGACTTCCTGTAGTAGAAAGCAATGGGAAACTTGTGGGAATAGTTACTAATCGAGATTTAAGATTTGAGATTGATATGAATAAGAAAGTTTCAGAAGTTATGACAAAGGAAAATCTTATTGTAGCACAAGTGGGAATTACTATTGATTCAGCTAAAGAAATATTACAGAAATATAAGATAGAGAAATTGCCTATTGTGGATAAAGATTTTAGATTAAAGGGATTGATAACGATAAAGGATATACAGAAGATGAAACAATATCCAAATTCTGCTAAAGATGAGAAAGGAAGATTACTGGTGGGTGCAGCTATAGGAGTTGGACAGGAAGCAATTGAGAGAGCAAAAACATTATTGGAAGCGGAAGTGGATGTTATTGTTATAGATACTGCCCATGGTCATTCCAAAAAGGTATTAGAAACGGTAAAGAAATTGAAAAAAATTTGCAATAAAAAAGCGGTTGTTATTGCAGGAAATGTAGCAACCTATGAAGGAACAAAAGCTTTAATTGAAGCTGGTGCTGATGTAGTAAAAGTAGGAATTGGTCCTGGAGCAATTTGTACCACAAGAGTAATAGCGGGAGTAGGAGTTCCTCAACTTACTGCGATTTTTGAATGTGCAAAGGCAGGAAGAGAATTTAATGTTCCTATCATAGCTGATGGTGGAATAAAATATTCTGGAGATATAGTAAAGGCTTTAGCATCAGGTGCCCATGCAGTTATGATAGGGAATCTTCTTGCAGGAACGGAAGAAAGTCCAGGAGAGATTGAAATATATCAGGGAAGAAGTTTTAAGGTTTACAGGGGAATGGGCTCTCTTTCTGCAATGAGAGAAGGAAGTAGTGATAGATATTTTCAGGAAGGATCTGATAAATTAGTTCCTGAGGGAATCGAAGGGAGAGTCCCTTATAGGGGGGCAGTATCAGATGTATTATTCCAATTGGTGGGGGGACTTAAAGCAGGAATGGGATATTGTGGTGTGAAAAATTTAGAAGAATTGAGGACAAAAACAAAATTTGTGAGAATTACCAATGCAGGACTTAGAGAAAGTCATCCCCATGATGTAATAATTACGAGGGAAGCTCCCAATTACAGTGTTTCTTCTTGGGGTAATCCATAGAAACTTTGAGATAAAAAGGCTTTTATCTCTGGAAGGGGAGTTGTAGGAAATTGTAATAATTTATTTTCCAATCTTATACTTGATTCTATTTTTGAAAAAGCAACAAGGGCTTGAGAAAGTCTTTGGATAAATATATGTAATTTCAATGGATCAAAATCTTGAACATATAAATAAAAATGTCCTACCCCGTGGGCTAATATGTCCGTAGTTGGTCTTACAAATCTTTTTAGAAGTTGGGCTAATTTCTGTCTTACAATGTCCTTCTCCCTTAAACTTAAGCTATTATCTGAAAATTCATATTCTATATTACCTAAAACAAAGGGAATTTCTTTCTCCTCTGCATTATTTATAGATTGCCAAACTAAGGGGAAAAAATATGGAAGAAATAAAGTCTTTGTAATGGGATCAGTTAATGGAAAATCTCGTGGAAGCTCAAGAATAAAGGTTGTACCTTCTCCTACCTTACTATTAACATTTATTTTCCCTCTATGTGCTTCAATAATACTTTTAACTATGGAAAGACCCAAGCCTGTTCCACTTTTTCTTTTAATTAGAGAGCTATCCGCCCGATAAAATCTATCAAAGATATAAGGAAGATGTTCTGGAGCAATTCCTTCTCCTTGATCCGATACCTCAATTATCACATTTTTTACATTATCTTGGAGAGATAAAGTGATGTTTCCACCCTTTGGTGAATATTTAACTGCATTATCAATAAGATTATTAAATACCTGAGTTAATCTGTCTTGATCTCCTGATATTAATACAGGGTATGCAGGAAAAGAAAATATAAAACTGTGTTTTGTTGTTTGAGATTGGAAAAATAATGCTCTCTCTTTTATTATATTCTTAATATCTACAATTTCCCTTTTTATTTCCATTCTCCCTGCTTCTAATCTTGATAAGTCTAAAAGATCATTTATAAGTTTTGTCAATCTCTCCGCCTCTTGATTTACAATTTTAAGATAATTTTTAAATTTTTCTTCTTCTGTTTTTTGAGTAAGTAAAAGTTCGCTATACCCCTTTATAGTGGTAAGAGGAGTTTTCAATTCATGGGATACATTGGCAACAAATTCAGATTTTAATTTATCTATCTCCTTAGAAAGACTTATATCTCTAACTGCTAAAATATAATCTAATAATTTAGAATTATCCCACAATGCAGAGAGATTACAACCTAGAATTATCTCCTTCATATTTTGAGAAAATATCTTCATTTCATATTGTAGATAAGGAATTTGCTTATCATATAGTTTATCTAAGGGACAATCCACACATAATATATTTCCCTTTAAATCCTTACATTTTAAAGTCTCTTTACAGTTTTTTTCTAAATCTTGGGAGGTGAGAGAAAAGATATTTTGAGCAATGGGATTTACCATCTTAATATTCTTCTTATTATCCAAAATGACAAGACCATCTGCAATATTCTCAAGAATTCTTTGCATTCTTTCCTTTTCAGTATTCACTGCATTGTATAAAATAGCTTTATGCAGGGCTATAGATGCCTCGTTTGCAAAATTAATAGCTAATTCTAATTCATATTTTGTGAAGGGTTTTTTATTAATACTATTAACTATTTCTAAGGTTCCAATTATCTCATTATCTATCTTTAATGGAGCACAAATGATAGAACCTGTTTTAAAGCCTGTAATTTCATCAAAATATGGAGAGAATCTTTTATCATTAGAAGCATTTTCTATAACAACCCCTTCGCCTTTCTCTACAACCCAGCCTGCTATTCCTTCTCCCTTTTTGATTCTTTTACCAGTCAAATCCTTTGCTTTTTCTCCTAAAACCTTTTCAAATACCAATTCTTCTGTTTCCTTATCCTTTATAAATATTGTTCCTCCATCTGCATCTAAAAGTTTTATTGCAGAATCTAATATGGAAAAAAGAATTTCATCAAAATTTAAAGAAGAATTAATTATTTGTGTGATTTTATAAAAAGTTTCCGATTCCTTCATCTTTAATTGTAATTTTATAGTTTCCTTAGCTATATAATTTAAAAATAAAGCCAAGATGATAGAAAGTCCTCCTAATTCTGCAACTCTAAATAATACAGAACTTAATATAACCTCCTCTTTCTGAATGATTCCAAAGTATAAAAATATTAAAGTTACAAGAATGGCAGAGGTTATTGATGTTTTAAAATCATATCTTAAAGATGCAGAAATTATCGGAAAAAGAAGAAAAAGATATAAATTACTTACTACTCCTCCTGTGATATACACTAAGGAGGCTATAAGTAAAGTATCAATTGCAGAAAAAATTTGTTGCTTATAGATAAAGGGATAGGAATAAACGGGAAAAAAAGTTGTAAATAATATATAGATAGAATACGCTATGAGAAGACTGTCAAATAAATTAGGATTGAAAGTAGGAATAAAATCAAGCTTAATAAGAATAAGAGAGGAAAGTAAAAATATTGCTCTTATTAAGGATATTATTTTTTCCTTTTTTATATTTTCTTCTATATTTCTCATGGGCTTTTTTCTAAAAGATTTTGAATCTTTTCTATTAATTCTTTTAAAGTAAAAGGTTTTGTTAAATAGTCGTCCGCACCCATTCCAAATCCAATCTTTTGATCTAATTCACTAGAACGGGCGGATAGTATTAACACTAATGTATTAAGATTTGGATTTTCTTTTATCTGTTCACAGATAGTAAAACCGTCAATATCAGGAAGCATAATATCTAAAATTACTAAATCAGGCTTCTCATCTTTTATTAAATCCAAAGCTTCTTTTCCAGTTCCTGCCTCTATAAGCTCATAACCTCCCAAATAATTTAAGAAATCTACAACTAAACTTCTAATATAGGGCTCATCATCAACTACTAAGATCTTTTTCATTTTTCTCCTCTCTTTTAAAAATTCTTTAATATATTTTACTACAAAATCCAAAATTATTGTGGTAAAATACTATAAAAAAATTACGAGGTGAATGGTATGAATTTAAGAGAAAAAGTAGAAAACAAACTTAGAGAGATTATTGATCCCGAAGTAGGATTAGATCTTGTTACATTAAACACTATTGAAAATTTAGAAGTAAATGAGGATGGAAATGTAAAAGTTGTTTTTAGGCCAACAACCCCCTTTTGTCCTCTGGGAGTACAACTTGCTTTATCAATAAAAAAATCATTAAGAGAGATAGAAGGAATAAAGAAGGTGGATGTAGAAGTTGTTGATTTTATATATGCAGAACAAACTAATGAACTTCTTAAGAATGTATAGTTGGGTAGATATCCTTTACTACCCATTCCTCTAATAATTTTTTCCTATCAATCTCTTCAATAAAAACAGAAGGCTTAGAAAAGGAATGAAGATTTTTATTGAAGCGAGTAAGAACTGTGGTTAAAAAGAGCTCTCTTTTTGCCCTTGTAGTAGCAACATAAAAAAGTCTTCTCTCCTCTTCTAATCCCTTTTCAATACTTCTATGATTAGGAAATTCTCCTTGAACTAATCTCATTACAAAAACCACTTCCCATTCCAACCCCTTTGCCTGATGAATGGTAGAAAGAACCAAAATATCCTTTTCTTCCTCCTCTTCCATAATTCTTTCTCCTGTATAAGTATATAAAGATAATTCGCTTAAGAAATTTTCTAGATTATCGTATCTTTCTGCTAAAAGAATTAGCTGTTCAATATCCTTTATTCTTTCATAATAATCCAAGTAATATCTTTTAAGATAATCCGAATAATAATCTTTAAAGAAGAAAGAGAGTGTTCCTGCAATATCCTTTTCAAAGGGAATATTTTTTAATCCGTCCCAGACTCTTTTTATTTCTCTGACTCCTTCTAAGGTTCTTCCCTTCATAGGTAATAAAAATATTCTTTCCAAGGATTTACTTTCATAAAGAATTTCTGCTAATCTTTTACTATATGATCTTCCAATTCCTGGAAATAATCGAAAAAACCTTTGGGCAGATATTTGATCTAGAGGATTATATAATACCTTGAGAAGGGATAGCATGTCTTTGATATGTGCCTGCTCAAAAAATCTTAAGCCTCCTCTTACTTCAAAGGGAATACCCTTTCTTGTTAACTCCATTTGAAGGGACATGGATTGATAGTTTGATCTAAAAAGGACTCCAATATTTTTATAAGGTATTCCTTCTTTACGAATCTCTTTAATCATCTCCGCTATAAATCTTGCTTCTTCATTCTCATCATAGGCCCATACCAATTTAGGTTTTGGTCCTGATCTTGGTATGGCTTTTAATTCCTTCTGATATTGATTTTTATTGTTCTTTATAATCTCATTGGCAAGACTTGTAATTTCAGGAGTACTTCTGTAATTACTTATTAGATGAAAAATTTTTGTATTTTCAAAAATCATGGGGAATTTTAACATATTTTCAAGGGTTGCCCCTCTAAAGGAATAAATACTTTGGGCATCATCTCCTACTACTAAGATATTTTTATTATTCTTTCTAAGAAGCCTTATTATCTCTCCTTGGAGCCAATTGGTGTCCTGATATTCATCTACAAGAATCCATGGGAAATGTTCATCTAAAATCTCTCTTATTCTCTCCTTTTCTAATAATAATCTATACCAAAACCATAGAAGATCATCATAATCCATAACATTTAATTTTCTTTTATTAGCCTCATACATTTTGTAAATTTCTTTTACCGTTTCTAAATTCTCCATAAGATAGGGAGCTTTTTCTTGAAAAACTTCTTCCCAATCTTTACCGGTATTCACTTTATAACTAAAAATCTCCTGTAAAATTTCGCTGTTAAAATCTTTTTCCATTTCCTCTATACAATCTTTTATAAGCTCTCTTCCATCATCCCTATCTAAAATGTTATAATTTTCATCTATTTCCAATTCCTTTATATATTTTCTTAAGAATCTATTTCCCACATGATGAAAGGTACCCCCAACTACCCTTGAGTTTCTTGGAACAAGAGCGACAACTCTATTTATCATCTCCCTTGCTGCATGGTTGGTAAAGGTGAGAAGCATAATACAAGAGGGATCCTCTCCACATGCCAGAAGATATGCAACTCTATAAACAATGGTTCTTGTTTTTCCAGAACCAGGACCTGCTAAAACTAAACAGGGACCATCTCCCTCTAAAACCACTTTTTCCTGTTCAGGATTTAATTCCCTTTTTAATCTTTCCAAGAATCTCTTA
>JAOADF010000149.1 GCA_026417425.1 Dictyoglomaceae bacterium
TCATTTATTATTTTTTCCTCTATGCTTTCATACCAATCTTGAGTTTCCTTTGAGGTCTTTAAAAAAGATAAATAATTACTTATTAATTCTCTAATATTTTTCCATCTTCTTAGAATAATTTCTATAAGGAACAATATTATTATAATCAATAATATGGGAACATCTAAATCTTTCGTTTTTGTAGAAAGAAATCCCCAAGCTCTAAAAACTTCCTTAGGCTCTTTTAAAATTTTACCATTAGTGGAGGAAGTTAAAAGATATGCCAATTTTTCATTAAAGGTTTGAGGAAGAAATTCAGGAGTATTTTGAGAAAACCAAGAAAGTTTAGCAATATTTTTCTCCTCTTCCCACAAAGTTATTTGATATTTTCCTAAGATTCTTATGGGAAATTTACCCTGGTAGAATCCTGGACCTTTTTGTTCCAATTCTCCCTTGTATTCTCTCCCCATAGGATCTGTTATTAAATATTTTATGTTTAAGAAATTTTTATAGTTTCCATAGGAGTCCGCAGATCTTAAGTTTATAATTCCTTCGCTCTCTTTCTGAGTAATATTTACTTGAATATAAGGTATAAAATGGGGAATTGATCTTCTCAACAACTCACTCCAAAATTTACCTAAGTCACTCCATTTTAACCAGTTTTCTCCCCAATAGGATTTTAATGCAGAAGTGAAGACATAAACCTGTCCTAGTCCAAATTGTCCAAAAGCTAAAATTGGATCTCCCATGGGAGAACTTAGTAAAACAGGATAAGGATATTTTGAAGAGGTAAGAACATAACCAGATAGTGATGGAAATTCTTTTATTTCTAAGAATTCTTCTCTTTCTACTTTTGGTACAAATTGTTTCTCTATTATATTTGGTCGTAGAAGGGCTTTAGTCTCAGAAAGAAGAAGCTGAGGAAGAGTTCTTAAATCCCATGTATGATAATATCTTCCATTTCCCCATTGGGCTATATCCTTAAGAAGAGAGTAGTTGGCATCCTCTCCTATTCCAATTGTAGATATGGTAATTCTATTTTTAGAAAGCCATTTAGTAATTCCATAAAAATCTCCACCTTCGGTCTGTCCATCAGTAATAGCAATTATGTGCTTGTTCTTAAAGGGTAATTTCACTAACTCTTCTCCTGCCGCTTTTAATGGTGGATAAAGAGAAGTTCCCCCTCCTGCTTCAATTCTTGATATTAATTCCGATACTTTTTCTTTATCCTTTAGAGGCTGAAGGGGGACAATCCATTGGTAAGCATGATCAAAGGCAATAAGTCCAAAATAATCCTCATCATTTAAAAAATCTACAACTAAGTGTGCAGATTCCTTTGCCAATTCTATTTTAGGTTCTCCACCACTTAATGCCCCCATGCTTCCTGATGCATCAATAACTAAAACTAAAGAGACATTTGATCTTTTAAGAAGCTGTTCAGGTCTTAAAGTTAAAGGTAAAATATCCTCAATAGGAGTTTGTTGATAATCCCCAGCGGAAAGACTTTTATCTCCTCCAAGAATTAAAAGGGTTCCTCCTCTTTCTAAAACAAAATTCTTTATAGAATTTATTTTTGACCAGGAAAGATTTCTTATAGGAATATTATCTAAGATTAAAACTTGATATTCTGAGAGCTTGTTTTCTAAGGATGAATAAGGATAATTTTCGTAATTTATATCCCATCCCTGTGCCTTAAGAGAATAGCCAAATATTGGTTGAAAATCTTCTCCAATAAGATAAAGGATTTTAGGTTTGCCTTGAACATATATAAAATTTGTTCCTTTGTTATTTTCAATGTATGTATCTTTGGGAGCAGATATTTTGATATTTATACTATTAAGACCTGGTTTATTTGCTTTTAAACTAAAAGAATAGAAATTATCTTCATGTAAATTTCCAAGTAAATATTTATAGACTTTATCTTCCCAATTTACCTCTAAAGTTCCTTCTTTAATTCCATAACTTTTAATATAAACTTCTAATGAAAAATATTGTCCTTGATGTACTATGTTAGGAGCTTGTATTTTCATTAATGCAATCTCATCAAACCCTTTTACCTTTAGAGGATATATATCTATTTGCACTTTTTCTTCTTTTAATTTATCCAATATTTTCTCAGTGTTTCCTACGTTTTCTTGAAGATCACTTATTAATACAACTCTTAAGGGCTCTGTCTTTTCTTTAAGAGAAAGGGCAGAAGAGATTGCAGATTCTATATTTGTAAAATGTGGTATTTCTATACCAGAGATTTTGTCAGTATTAACTTTTTCTTTTAAATCCTCTTCAATGTTTATATCTCCAGCAAAAGAAATTATTCCAACTCTATCTTGAGGTTTTTTGAATTTTAAAGAAGAATTAATAAATTGAATTGCCTCTTCCTTTTCCTTCGAAGAAATACTTAAAGACTGATCTAATAAAAATATGGTATTTATCTGAGAATAGGGAGTGAAAAATTGGAGACCTGAGAGAGATAAAATAAGGAGTATCAATTGAAGATTTCTTAAAAGGGTTTTCTTAAAAGAGAATCTTTTAAGAAAGAAGATTAAAAATAAAATTAAAACTAAAAAATAAGGTCTACTAAATCCTATCACCTCAAATTTAATCCTCCCAAAAATATTATTATCTCAATGATAAAAAGAATGAAAGATAAGAATAAAAGATATGGAGCTAAAGAGAGATTTATAAATCCCATTTCTTTTATATTATCCTTTATATTATTCTTCAATACAAATCTTGGTTTTATATTAGATTCATCCTTAGAGAATATATTTACAGCAAATATTCTTTCTTTATCTCTACTTTTAATTATATAAAATCCTAAATCATAGGTTTCATTAAATTCAATTATACCTGTTCTATTTTCATATTCCTTTTTGATTCTTGGTGTTTGAATAGTATATATAGGATTTCCCTCTCTAATTATAATAGCTTCTCCCGGCGATATCTTAGGATTAAATGAAAGAGCATATTTTATTGTATTATAGATAAATATGGGAAAGGAATCATATAAGTACCAGTTAGTATCTAATATTGAAAAAGACAAAATTACTGAGAAAGTATCTTTTTTCTCATAGATGAATCCAACGGGTCCTTTCTCACAATATAAAAAGGGCTTAAAATCTAAGGATTTTAAAATTAATGAAGAAGCAATATTTATATTTAAGGGATAAACAAGATTCATTATAGGATCTTCTTCCCAGCTTACTATTTTTGTTTTTGTTATTTTACCGATAATTTCAAAATTAAAGTTTTTAGGAGGATAGCCAATAAAAAGGTAATTTCCAGAAGGGACATATTCTGGAATTAATCTGTCAAAAACTATAAAATCATAGTTTAAAAAATCTTCCTGGGTAATATATCTTTTTATTTCTGTATAAGAATTAGGAATCGCTTTTAATGCTTTTTCTAAAAAGGGATTCCCTGATGATACCAATAAAATTTTGGGTTTTAAA
Organism: Dictyoglomaceae bacterium; assembly: GCA_026417425.1. The sequence continues at coordinate 3,432 of JAOADF010000149.1, forward strand.
ATGGGTAAAAATAAATAAGCGGTATTATCTTCTTCTAATTGATCTTTAACTCTTAATTTAATCACAATTTTTTGGCTAATATATGGTACTTCAAAAATCAAATTCTTAATTTCTTGAGGTTTTATTAATAAACTACTCTTACTCAATATTTTATTATCACTCCATATCTCTAAAGGAAATTCCTTTAAATTTTCAGAAAAATTGGAAATTTCAATAAAAAGTTCTGCAATTTCACTATTTTTAGGAATAATTTCTGCCCTTGTTATGCCTACATTATCTCCATATTTTCCTAGGATATGTATGTGGTAATCATTTATGGAATTAGAAGGATAGGAAAAATATGCATTTCCGTCAGAAAAAATATGAATTTCCTTAGGAGTATTTGGAAGTAAAGATTCAGAAAATTCAATAGCAGATTCCATATTGTTTTTTGTATACAAAACCCTTAAGGATTTTATTTTATTTTCAATTAGGTCATGTCTTAAAGTGAAAGAGGAGACAATTTCTGCCTTTTTTCCTACAGTTATCAATGCAACTGATCTCCAAAAAGGAATTTTATTTAAAACTTTTAATGCTTCAGTTTTAATATTTTCAAATCTAGAAGGAGGAATATCCTTTGATGCTAAACTTGCAGAACAATCTATTATCAGAATAACGGGTAAATTTATATTCCCCTTGAATATTACATGAGGTTGAGCTAAAGAAAGAACTAAAAGGGTTAGAGCTAATATTTGAAGATAAAGGAGAATATTCTTTGGGAGTTTTTTAAACCATTTTCCTGTAGGATTCTCTTTAAATATTTTTTCCCAAAGTAAGAGGGTTGGAATATGAACTAAAATTCTTTTTGGTCTTATAAGATGAAGAATAATAATTACAGAAATTAATGATAAAAGCCATAAAAATTGAGGACTTATAAAATTTATTCTCATGTAATCCACCCACTGCTTCTTAAATACTTTAAAAGAAGCTCCTCTACAGGAATAGAAGTTACTGTTCTTAAATACTCAATTCCATAATTTAACGTAAACTCCTCTAATTCTTTAAGAAATTTATCTAATTCTTTTTTATAAATATCTATTAGATTCTCGTCTATAAAAATCTCTCTCTTCTCATTGGTTTCACTATCTACTAACCATAGATCCCCTTTAAAAGATGGATTTATTTCCTCTTCTCCTAAAAGTTGAATGGCATAAACGGAAAATTTTTTATATTTTGCCAAGGAAAGCCCTTCTTTGTATCCATTGGGAGAAAAGAAATCAGAGATGATGATTAATATCCCCCTTCTTTTTTGCCAATTCAAATATTGTTTTAGGGCATTATTTAAGTCTGTAATTCCAATAGGTTTTATTATTTTCAATATATGGTATAAATTAAAAATATTCTCTTTCTTTCTCTCCAAAGATACAAGATTATTTATAGTTTCTTGAAAAGAAGCAAATCTTACTTTTTCCCATGAGGAAAGTCCTAAATATGCGAAAGCCAAAGAGAGTTCCTTTCCATAAAACAACTTTGAGGGTATTCCAAACCTCATAGATGAAGAAGAATCTAAAAGAATATGTACATCTAAATCTTCTTCCTCTTCAAAAAGCTTTATTAGAAATTTTTCTAATCTTGCATAGATATTCCAATCTATATATCTTAATTCATCTCCCATCTGATAATTTCTATAATCTGCAAACTCACTACCTCTTCCTACCTTAGGACTTTTTCTTTCCCCAATAGTCCCTGTAATTTTAATTTTTTTAGCAAAGAATCTTAATTTTTCTAATTTTTCTATAATAGATAAATCTAACTCTTCTCTCATTTTTCTATTTCAGGAATCACCTCTAAGATCTCATTTAAAATTTTTTCCACTGTAATTCCTTCCGCTTCACCCTCAAAACTTAGTATAATTCTATGTCTCAAAGCAGGGAATACAACTCTTCTAATATCTTTAAAACTTACATTACTCCTTCCTTCCCAAAGTGATAATGCCTTAGCACCTAAGATAATTGCTTGAGCACCTCGAGGACTGGACCCATATTTCACATATTTTTTAACAATTTGAGGAGCTATACCACTTTCTGGTTGAGTTGCAAGAACGATTCTTATGGCATAGTCTTTAATTATATGGGAGATAGGAACCATTCTAACCATTTTCTTTAGTTCTTCAATTACAGTATCATTAGCAACCTTCTTTACCTTTGGCATCTCAATGTTTGTTGTTCTATCTATAATTTCTAAAAGCTCATCTCTCTTAGGATAATTAAGTTCTAACTTAAAGAAAAATCTATCCATTTGAGCTTCAGGTAACGGGTAGGTTCCTTCCATTTCAATAGGATTTTGGGTTGCTAATACAAAAAAGGGTTTGGGTAGGGAATATACTTTTCCTCCACTTGTGACATTTCCTTCTTGCATAGCTTCTAATAATGCGGATTGAGTTTTTGGAGTCGCTCTATTTATCTCATCTGCTAATAAAATATTTGTAAATATAGGACCTTCTTGAAATTTAAATTGTTTCTGTTCCTTTTCATCGGTAATTATAATATTAGTTCCTGTGATATCTGCAGGCATAAGATCTGGAGTAAACTGTATTCTTGAAAACTTTAAATCTAAAACTTCACTTAAAGTCTTTACCATTAATGTTTTTCCTAATCCAGGAACTCCTTCTAAAAGAACATGTCCACCACAAAGTAAAGCTATTAGTACATAAGTTATTATTTCCTGGTATCCAACAATAATTTTATTTATTTCTTCCTGAATATTATGAGTGATTGTTGCAAAATCCTCTAAAGTTAATTTCAAATTTTTTCCCTCCTTTATTCTGAAAAATATGATTTAATAATCTCTTGTAAATCTTGAGGAATAAGTCTTGGATAAGTAGGATACTCATTTCTACTCATAAGAGAAGTATTCATAGGGGTAATAACCTTATCTTTTTCTTCCTTTAATGAGGGAGCCTCAAAAAGATATATCTTCTTTTTTGATTCATCCATTCCTTGAGAAGGAACATAAACTTTTTCTCCTTCTGCATTTCGTCTAGGAGTAGGTTTTGATCCAAGTTTTTCCTTTCTTTCTTCTATTCCTGGGAGAGAGCCCTTTGCTTCTAAATTTTTTTCAGGCTTGTTATAGGAAGAATCAATATCTAAATCCTTTATTCCTTCATCCTTTGTTAATCCTTCTTTAGATTCATTACTTTCCATACCTAAATTTCCTTGGGATATACTTTTATCAGATTTAAATTCTTTATCAAGATTTTCTTTTAATAAAGAACCTTTCTGATCCAAATAATTTTGAGACATCCCTTCTTGTTGTAAATATTTTTCCTCTTGAGTTTTTGAAGAGGTATTTTTCTCTTCAGAAGAGGTAGTTTTTTTCTCTAAAAATTCTTCCATGAGTTTTTCCTCTTCAAAATCCCATTCCGATAGAAGTTTCTCTAATACCTTATCCTTTTCTTTTTCTGCTTTAGATTTTTCCTTTTCTCTTTTTTCTTCAGTGATTTTTTCACCTTGTATATTTTTAGATATTTGTATTTTAGAAGAAAGATTTTCTTTTAATTTTAAGGATAATTCTTGTTCAATATTTTCTTTTTCTGTAATTATTGGCTTTTTTTGCAAAGGAGGATTGGAATTCAAGATATTTAAAATTATTAACATAAACATCAAAAAAGTAATAATTAACAAAAATTTAGAGGGTTTCCATTTATAAGAAGCTCTTAGAGATTTATCAGAAAGTCTATTCTCAAGATCATAGATTAGTTTATCCATTAATCCATAAGGTTCATTATACTCTTTATATTCCCAAAAGGTAATAAGTCTTTCTTCCAAATTAAAATATTTATCTGTGTTAAATATAATCTTCTCAAAATTAGGTTTTTTCTTTAGATATTTATATAAAAAATAAGAGATTAAAAGAACTAAGACTGGAATATAGGGATAATTAAGATAAAGGTAATTTAAAAATAGAATTGTATTGATAGAAAGAATTGTAGATATTAAAGCTCCTTCAAATAAGTAAAAGAATTTCACTTTTTTCCATAATTCATTTATTTCTTGAAAAATTCTCATTATTTTTCCTCCAAGATTTTAATTTAAATTGAGAAATAAATAATAAAAGGAAAGAGATAATTAAATAACTAGAAATTACTATCAAAAAATGGGAAATGCCAAAAGTAATATCTAAGGAAAGAAGATGTTGTGCCATTCCTGCCCAAAGGATATTATTTAAAGGAAGATAAGGATTTAAAAAGGGAATTAAAAAGGGAAGAAAAAGGAATATCAAATAACTTAACCAATGAGCGGTCCAATTTAATGTTGGATTATATATAGTAGACCATAAAATACCAAGACTTATAAATATAAAAGAATCTAAAAGGATTAGAAATAGGAAATAGTGAATCCTAATTTCAAAAGGAGAAGAAGCATAATTTGCTAAAATATTTATAGGAAGTAATAAAATTATTAAAATAAATATATAGGAAAATACACTTAAAAATTTGCCTAAAACTATGTTCCAAATTTTTTCAGGAGCATATTTTACCAAATCAAAAATCTTAAATTCCCTTTCTGCTAACAGATTCCCAGAAGCAATTAGAGATGATAAATAAAAAATGATTAAAGCTTGAATAGAAAAACTAACAAGAGAAAGATTAGCTATATTAAAAGTTTTTAAATTCAATATAGAATCAGGCCAAAAAAGTACAAGGATTAATATTAAAAGTAGAAATATAGATATTTCTATCTTAATATATCTTTTACTTTTCAATCTTAATTCTAATTCTTTTATCCACCATATACTCATTAACTATCCCTCTTCTAGAAGAGGGAGAATAATTATGTTCTCAGCTTTTAAGTTGTATTCAACCTTCTCAATATTTAATTTTATTAAGGAATCTTCAATTTTTCCCCAAAGAAACATTTTTTCCCTTTTTATTATATCATTTTTGATCTTCCATTTGGATATTATAGAGGGGAATAAACTTTCCTTCTCTAAATTTTTAAGATTAACATACCATGTTTTTGTTTCTTCCTTTTTTAGATCACCAAGATAAAAATCTTTATTTTCAAAAGTGAAAATAAGATTTTTGATATCATACTCTGAGTTATTTTTTAATTGTATTTCAAGAAAATCCTTTTTTTTATAAGATATCTTTAATGGGAAAATAATTAAAGATAGTCCTTCTAAATAACTTATTTTATTTTTCTCTATGGATAACAATGCCTTTTGTTCCTCAATTCTTAGAGGACCAATATTTCTTTGAGGTTGATAGAAAGGTTGGTATAGTTGTAATATGTTAGGTGGAATTAAAAATATTAACTCTCTTTTATAGGGAGAGAAAAAAACAATATGGGAATATAATTCTGCAATTTCCTTTTTTGGTGTTAAAAAAATTATCCCTTTTTCTCCTAATATTAAAGAATCTTGCTTAAATTTAAGCCCTATTAAAAAGGAAAGGGATATAAAAAAGAAAAGAAGTAAGAATAAAGATAAAATTAAATACTTAAATTGTTTTATTAACCTTCTTAATAAATACAAAAAAACTAAATAAAAACTAAGAAAAAGCAGAACTTTTAGTCTATTAGGATAAGAAAAACTTTGCATATCTATTACGGAAAGATCAGGAGATTCTAAGAAAGAAGGTGGAAAGAATTGAACCTTTGATGATTGCAAATTAATATTTTTAGAAAGACTTTTGATTTCCTCAAAGAAAAAAGCTCTATTTTCAAAAGTTCTAAATAATCTTAGAGCATTCTTCTTACTAGGACTTAAGGTTTGCCAAAAATTATATTCAATGAAAATGTAATCTGCAGAATCGTAAGCTTTATAATTTGTGGGAAGCTGTTTTTCATTTATTATGTTTATAATTCGAGTTTTAGGATTAAAGGAAATAGGAAGATTTTTTTGTTCTCCCAGAATAAAAACTAGAGGTAAGATAACCCTTTCAATATTATATTCTATCTTTTCATTATATATTAAATTGCTCTCTTTTACTGCTTTTATTTCTATAGGATATCTGAAATCGATAGGGGGAAGAAGAAATTCTATAGTTCTTGTTGAGAGAGATGCAATTTCAATGGTTTGTTTATAAATTGTTTTTGAATTACCTGCAAATCTCAATCCTTGGGTGAATATTACCTCTAAATCTAACTTTGTTTTTCCTCCAAGATTTTTAAAGTAGATAAATAAAGGACACCATCGGTTTATTTTCCATTCGCCAGAAATTCCTAAAATACTTTTTATTTCAACCTCTCCAAAACTATTTGAGGAGAGGACTATTAAAAATATATAAACTAAAATAATTAAATATAACTTCCTCATCTTTATTTTTTTAATTATAACCTTTATCTTGACACCTTGTATAGGTATAATATACTAATCAAGCTATATAGAGTTTTAAATATTTTGAGAGGAGGGATAATTTGTTAAAAAAACTACCGTCGCTTATTAATTTTCCTCAAATGGAGGAAGAGATACTACAATTTTGGAAAAAGGAAGAAATTTTTAAGAAATCAGTAGAGGAGAGAAAAGGAAATCCTCGGTTCAGTTTTTATGAGGGACCCCCTACTGCTAATGGAAAACCTCATGCAGGACATGTCTTACCAAGAATTTATAAAGATTTTTTTCCCAGATATAAAACCATGTGTGGTTATTATGTACCAAGAAAAGCAGGATGGGATACTCATGGTCTTCCTGTGGAATTAGAAGTTGAAAAAGAATTAGGAATAAACAGTAAACAGGAAATAGAGAACTTTGGTATAGAAAAATTTAATAAATTTTGTAAGGAAAGTGTTTTTAGATATGAAAGGGAATGGAGAAATTTTACTGAAAGAATTGGTTTTTGGATTGATATGGACAATCCTTATATAACTTTAAGTAATGAATATATAGAATCTGTTTGGTGGATTATAAAGAAAATATGGGAGAAAGGTCTCTTATATAGAGGATACAAAATTGTCCCTTGGTGTCCAAGATGTGAAACCGCTCTTTCAGATCATGAAGTAGCTCAGGGATACGAAGAGGTAGAAGATCCTTCAGTATTTGTAAAATTTCCTCTTTTGGATGAAGAAAATACTTATTTCTTAGCTTGGACTACTACTCCCTGGACTTTAATTTCTAATACCGCTTTAGCAGTAAACCCAAAGGAAATATATGTTAAAATTCTATATGAAGGAAACTATTATATTCTTGCAGAAGCAAAAGTAAAAGACATCTTCGATGAAGATAAATATGAAATTATAGATAAATACATTGGAAATGATTTAGAGAGAAAAAAATATAAGCCATTATTTGAATTTATATCTTCTGATAAACCATCTCACTATGTAGTCTTAGGTGATTTTGTAAGCTTAGAAGAAGGTACAGGTATTGTTCATATAGCTCCTGCTTTTGGACAAGAAGATTTCCAAGTGGGAAAATTATATGATTTACCATTGATTCAGGCAGTAGATCAAACTGGAAAATTTATACCACAAGTAAAACCATGGGCAGGTCTTTTTGTAAAAAAAGCAGATCCATTGATTATAGAAGATCTTAAAAATAGAAATTTAATATTCAAGATTGATGTTTATAAACATACCTATCCTTTCTGTTGGAGATGTGATTCACCCCTTTTATATTATGCTCGGGCATCTTGGTATATAAAAACTACTGAGATGAAAGAAAATCTTATTAGAAATAATGAGAAGATCAATTGGTATCCTGAATATATTAAACATGGAAGATTTGGAAATTGGCTTGCTAATAATGTGGATTGGGCATTAAGCAGAGAGAGATATTGGGGAACACCTTTACCTATTTGGATTTGCGATGATTGTGGATATGAATATTGTGTGGGAAGCTTTAAGGAATTAGGAATAGAAGAGGAAAACTTTGATCCTCATAAGCCATATATTGATAATATTACTATTAAATGTCCTAAATGTAATGGAACTATGCATAGAGTTCCTGAGGTTATAGATTGTTGGTTTGATTCAGGAGCTATGCCTTATGCACAATGGCATTATCCCTTTGAGAATGAAGAAGAATTTAACAATTCCTTTCCTGCAGATTTTATATGTGAAGCTGTAGATCAAACTCGAGGATGGTTCTATAGTTTATTAGCTATATCTACTTTAGTATCGGATGAAACAGCATATAAAAATGTATTAGTTACTGAATTGGTTTTGGATGAAAAGGGAGAAAAAATGAGTAAACATAAAGGTAATGTGGTGGACCCTTGGATTATTCTTAATAAATACGGAGCGGATGCTCTTCGATGGTATATATTTTCTATAAGTCCACCATGGATTCCATTGAGATTTTCTTCTGAAGGGGTAAATGAATCTTTAAAAAAGTTTCTTCTAACTTTATGGAATATTGTTTCTTTCTTTTCTATTTATGGAGAGATCGATGGTTTTAATTTAAAAGAATATGTTTCTTTAGAAGAATTAGAGGATTCCTTAGATAAGTGGATAATTTCAAGACTAAATTCTTTAATTAGAAAAGTAAGAAAAGAGCTTGATAATTATAATGTAACCGTATCTGCAAGGGAAATTCAGAATTTTGTTATAGAGGATCTAAGTAATTGGTATGTAAGATTAAATAGAAGTCGTTTCTGGAAATCAGAAAAAGATAAAGATAAATGGTCTGCATATACGGTTCTCTATACTGCTATAAGAGAACTTACAAGGCTTTTAGCTCCTTTTATTCCCTTCACTGCAGAAAAAATTTATCAAGAAATAGTAAGACCTTTAGAAGATTCATCTCCTATTAGTGTTCATCTTTGTTCTTATCCTCAATATGAAGAAAGATTTATAAACGAGAAATTAGAAGAAGAAATAAAAAATATAAGAGAAGTAGTCGCTTTAGGAAGAATGTTAAGAAATCAAGCAGGTATAAAAATAAGACAACCCCTTTCTACTTTATGGGTTAATTCTCCTATAAAGGATGTAAAAACTTTAGTGAGATATAAAAATTATATATCCAAGGAACTTAATATTGAAGAAATTTTATTTGGAGAAATTCCTGAGGAAAAGAAAGAAGGTATAATCTTCACCGAGTCAGAAGAGTTTGAATTAGCTTTAGATACTAATTTGACCGAGGAACTTATAGAGAAAGGGGTTCTAAGAGAACTGGAACATAAGATCCAAATGCTTCGAAAGGAAGCAAAATTAGATTATACCGATAGAATAACCTTTTATTACCAAGGTTCTGATAAGATTAAGGAAATAATAAAGAAAAATGAGAAGGAATTAGCAGATGAGATTTTAGCTATATCTATGAGGGAAGGAGAAATCCCAGAAGGGGTATATAAGAAAAAGATAAACATATATGAAGATGAAATTATTGTAGGATTTGATAAGGTTTAGAATAGTAAATTTAAGGTGGGGAGGTAATACCTCCCCACTTTTTTTATTTTAAGAAAATTGGTAAGAAAACTAAGGAGATCACAGCCATAAGCTTGATTAAAATATTTATTGATGGTCCTGCGGTATCTTTAAAGGGATCTCCTACCGTATCTCCTACAACTGCAGATTTATGAGCATCAGACCCTTTTCCTCCATACTTCCCATGCTCAATTAATTTTTTTGCATTATCCCAGGCTCCTCCAGCATTTGCCATAAATACTGCTAAAAGAACTCCAGAAAGGGTTGCTCCTACAAGCATTCCTCCTAAGGCTTCTTTTCCTAAAATGAAGGCTATTATGAAGGGCGAACCAATCATAATAATACTTGGAAGAACCATAGCTCTTAATGCTCCTAAGGTGCTAATATCTACACACCTTGCATAATCTGGATCTGCTTTTCCTTCTAATAATCCTTTAATCTCTCTAAATTGTCTTCTCACTTCTTCCACCATTTTTGTAGCTGCATTTCCTACCGCTCTAAGAGCTAAAGAAGCAAATAAGAAAGGAAGCATTGCTCCTATGAAAGCTCCTGCAATAACCTCTGATTTTACCACATTTATCCCAGGAATTTTTGCCCATTCTGTAAAGGCTGCAAAGAGAGCAAGAGCGGTAAGGGCTGCTGAACCTATGGCAAATCCTTTTCCCATTGCTGCTGTAGTGTTTCCATAAGCATCAAGAGAACTTGTAATTTCTCTCACTTTCTCTCCTTGATGAGCCATTTCTGCTATTCCACTGGCATTATCCGCAACAGGACCATAAGCATCAACAGATAAACTAATCCCAAGAGTTGCTAACATTCCAACCCCAGCTAATGCAATTCCCCAAAGTCCTGCTGCCATATAACTTAGTACTATTCCAATTGCTAAGACCAATATCGTAATAAAAGTACTTTCCATTCCCACAGCAATCCCAGAAATAATATTTGTTGCGGATCCTGTGGTACTAGCATAGGCAATATCTTCAATAGGTTTCTTTGAGGTATAGTATTCACTGGTAAATCCGATTAGAATTCCTGCAATAAGTCCTATAACAGATGCCCAGAAAGTTCCAAGATTGTTAAGATAATAAAGAGAGAGAAAGAATGTCCCGATTGCTGTCAAAATTGCAGTCAGTAATGTTCCATTCATTAAAGCCTTTGAAGGATCAGAAGTTTTTTTAGTAGCAAGGACTTTTACATAGGTTATACCTATCATTGAGGAAAATAATCCAATTGTTGCTACCAAAAAGGGATAAATTAACCCCTTTAATTCAGCATAAGCAAATCCTAATACTGCAGCTGCATGAATTGCTCCCACATAAGATTCATAAAGATCTGCACCCATTCCAGCAATATCTCCTACATTATCTCCTACATTGTCCGCTATTACTGCTGGATTTCTGGGATCATCCTCTGGAATTCCTGTCTCAACTTTTCCTACAAGATCCGCCCCAACATCTGCTGCTTTTGTATATATTCCTCCTCCAACACGAGCAAAAAGCGCAATAAAACTTGCTCCTAAAGCATACCCACTGATAATCTCTAATTTAAGGCGGGGATCAGGCATAAATCCACTTAAAAGTAAATAAATCAAACTACTACCAAAAATTCCAAGACTTGCCTCAATCATTCCCATTACAGCCCCACCAGAAAAAGCAAGATCTAATGCCTTTCCTGCACCATATTTTGCTGCAGCATATGTGGTTCTTCCATTGGCTCGGGTAGCAATTTTCATGCCCACATATCCAGAGGTCATAGAGAAAGTAGCACCAATAAGAAAAGCTAATCCAAGAAGAGGTTGAAGAACTATTGCCATAAAAATTGCAAAGGCTAATACAAATATAGCTACAGTCTTAATTTCTCGATTTAAAAAAGCATCTGCTCCTTGTTGAATTGCTCTCATAATTTTTCTGATTTCTTTAGGTCCTTCATCTTCTTTGAGGATTCCTCTTGCTATAAAATACGCAAAGATTAGGCCAATAGTTCCTGAGATGGGTACAATCCACAAGAGATTTTGCATCTTTTAACCTCCATTCTTTAAGTAATTTTTTCTCTAATTAATGATAGAGAATAAAATAATCATGTCAAGTTAAAATTATTTTAAATAGCCTCATTTAATACTTTTATTCTGTCTGAAAAATTTTTTAAAAGTTCTTGGGCTTCTATTAATGAAGAGGCTTCCGCATATATCTCAAAGGCAGGCTCTTCAGAATGAGGTAGAATCAAGACCCAGGATTCTCCAAAAAATATTTTTATCCCATCGGTATAATCAATTGATTTGTCAATATTCTCTTCTATAATTTTTCTCATAATTTTACCTTTATTCTCCATGGAACATTCTACTATTCCCTTTACCTTATATAAATTAGGTAAACTTAAAAAAAGTTCATCTAAGTTCAACTTCGTTTTAGAAATAAGTTCTAAGGTTTTTATAAAAGCAAAGATACCATCAAAGGATGGTTGAAACTCTGGATATATAGTTCCATCTTCACTGGCAGAGAAATTTGCCCCAATTCTTAGAGTGGTTTTCATAAACTCTGAAGGGGAGGTTTTACATCTATATACTTTTCCTCCTTCTGAATCTGCTATTTTTTCTACAACATGAGAAACAGTCACAGGTACAACGATTTGACTTCCTGGAGAATTTTTAAAATTTAACCATGATAATATTCCTATAAGTAAATCTTTAGAAATGTAATTACCTTTTGAAGTTAATAAGGAGAAATTTTCTCCATCATTGGTAAAAATAACTCCCATATCTGCACCTAAGCTTTGGACAAATTTTCCTAAGGTTTCTAAGGTATTTGTAATAATATTTAAAGAACCTTCACCATATAAATTCAGAGATATAGTCTCAATCTTTAACTTAGAAAGAATGGAAGGGAGAACAAGGGATAAACTTCCCCCTTGATAATCAACAATTATCTTGAAATTTCCTTTTTTAATACCTTCTTCATCGATCATTTTTAATAGTCCCATAATATAATATTCAATAACATGAGGAGGAAATTTTATTTCTCCTACCTCCCTTGAATAGGTTCTTCTAAAATCTTCTCTAAAGATAACATTCTCAATTTTTCTTTCTGTCCCTTTATCAAATGCAATTCCTTTGTCATCAAAGAACTCAATTAGAATTTTTTCTTTATCATAAGGGGAAATTCTTACATGAACCCCTGCTTTTGCAAAGAGATTCCCAATGGAATATTTAACTACTGGAATAGGCAATGTTCTAACATCTAAAACATTCACTCCCGTTGAAAGAATTCCAGTAAGTAAAGCTCTTTTAATCATTCTGCTAGAAGGATCGGTATCCCTACTCATTACTACATTAGAAAATTTAGGAAGGATAGTTCCAAAAGCAGCCCCAACCTTTGTTGCCCATTCGGGTGTGATTTCAATATTTATTAATCCTGAAATTCCCCTTTGTCCAAAAAGAGTTCTTTTATAATGGCTTCCCCAAACTATACTTGAGTTAACAATACTTCCTGACTCAATAATTTTGTTTGGCCATATTTTAACATTATTGTTAATAAATACTTTGTTCCCAAGAGTTGTATTATCTCCAATTATTGCTCCTTCTTCTATTCTTATAGAATCTTTAAGATTACATCTATTTCCTATTATGGCAGAGAATATTGCAGATCTCTTTCCTATATAGGTATTGTTAAAAACTACACTTCTTTGAATTTTACTATCATAATCTATGTAAACATTGTCTCCTAAAACTAGGGGTCCAATAAGTTGAGAATTTCCAATTATTCTTGTGAACTGTCCAAGGTAAACAGGAGGTCTAATATAGGAAGATGGAGATATTTCTGCTCCTTCTTTTGTAAATATTCCAGGAAATATTTCTCTCCCAAAGATTTCTATATTTACCCTTTTGTAAAGAATATCAAAATTTGCTTGTAAAAATTGATTTAAGTCTCCTATATCGCACCAATAACCTTCTGCTTTATAGCCATATAAAGGAGCATTTTTAGATAAAAGCAGAGGGAAAAGATCTTTACTAAAATCAAAAGGTGTGTTTTCAGGAATAAAGTCGAGAATTTCAGGTTCTAATATGTAAATTCCTGTATTTACATTATCACTGAAAACCTCTCCCCATCCTGGTTTTTCCAAAAATTTTAAGATTTTACCTTCATCATCGGTAATGACCACTCCGTATTCTAAAGGATTTACCACAGATTTTAGTACTATTGTGGCTAAAGCTTTCTTCTCTTCATGAAACTCTAAGGCTTTATTCAAATCGAAATCTGTCAAAGCATCGCCACTTATGATAAGAATTCTATCTTTTTCTTTATTCTTTAAAGCATATTTTACACTTCCCGCAGTTCCAAGAGGCATCTCTTCTATAGAATAATCCATTTTTACATTCCACTGGGAACCATCATCAAAATATTCTTGAATTATTTCAGGAAGATAATAAAGAGTTGCAATAATATCTTTAAAGCCTTGTCGCCCTAAAAGTTCAACTATGTACTCCATAATAGGTTTTCCTACCACAGGAATCATTGGTTTAGGACGGGTCAAGGTCAAAGGTCTTAGTCTTGTTCCTTCTCCTCCTGCCATGATAACCACTTTCATAAATAATTCACCTCACATCCAATTTGATGAAAGATATTCTTGATAAACCCCTTCATAGATTTTTAATGTTCTTTCTGCAATTTTTTCCCAAGTATAAAATTTCTCAACTTTTTCCCTTGCTCTTTCTCCCAAAATTTTTGCAAAATTCTCATCCTTTAACAAAGATAATATCTTTTGTGAGAGATCATATGTATCCTTTGGAGTAAAAAGAAGACCATCATATCCAGAATTTATTATTTCACTGAATCCACCAAGATTAGAAGCAATCACAGGTTTTGATAATGCCATAGCTTCTAAAGCAACTATTCCAAAGGGTTCATATATACTTGGAAAAACACAAACATCTGCAATGTTTAAAAGAGCATTTCTCAAAGAATCATCAATAAATCCTGTGAAGACAGCCTTATTTTGTAGTCCCAAATTATAAGCTTCTTCTCTTAAGGAATTTAATAAATCTCCTGTTCCTACAAAAATAAATTTTGCATTGGGAAATTGAGAAAGGATAAAGGGAGCAGATCTTAATAAATACTCAGGTCCCTTTTGATAATACATTCTTCCTATAAAAAGAACAATCTTTTCATGAGGAAGGGCAAAATTTTTTCTAATTTCGTTTAAATTAAGATTAGTCTTTAAAGTTTCAGGATTAACCCCGTTAGGAATAACTTCTACCTTATCTTCAGGTAAATTAAAAAGATTAATAATCTCATTCTTCATAAAATTACTACATACAATTACTCTCCATGCTTCATAAGTTAACCACCATTCAATGTCATGAATAAATTTCTGTTCTCTTGTATATATTCCTTGATTTCTGCCATATTCTGTAGCATGGATAGTTGCTATTAAAGGTTTTTTAAAGGAATGTTTTAATACATATCCAGAAAAGGCGGAAAGCCAATCATGAACATGAATAATATCAAAGAATTCCTGCTTTGATAATTCAAAGGCTTTTTTAATCATGGAAAGGTTTAGGAAATATATCCAACTAATAAAATCAGGTGTTTCAATAATTTTAGAGGGAATTCTATATACAGAAAGATTTTTTATACTTTCTTTTTCTTTTGCTCCTTCTGAACAGCATGTGATTATTGTAATTTTTATATTTTTCTCTTTTAAAGCAAAGCTTAAATCTGATACATGGCGACTTAAACCACCTATAACTCTTGGAGGAAATTCCCAACTAAGCATTAATATATTCATTTAATTCCTCTTTTTAAGACAAGATCATTGGCTTTTTTTAAAATTTCTTTTTCCAAAGGAAAGGTCAATATATTTATTGCATCTTTAACTTTTAAGAATTTCCCCTGAGCAAATATTTTCTCTTCAACTTTAATATTTGTAGAAAGAGCGGACATTAAAAACCAGATAACCTTTTTCTCTTCCTCGGGATGAAATTCTGTTGCAGAAGCATGATATTCAATTTCTCCTATATAATCAATAATTTCTACTTTAATACCTGACTCTTCTTCTACCTCTCTTATTGCAGTTTCTTCGATATTCTCATTGTCTTCCACATGTCCCTTTGGAAGAACCCAATTCCCATTCTTCCTTTGAAGGATTAACACTTTATTTTTATAAAAAACTACTCCTCCTGCAGATATGGCTTTCATAGAATAATACTCCAAAAATCTTTTATTAATCTATCTAATAATTCCTTTTCTATTCCTGTTTTTAATAGAGTCTCATAAATTTCTTCTTTTGATTTTCCTTTATCTTTTAAATCTTTAGAAATTTTTAATAGGGTCTCATTAACTTCCCAAGGAAAAATTATCCATGAGGAGGTTTCTTCTATATAATAATCAGGTTTAATTATAGACCAAGGCTTATAATAAATTGTTGCTATTTTAACTATTGTTGCTCCACAATGTTCCAGATGTTCCTTTGCAACCTTCAGACTCTTTCCACTATCTGCTACATCATCTGCAACTAAAACTCTTTTCCCTTCCACACCTGTAGAGATAGTTTGAGTAATAACGGGTCTCTCCCTGGTCTCTCCAACACCCCTATAAAAATCAATCTTTATATTAGCGGTATAAGAATTTCCTAAAAGATCTGAGAGAATTCTTGCAGGAATCCAACCACCCCTTGCTATTCCTACAATAACCTCTGGTATATAGTCATCATCTTTTATCTTTTTAGCAAGCTCTAAACAGAAATTGTAAATCTCATTCCAATTTGGAGAAATATATTCCATAGAAACCTCCATTACTTACATTTTTTCTTTTATTTTATCTTACTCTCCTTACTTTTAAAAGAACTTTAAACAAATTTTTAATAATTAATGTTATAATAATCATCGAAGTTATATAAGGAGGTGGTTTTGTGCCAGCAATATTAGATGTAATTGGAAGAGAAGTATTAGATTCCCGAGGAAATCCTACTGTTGAAGCGGAAATTTATTTAGAAGATGGTTCTTATGGAAGAGCAATTGTTCCATCAGGTGCATCTACAGGAAGCAGGGAGGCTTTAGAATTAAGGGACAAAGATGAAAAAAGATATAAAGGGAAAGGAGTAAATCAGGCGGTAAAAAATATTAATGAAATTATTGCCCCTGAACTAATTGGATTAGAATCCCTAGATCAATATGTCATTGATAAAACAATGATTGAATTGGATGGGACGGAGAATAAATCGAGATTAGGTGCTAATGCTATTTTAGCGGTTTCTTTGGCGGTAGCAAGAGCAAGTGCAAATTCCCTTGGTATCTCTTTATATTCCTATCTTGGTGGTGTTCAAGCCAGAGAGCTTCCTGTCCCATTGATGAATGTAATCAATGGAGGAAAACATGCGGATAATCCTTTAGATTTCCAAGAATATATGATTGTTCCCTTAGGTCCAACTTTTAAAGAATCTTTAAGATGGGCAGTAGAAGTATTCCATACATTAAAAAGTATATTGAAAAATAAAAATCTTAATACTAATGTGGGAGATGAAGGAGGATTTGCTCCATATATAGAAACCAATGAAGAACCCTTGGCTATTCTTGTCGAAGCCATAAGAAAAGCAGGATTTGACCCAGGAAAGGATATAGCTTTGGCATTAGATCTCGCAGCAAGTGAATTTTATGAGGATGGAAAATATGTTTTAAAGGCTGAAGGGAAAGCTTTAACTACTGACGAGATGATCTCTTTATTAGAATACTTTGTAAATAAATATCCTATTGTATCCATAGAGGATGGGTTATCAGAAGCAGATTGGGAAGGATGGCAAAAACTGACAGAAAGATTAGGAAAAAGGGTTCAATTGGTAGGAGATGATATTTTTGTAACAAATCCTAAAATTTTAAAAGAAGGAATAGAAAAGGGAATAGGCAATGCAATATTGATTAAAGTTAATCAAATTGGAACTTTAACAGAGACATTAGATACTATAAGATTAGCTCATCAATCAGGATATAGAACTATTATCTCCCATCGTTCAGGAGAAACAGAGGATACGTTTATCTCGGATTTATCCGTTGCAGTAAATAGTGGTCAAATCAAGACAGGATCAGCAAGTAGGACCGATAGAATTGCAAAATATAATCAGCTTTTAAGGATTGAAGAAGAGCTTGGGGAAGCTTCTGTGTATAAAGGAATAATAAACTTTAAGAGATAAAAAAGAATAAGGGGTGGATGATAATCTACCCCTTATTTTAGTTTATGAAAAGGAAAGAATCTTTTATTGTTTTTTTTCTTTTTCTTATTAGTATGATTCTTTGGATTTTCCAGAAAAATGCATCTCCCCCCTTATACTTAATCGTAGAAGTTAATAATAAAGAAATTTTAAAAATAAATATAAACTCTTTGAAATTGAAAAAGGAATTTAATGTGGATGGTATATTGGGGAAAAGTTATTTTGAATGTGATTCAGAAAAAGGAGTTAGAATGATTTCATCTCCATGTCCTGATAAATTATGTATAAAACAAGGATGGATAAAAAAGGTAGGAGAAACTATTGTCTGTCTACCTAATAGAGTTGTTCTTAGATTTGAAGGTAAAAAATGAGAGTAATTTCTATTGAGGAAACAAGAGAATTAGAAAAAAATATAGTAGAGAAATTTAACATTCCTCCATTATTTCTTATGGAAAATGCTGGATCCTTTATTTACTATTTTCTAAAAGATAGATTTAAAGATCTAAAAAATATAAAAATAGCAATCCTTTGTGGACCAGGAAATAATGGTGGAGATGCTTTAGTAGTAGCAAGATATTTATATATCAATGGAAATATACCTATTGTCCTAACTTACTCTTGGGAAAATGGGCTATCTTCTTTATGCCAAATTCAATATGAGATTCTGAAGGATTCGAAAATTAAATTCCTATCTTTAAAAGAAAATTGGGAAGTAATCAAAGAGGTAGATTTAATAATTGATGGAATTTTTGGAATTGGACTAAAGAAACCTTTAGATGAAAATCTAAAGGAAATTATTAAAGTAATTAATAATTTAAATAAAAATTTAGTTTCTATTGATGTTCCAACAGGAATTGATGCGAATACAGGTGATATTCTTGGTGAATCTATAAAAGCAAATACTACAATTACTATGTTTTTTCCTAAAATTGGATTTTTTAATTTAAATGCTATGGATTATATTGGCGAACTAATTGTAAATTCTTTGGGATTTCCTTATAGTTTTTTGGAAAAATTCCTTTCCTCAAAAATATTTTTGGTAGAGGAAAAAGAAGTAAAAAATTTAATTCCATCCTTTTCTTTGGGAGTACATAAAGGAAATAAAGGGAAAGTTTTAATTATTGGAGGATCAATTCAGTATACAGGTGCCCCAATTTTATCTGCAAGGGCTTCTTTAAGAACAGCTTGTGGAATGGTTTATCTTGCCTTACCAGAATCTATAAGTAATATTCATAGATCTTTAAATCCAGAATTGATATTTATTCCTCTAAAGGATGAGATGGGGTATATTTCTGAGGATAACATTCCCTTTATTTTAGATAAAATAGAGAAACTTGGAATTAATGCAGTTGGTATAGGTCCTGGAATAGGACTTTCTGAGACAACTCAGAGATTTGTTAGAACCCTTTCTTTAAAAATATCTATACCTTTAGTGATTGATGCTGATGGTCTGACCGCAATTAAACCTATTCTTTCCCTATTAAATAAAGGAAATATTATTCTTACTCCTCATGTAGGAGAGATGTCTCGACTATTAGATATTTCTTTAGAGGAGCTTCAAAGAAATAGATTTAGAATCTCTCAGGATTTTTCTAATAAATATAATATTAATCTAATATTGAAAGGACCATATTCCTTAAGCTCCTTCCCTAATAGCGAAATATATATTAATCCCTTTGCTTCTCCACTTTTGGCAACCGCAGGATCAGGGGATGTTTTAACAGGAATAATTGTTAGTCTTTTAGCTCAAGGATTAGAAATAGATAAAGCTTGTATTTTAGGGAATTATATACATTCTTTATCTGCATTAATTTTTAAAGAAAAATATGGAGAAAGAGGTCTTATTGCGGGAGATATTATAGAGAATATACCCTTAGCTTACTCCCTTCTTGCCAAACTTTATTAAATATAGTAGAATTCTTATGAAACTTCAATTTTATAAGAAATTTCACAATAGGGAGGAGAAATAATGTCTGGACATTCTAAGTGGGCAAATATAAAACATAGAAAAGCAGCAGCAGATGCTAAAAAGGGTAAACTTTTTTCAAGCTTGAGCAAAGAAATTATTATAGCTGCAAAACAAGGTGGTGGAAATCCTGAGACAAATCCACGATTAAGAGCTGCAATAGAAAGAGCTCGAGAAGCTAATATGCCAAAGGAAAATATTGAAAGAGCAATAAAAAGAGGAACAGGAGAAATTCCTGGTGTAACTTACGAAGAAATAATATATGAAGGTTATGGTCCAGGCGGTGTAGCTATCATGGTAGAAGTAGTAACTGATAATAAGAATAGAACTGCATCAGAAATAAGAAGAATATTTACTAAACATGGGGGCAATTTAGGGGAAGCAGGTTGTGTATCTTGGATTTTTGAGGAAAAGGGGAGTATATTTATTGATAAAGAAAGTGTAAGAGATGAAGATCAGTTATTAAGTGATGCTTTAGAGATAGGTGCTGAAGATGTAAAGATTGATCCTGATTCTATAGAAATAGTAACTTCTCCCCAGGATTTTTCATCAATTAAAAATATACTTACAGAGAAAGGATATAAAATAAATAGTGCAGAAATAACTAAAATTCCCAAAAATGTTGTTCCCATACAAGATACTGATGCAGAAAAGGTACTGAGACTTATGGAAGAATTGGAAGAGCATGATGATGTTCAAAAGACTTATGCTAATTTTGATATACCTGATGAAATATTGCAGGCATTATCGTAGATGTTAATATTAGGGATTGATCCCGGAACAGCAGTAATAGGTTTTGGTTTAATTGAATCTAAAAAAGAGAAACTAAAAGTTTTAGAATATGGATGTTTTACCACTCCTAAGAATTGGGATGTTGGTAAAAGATTAGATTATTTACATCAGGAGCTTTCTAATCTTATAGAAAAATATATCCCCAACGTAGTAGTAATGGAAAAATTATTTTTTTATAAAAATCTTAAAACAGCCATAAATGTTGCACAAGCTCAAGGAGTGATCTTGCTATCCTCTTATCAGCATAATATAAAAACATATACTTTTACTCCCTTGGAGATTAAACAAATTATTGTAGGTTATGGAAGAGCAACAAAGAAACAAGTTCAAGTTATGGTAATGGAACTTCTTAAACTACCTGAAGTTCCTAAACCTGATGATGTAGCAGATGCTCTTGCCTTAAGTATATGTTATTCCTTGCTTTGTGGTGATCAAGATTGAATTTTTTAAATTATATTCAAGGGAAAATAGTAGAAATTACAAATAATTTCTTAATTCTTTCCTTGGGAAGTATAAGTTTTAGAATAAGAGGTTCCGAAGAGTTTCTTGGGATTTTGAAGAGCAAAATTGGAGAAGAAGTAAAAATATATATAAGCGAAATATTAGAAGAAAAAGGGATAAGCCTATTTGGATTTATAGATAAAGAAAAAAGGGATTTCTTTGAAGAACTTCTTACTTTGTCAGGGGTAGGAATAAAATTGGCATTAAAAATTGTGGAAAATATAACTTTACAAGAATGGAAATTATCTTTAGAGAAAGATAACTGGGAAATATTAACTACTGTTCCTGGAATAGGAAAGAAGCTTGCTCAGAAAATATTTTTCTCAGCTAAGAGAACATTGCCCATCGAAGAGAAAGAAGATAAGATAGATACAGTTATAGAGGCCTTACAAAGATTAGGATATCCTAAAAAACAAATTATTAAAATTTCAAGAGAACTGCTAAAAGAAAAAGAAAAACCTCCCGAAGAACTATTAAAGATAGCTTTAGAGAAACTTAATAAGGAAATTTAATATGGGAAGGATTGTTAATTTTACATTAACTCAGAGAGAGCCAGCATTGGAAAATCTTCTAAGACCTCGCAGTTTCACTGATTTTATAGGTCAAAGGAAAATAGTAGAAAGGCTAAACTTAATCTTAAAAGCAGCAAAAGAAAGAAAGGAAGCAATAGATCATATATTATTCTGTGGACCTCCAGGTCTAGGAAAAACTACCTTAGCTTTAATACTTTCCTGGGAGCAAGAGGTCTATATTAAGATTATTTCCGCACCAGCCCTTCAAAAAGCAGGTGATTTAGTAGGAATTTTAACATCTATACCTGAAAGGGGAATCCTTTTCATAGATGAAATACATAGGCTTTCTCCATCCATTGAGGAGATTTTATATTCTGTAATGGAGGATTCTGTTATTAGTATAATTACTGGGAAGGGGCCATTTGCAAGAGTCTTAAAATTGAAACTTCCACCTATCACTATTGTTGGAGCTACCACAAGACCAGGTTTGCTAAGTAATCCCTTAAGGGATAGATTTGGTTTTATTGGAAATCTTGATTTTTATTCTTATGAGGAAATTACACAGATTCTTATGAGATCTCAAGAAATTTTAGGTTTAAATCTTTCTTATTCCCTATTGATGGAAATTGCAAAAAGATCTCGAGGAACTCCAAGAATTGCGAATAGATTATTAAAAAGAGTAAGGGACTATATTCAAGTAGAGAATAAAGAAGTGCTAAAAGAACATGAAATCATAGAAATATTAAGATTTCTTGGAATAGACGAGAAGGGCTTAGATGATACCGATAGAAAAATATTGCTTGCATTAAGGGATACTTTTAATGGTGGTCCTGTGGGAATAAAGACATTATCAGAATTTTTAAATGAATCTCCTGAAACCTTGGAAGTCATATATGAGCCTTATCTCTTAAGACTAGGATTAATAAAGAGAACTCCAAGGGGAAGAGTTATAACTTCATTAGGACTAATGCATATTTTGGAAAATAAAATATGAAAGACGAAATTCTTCTTCATATCTGTTGTTCGAATTGTATACCTTATCCCTTAAAAAGCATGAGAGAGGAGGGATATAAAGTTAAAGGGTTTTGGTATAATCCTAACATTCATCCATACCAAGAATATAAATTAAGATTGGAAGCATTAAAAATCTTCTCTGAATATCAAAGCCTTGATATTATCTATGAAGATGATTATGATTTAGAAGGATTTTTAAGAGAGGTGGTTTTTAGAGAGAATAACAGGTGTCCTGTATGTTATTATATTAGATTAAAAAAAACTGCTCAAAAAGCGAAAGAGTTAGGTTTTGAGAGATTTTCAACTACATTATTAGTAAGTCCCTATCAAAAACATGAACTTATAAAAAATATAGGTGAATTATTAGCAGAAGAATTTAATTTAGAATTCTTTTATAAAGATTTTAGAGTAGGATATAGAGAGGGGATAAATATTGTCAGAGAATTAAATCTTTATAGACAAAAATATTGTGGGTGTATTTATAGTGAAAAAGAAAGATTTAGGAAAGGAGTTAAAATATGAAGTATCATGTATTTGTAAATCCTACTGCAAATAGAGGAAAGGGAAGAAAATTCTTTTCTTATATTAAAAGACTATTTGAAAAGGAAAATTTTAATTTTAATATTGAGTTTACTGAAGGAAAGGAAAAAACAATAAAACAAGTGGAAGACGCATTAGAAAGAGGAGCGGAGGTAATAGTAGCTGCTGGGGGAGATGGAACTGTAAATGAAATTGTAAATGGTCTAAAAGGAAAGGGGATTTTAGGTATAATCCCTATAGGTAGAGGAAATGATATAGCAATATCATTAAAAATCCCAAGAAATATTGAAAAAGCTATAAAGATTTTAAAAAAAGGTAAATGTTTTGATATGGATTTGGGGATGATAGATGGAAGATATTTTGTTGGAATAACAGGAATGGGTTTTGATGCGGAAGTAAACATATCAGCTAATAAAATACCTTTAAAAGGTTCCTTAGGTTATATTCTTTCTGTTTTTACTACCTTAGGAAGATATAAAGAAAAGGAATGTGAAATTAGTTTTGATGGAAATAAATGGAAAGGAAAAATAACTTTGATTGCTATAGGAAATACTAAAAATTATGCAGGAGGTATGAAAATACTTCCTAATTCTTCTCTTAATGACGGATATTTTGATATTTGTCTTGTCGAAAAAATTTCTCCTCTTGAATTAATTTTATATTTTCCCTTAATTTTTTTTGGCAAACATACTATTAATCCTCGTGTTAAAATGTTTAGAGCAAAAGAGGTTATAATTAAAGGTCAAGATGATTTAATGGCCACTATGGATGGAGAATTAATACCTGCAAAAAGTTTAGTTTTAAAAAACCTATATCAAGCTCAAAAAGTTATTGTAGGGGGGTAATGTTATGTCTTTCTTAGGAAAAGGGTTTATAATTTTAGGTATTATTTTAATAATACTAGGTGTATTCCTAGCCTATGGCTCAAAAATTTTACCCTTAGGTCGTCTTCCTGGAGATATTAAAATAGAAAGGAAAAATTTCGTATTTTATTTTCCTATAACTACTTGTTTACTTTTAAGCTTAATTTTAACTTTAATTCTTACCATTATTTTTTATATCAGAAAATGAGATGTTTCTTGATATTTTTTTTAACTATTTTTATTTTATTATCTTGTACCCTTTCTCAGGATATTCCTATTATCAGGATTGGAATTTTAAAAATAGATAAAGAAATAAATTTAACAAGGGTAGGAGAGATTATAAATTCTCATACTAAAGTTGAAGTTGAAGGAAATGGAAGCTTTACTTTAAAGATTGAAAGGGAAAATGCAATCCTTAATTTTGGAAAGGATATTTTA
>JAOADF010000014.1 GCA_026417425.1 Dictyoglomaceae bacterium
ATTTATAAAATCTTTAATTAGAATTTAGTAATCTCCCAGAAAGCCTTTTTGGGATTATGATTTACATCAAAAATCAGAGGATGATCCTTTCTTCCTTTGACAGGCCAATAATCAAGCCAAGTAGCATCATCAGCTACTCCCCAGAAAGTTACTCCTGTAATAATATTTTTGTATCTTTTTAAAACATCAAAGGCTTCTTTATAAATCTTTGCTTGTCTTTCAATACGATCTAAAGGAGGGTTTGTAAAATTGGCATTCTCATTTCTATCATAATATATGGAAATATCAAACTCTGTAATTTGAACTTGTACTCCTAAGGAATGAAATTTTTTAATGGACTCCTCTAACATACTTGGAGTAGGCCAGCTTAATATCCAATGTCCCTGAATACCAACACCATGAATAGGTATTCCCTTTTCCTTAAGTCTTTTTACCAATTCATAGGCTTTGTCTCTTTTTCTTGGCTCTTCCAAATTGTAATCATTATAAAATAATAAGGCGTTAGGATCTGCTTGATGAGCCCAAATAAATGCTTTTTCTATAACTTCTTCTCCACCAATCTTATACCAGGGAGCATCCCTTAAAAATTCATAGGGGCTGTCAGAGATTGCTTCATTTACTACATCCCAAGCATAAACCTTTCCTTTGTAATATCCAACTACTTTCTTAATATGATCTTCAAGTCTTTTTAAAAGAATTTCTTTACTCACAAAATTTCCCTTTTCATCTTTAAATACCCATGATGGAATCTGCTGATGCCAAACAAGGGTATGTCCTCTAATCTTCATATTATTTTTAATTGCAAATTCAACAATCTTGTCCGCCTCAGAAAAATTATAAACATCGGGGAGGGGATGAATAAGCTCCCATTTCATTTGATTCTCAGGGGTTACGCTATTAAAATGCTTTTCTAAAAGATCCTTATGGGTATTTATAGTAGTTGGATTTACTGCAGAACCAATGGGAAAGTAATCTTTATAAACTTCTTTTAAAGATGGAATTTCTTTATTCATTTTTTCCTCCTTACAAGAAATTGATGAGAAGAGGGAAAGGAAACACAATAAAAGGATAAAGAACTTACTCCTCATATTTCATACCTCCCATAAAGATTCTTTAATTTTTTAGAGATAAAAAAGAAAAAATTACTGCACATTTTGAAGGAATCTAAAATCAATAAGCAGGAAAGGAATTCTTATCCCATTCTCATCAAAAATTCTTTTTATCCTTATACTTAAAGAATTTATTGCATCAAAATAGGATTCTTTACTTACCCAAAAATAAACAGTATAAGTAATTCCAGAAGAGCCGTATTCTTTAAAGGCAATAAAATTACTTATAGACTTATCCTTTACCACTAAAGGTTCTTCTTCTAAAGCTTTTTTCATAAGCTCCAGAACTTTCTCTAAATTTGAGGAGTAATCCACATTTATATCAAAATTTACTCTTCTATAAGGACCTGGCCAATGTTTTGTTACAGTCCCGGACCAAACCTTTCTATTAGGGATTAAAACTAGCTTTCCATCAAAAGTTTTTAGTCTTGTATGATTCATTTCCACCATATCTATGGTCCCTGAAATTCCATCTATCTCTACCACTTCTCCTTCAAAAACCTTTCTTGTTATAAGTACCAATATTCCCGATAAGAAATTGGTAAGGGGCTCTTGAAAGGCAAGACCTAAAACCACTCCCGAGATCCCAAGCCCTGTTAAGTAAGGAATTAAATTTACATTCCATATGGATAAAATTATGGCGATACCAAAGCCAAAAATAAGAAAACCTATAATCATAGAAACTGTTTTTGGGGCTTTTATCTCCTTTCCTGTTTTTGATACTATATTATTTATTCCTTTCATAATTAATCTATGAATAAAGAAGGAAATTAATAACACAAATAAAGACCAAAAAATATTAATATACCAATTCTTCATAAAATTCCTCCTACAATTATCTCTTTCTTGCTAATAAAAAATATTTATTACTTCTTTTGGGAATTATATCTTCTATATATTTCATGCTTAATATCTCAAAATCCTTCATAAGAATAAAAATTTCCTCTTTATCTATATAATAATGGGGAATTCCTGCTTCTTTTCCCTCTTTTTTAATTATTGTTCCATCTTCAAGAACTATATTATTAGGATTTCCATAACTTTTACTGAATTTAGAGTTAAAGGTTACATAAAATTCTCCGTCTCTCTTAAGTACTCTATACACCTCTGAAATGGCTCTCTTTAATCCCTCTTTATGGGTATGATAAATTGCATGGTAAGATAAAATACAATCAAAAAATTCATTTTCGTAGGGAAGGGAGAGCATATCCGAAACTGTAGTAAAAATCTCTAAATTTTCCGATCTTGCTTTTTCTTTTAATAATTCAATGCCACTAGGGGATATATCCAGAGCATATACTTCAAAGGAATTTTTTGCGAAAAATAAAGCATGCCTTCCCTTTCCACATCCGAGATCTAAAAATTTTCTTTTACCTAAATTTTTCCATCGGTATAAAAGATAATATATATCTTCCGAGGGAATATCCCACTTCTCTTCTTTTATCTGATACCAATCCCAGCCCTTTGATTCCATGAATTTATTATACCAAAAATTGATATAATATCCTTATAATAAAATCTTAATTGAGAGGTGTAAATTATGATTATAACAGTTTTGGGAGAAATAAAACCTGAAGATCTTGGTAAGACCCTTGTTCATGAGCATGTTGCTGTAGATTTTTCTCCTGCGGAGGAACAGATTTTTATAACCCATGAACTAAGAGAAGATATTGTAAATACTATGAAACCTTATTTGGAACAAATTAAAAGTTTAGGATTTAAAACTTTGATTGAATGTACTCCCAAATTTGTAGGAAGAGATGTAAAAGGGTTAAAAGCTTTATCAGAAATTACAGGTATAAACATTATCACAAATACTGGTTTTTATGCCTTTGGAAATTATAAGCATATTCCTTTAAATATGAGAGATTATTCTCCTGAAGATTTTGCAAAAATCTTTATAGAGGAATGGAAGAAAGGGATAGAAGATACAGGAATAAGACCTGGATTTATAAAAACCTCTGTGAATCATGGACCTTTAGGAGAACTTGATAAAAAAATAATTATTGCCTGTGCCATAACTCATTTAGAGACAGGACTTACTATTGCCTGTCATACTGGGGAAAAGGTCTGTGCTATAGAAGTAGCGAACATAATTGAGAAGGAAGGTGTTGATCCCTCTGCTTTAGTTATAGTTCATGCTGATGCCATAGAAGATTTTAATGCCCATTTAGAACTACTAAATAGAGGATTTATCTTGGAATATGATTCCATTGGGGGAAGACCTATTGAATATCATGTAGAGCTTCTTGATAAAGTAATAAAAAGGGGATTTATAGACCAAATACTCATATCCCATGATGCAGGTTGGTATACCATAAATGAGAAGGATGGCGGTAAGGAGAGGATAAGAGCTTATACAGATGTATCCTTAAAGCTTCTACCTGAACTTTATAAAAAGGGATACGATGAAAGTATTGAAAAAATACTTCTAATTGAAAATCCTAAGAGAATCTTTGATGTAAGAGTAAGAAGAAGATAAATTTTAGAGATTTTCATTAAATTCTGATAAGAATCTTGAAAAATCTTTCTGAAAATTTTTTATTTTAATTCTACGGTAATAATTTACCGATTACCTTTTTAAAAAATAGGTATTGACAAAAAATTAATTTTGAAAGATAATTTTTCTAAAAATAAATTTAGGATGATGGGGTCCTAAAGATAATTAAACTAAGAATTAATAAATTCCCCAAAGAGGAGGTGATGAACATAATTTTTATTGTGTTTCAAGAAAATTTTCAGAATATTAAATTAAGGAGGTGGAAGAATGGAGAATAAAGTTATAATTGATACTCTTTGGGTTTTATTTACAGGTATCCTTGTATTTTTTATGAATTTAGGCTTTGCTATGGTGGAATCGGGATTTGCTCGCTCAAAAAACACGGTAAATATCCTTTCTAAAAATTTCATAGTTTTTGCTATATCATCCCTTGGATATCTTATTTTAGGATGGGGTTTGATGTTTGGAGATGGAACACCCTTTATAGGTTTAAAAGGCTTGTTTTTTCTACAGGGACCTGATAATTCCCCTTCTGTGGGAACAGAGTATAAAGGGGTATACTCCGCTATATCTTGGGCAGGAGTTCCATTATTTGCAAAATTTTTCTTTCAATTAGTTTTTTGTGGAACTGCTGCCACTATAGTTTCTGGAGCAGTAGCAGAGAGAATAAAATATAAATCTTTTATTCTTTTCTCCTTTATTATGTCCATGTTTATATATCCTATAGTGGGACATTGGATATGGGGAGGAGGTTTCCTTTCTAAATTAGGAATGCTTGATTTTGCAGGATCTACTGTGGTTCATTCCGTTGGAGGGTGGGCAGCTCTAATAGGAGCAATATTATTAGGTCCAAGATTTGGTAAATATACTGATGAGGGAAGAATAAAACCTATTCCTGGTCATAACTTATCTTTAGCAACCTTAGGAGCCTTTGTTCTATGGTTGGGATGGTTTGGATTTAACCCAGGTTCTACTATGAGTGCTGACCCTCAAGGAATCTCTCATATTGTTATTACTACAAACACAGCAGCAGCCTCTGCAATCTTAAGTTCCACTATTACATCATGGATTTTATTGGGAAAACCTGATTTAGGTATGACTCTAAACGGTTGTTTAGCAGGACTTGTAGCTATAACTGCTCCTTGTGCTTTTGTGGATATTACAAGTTCCCTTATTATAGGATTAATAGCAGGATTTTTAGTAGTAATTTCAGTAATATTCTTTGATAGAGTTAAGATAGATGATCCTGTTGGAGCGTTATCGGTGCACTTAGTAAATGGAATTTTTGGTACATTAAGTGTAGGAATATTTGCCAAAGAAGGGGTAACAAGTTTCTCTACTACAAAGGGTTTACTTTTTGGAGGTGGCTTAAAGCTTCTTTCAATTCAACTGATAGGTGTTTTATCTACGGGAATATTTGTATCATTAATTTCTTTAGTAGCCTGGTATCTGATAAAAATAACCTTAGGAATGAGAGTAAGCTTACAAGAGGAAATTGAAGGTTTAGATATTGGAGAGCATGGTAATTCTGCATATCCAGAATTTTTAGTCAGAAAACCTAATCTATCTTTTATAAGTGTAATAAGTTCTCAGGAGGTGAAAAGATGAGAAAGATTGAAGCTATTATTAGACCTGAGAAATTGGAGAATGTAAGAAAAGCATTGGAAAGTATAGGGTATTCAGGATTAATGATTAGTGAAATAGAGGGGCATGGGAAACAGAAGGGAATTGTTCAACAATGGAGGGGAGAAAAATACAGAATTGAACTACTCCCAAAGATAAAAATAGAGATAGTAGCTAAAGATTCTGAGGTAGAAGATATTATAAGAGTAATAACAGAAAGTGCAAGAACCGGAGAGATAGGTGATGGTAAAATCTTTATCTCCGAGATAAAAGATGTCATAAGGATAAGAACAGGGGAAAGAGGGGAAAAGGCTTTATAAAAAAATTTTTTTAATCTATAATAGAAAAAAGCTACCTTTTACCTTTTAAAAATAAAGTAAAAAGGAGGAGAAAAAATGATAAATAGTTTCCCAAAGACAAAAGAAGAGATATTGAAGTATATTAAAGAAAATGAAATTTATTTTGTGGAGATTTGGTTCACAGATATCTTAGGTTATTTAAAAAGCTTTACCATAACAGCCCACGAATTGGAAAAGGGATTTGAAGAAGGATTAGGATTTGATGGTTCTTCGGTAAGAGGATTCACAAGAATTGATGAAAGTGATATGATTGCCTTTCCAGAACCAGAAACTTTTACCATCTTGCCCTGGAGATCTAAAGATAAAAAGGCTGTAAGAATGTTTGCTACTATTGTAGAACCTAGTGGAAAATCCTTTGAGGGGGACCCCAGGAATGTTTTAAAAAGAGTGTTAGAAAGAGCAAGAAAAATGGGGTTTACATATTATGTTGGGCCTGAATTGGAATATTTCTATTTAAAATCTTCCAATTCTAAGCCTGAAGTATTAGATTGGGGAGGATATTTTGATTTAATACCAAGAGATGAAGCTATTGATTTAAGACATCAAACAGTATTAATGTTAGAAGAAATGGGAATTGAAGTAGAATTTACTCACCATGAGGTAGCTCCATCCCAACATGAAATTGACTTTAGATATAAAGATGCCTTGACTATGGCAGATATTGTGATGACTGCAAGATTAGCTATAAAAGAAGTGGCATATTTAAATGGAGTGTATGCAACTTTTATGCCCAAACCTTTATTTGGTCAAAATGGTTCGGGAATGCATGTTCATATGAGTCTTTTTAAAGATGGAAAGAATGCCTTCTTTGATCCCAAGGATAAATATCATCTTTCCGATGTTGCCAAGGCCTTTATTGCTGGTCTTTTGAAACATGCGAAGGAAATAACCCTTATTACCAGTCAATGGGTAAATTCTTATAAAAGATTAGTTCCTGGATATGAAGCTCCTGTTTATATTTCCTGGGCATTAAGAAACAGATCAGATTTAATAAGAGTTCCCATGTATAAGCCTGGAAAGGAAGAGGCAACAAGAATTGAATATAGAGCCCCTGATCCTGCATGCAATCCCTATTTAGCCTTTGCGGTAATGCTTTCTGCGGGTCTTGAAGGTATAGAAAAGAAATATTCTCTTCCTGAGCCAGTGGAGGAAAATGTTTATCACATGACTGATGAAGAAAGAAGAAAAAGAGGCATAGAAAGTCTTCCTGGAAGTTTAATAGAGGCAATAGAGATTACGGAAAAGAGCGAACTTGTAAGAAAGACTTTAGGAGAACATGTTTTTACAAATTTTATAGAAAATAAAAAGATTGAATGGGACAACTATAGAAAACAGGTAACAGGATATGAGCTGGAAACTTATCTACCTGTATTATAAAAGGGGAGGGGAATTTTTCCCCTCCTTAATATTTTCAGTATATATAAAGTTTTTTATAAGAGCTCTCCCTCTAAAGTAAATTATCCTTCAATAAATTCCTTTGATAAAAAAGTGGTCCCAAAGATTTTCATCCCTTTCAGAAATTCAGGCTTCTTTGTAAGAAATATAAGTATTTATCTCCAAAATTTTTCTACTTATAGAAACTTAAAAAATTCGGTCAATTAAAGAAGATTTATTAGGAGAAAAGAAGATATTAAAAAAATATTTTAGATATTTTTCAAATAGTTTCCTCAAAAAGCTCAAGAAAATAAGAGTCAAAATCTTTTCCTTCTAATATCCTCTTTGCAAAGGCACTCCCTACTATCACTCCATCTACTAATCCTTTTAATGCTCTTATATGTTCCCTTCTACTTAAACCAAAACCCCATACTAAAGGTTTATTACTTTTCTCTCTAATTTCCTTTATAAATCTTATCCCATCAGAAGAGAGTTCTTCTCTTTCTCCAGTAACTCCTTTTACTGATATACAGTAAATAAAACTTTCTGCCAATTTTAATATCTTTTCTTTTCTATCATTATTAGTTGTTGGTGATAAGAAGAATATTAAATCCAAATTATAGCTTTTAAAAAGCTCTAGAAATTTTTCTGCCTCTTCAAGGGGAAGATCTGGAATAACTAATCCTTCTATTCCCGCCTCCTTTATTTTCCCAAGATTTTTCTCTAAATTTTGATAAATTAAATTAAAATAAAGAAGAAGAATTGTAGTAATTTGAGATGGGATTTTTTTCTCTTTAAGCCAATTTAACGTATTCTCAAGGTTTACTCCCTTTTTAATAGCTTGATAATTCACTTCTTCTAATATAGGACCATCCGCTATGGGATCAGAAAAAGGAATTCCCAATTCCAATATATCTATCTTATCTTTATATTTTAAAAGAAAATCTTCTAAAAAGGAAAAGGAAGGATATCCTGCCACAAAGAAAGGGATAAATATTAATTTTCTCTTTTCTTTAAATTTATCCAAGATCTTGCTCATTATTCCCCTCCATTGCTTTATAGATAATATCTAAATCTTTATCTCCTCTTCCTGAAAGATTAACAATAATTATGGGGTTTTCTTCATGAAATTCCTTTCTTTTTTCCAAAAGATATCCTAGGGCATGGGCACTCTCTAAAGCAGGAATAATTCCCTCTAATTTTGTCAAAGCTAAAAATCCCTTTAATGCCATATCATCGGTTGCATAATCATATTTTACTCTACCTATCTTCGCTAAAAAGCTATGTTCAGGACCAACCCCAGGATAATCTAATCCTGCTGATATGGAATGGGTATCTAAGATATTTCCATATTCATCTTGAAGGAGAAACATTTTTGCTCCATGAAGAACTCCCACCCTTCCTGCACAAATACTTGCTGAATGAAGATTTGAATCAATCCCCTTTCCTCCCCCTTCAACTCCAATAATTTTCACAGGATCCTTTAAAAAGGGATAAAAAAGTCCAATAGCATTACTTCCTCCACCAACACAAGCTATTAAGTAATTAGGTAAAGTATTTTCCATTTCTAAAATCTGTTCCTTTGCTTCCTCCCCAATAATTTTCTGAAAATCTCTTACGATCATGGGATAGGGATGGGGTCCTACTACAGAACCTAATAGATAATAAGTATCTTCAGGAT
>JAOADF010000018.1 GCA_026417425.1 Dictyoglomaceae bacterium
TTTCCACAGGTCCCATTTCCACAATGTTTCCCCTTAACATTATAGCTATTCTGTCACTAATATAATAAGCAGTAGCAAGATCATGGGTAATATAAATTACATTTACTCCAAACTTATCTTTAAGTTCCTTAAAAAGATTTATAATGGACATTCTTAGAGAGGCATCAATCATTGACACAGGTTCATCCGCAATTAAAAGAGAGGGATTAGTAATTAAAGCTCTGGCAATGGAGAGCCTCTGAAGCTGTCCTCCTGATAACTCATGGGGATATCTTCCTTTAATCTCATCATAAGAAAGTCCAAAGATATTTAAATAATCTTTTAAAACTGTACTTTTATCTGCAGTCTTAAGAATAACATTGTAATTCTTTGCTGTATCATATAAGTAATCTTCCACTTTATTAAGGGGACTAAAAGTTTCAAAGGGATTTTGAAAAATTGGCTGTACCTCTTTAGAAAATAAAAGCCATTCCTTCTGAGAATTTATTTTAGAAATATCTTTTCCTTTATATTGTATAGTCCCAAAAGTAGGCTTTATTAATCCAAGGAGCATTCTGGCAAGGGTAGATTTTCCACTTCCGCTTTCTCCAGCTAATGTGAAAATCTCTGGTTTTCCTGCCCCTATTTCAAAAGATACATTATTTACTGCATATATTTTAGTTTTAAAAAGAAGGCTTCCTATAGTAAAAATCTTTGTTAAATTTTTCACAAAAAGTAATTTATCTTGATCTTTCATGATCTTCCTCCTTCTACTAAGAAACATGCAACTTTATGACCATTTCCCATATCTTTTAATTCAGGAACAGATTCCTTACATATAGACATTACTTCAGAACATCTTTCATGGAAGCGACAGCCAGATGGTGGATTTGCCAAGAAAGGTGGGGTGCCAGGAATGCTTGATTTAAAAGATTTGTCTCCAACCTTTGGAAGAGAATTTATGAGGTATTTAGTATATGGATGAAGAGGATTGGAGAAAATATCTCTCGTAGAAGCAACTTCAATAATTTTTCCTGCATACATAATAGCAATTCTATCACTAGTATGAGCATGAATCCCCATATCATGAGAGACTATGACTATAGTATTTTTATGTTCTTTTTGTATTCTTTTTAAAAGTTGGAGAACTCCCCTTTGTACTACCACATCAAGAGCAGTTGTTGGCTCATCAGCAAAGATGATTCTTGGTCTAAACAAAGTAGATAATGCTATAGTTACCCTCTGTCGCATTCCTCCTGAGAGTTGATGGGGATAGGAATTTAATACTTCTAAGGGCAATCCTAAGGATTCCAAATGTTCTATAAGTAAGTTTTCAAAATCATCTTCACTAATCATCTCCTGCACATGAGCCTTCATAAAATCTTTGAAAGTATCCTTTATTTTTCTTATGGGATTAAGAACACTCATAGAACCCTGAGGTATGTAAGATACTATCTTCCATCTTAATTTTCGAAATTCATTTTCACTAAGAGAAAAAATATCTTTTTCCTCATGATTTATAAGATAGTACACCTTTCCTTCAAAAACTGATAAAGGTGGTTTTATTATTCCTAAAAGAACTTTTAATAAGGTTGTTTTACCACAGCCCGATTCTCCTGCTATTCCAAGGATTTCATTGTTATATATTTCAAAGGACACCCCATCTACTGCCTTAATTAACCTTTTTATTCCGTATAAGTTAGTAAAATAATAAGCCTTTAGATTTTCTACTCTAATCAAATAATTTTTATTTATCATTATTTTGTTTCCTCCATTTTTATCCTTTGTAATCTAATCCTTGGATCAAGAAATGAACTAATACTGATAGACAGAAGATAAAATCCTAATACTATTACAATTAAAGTTAAAACTGGAGAAGCAACCCACCACCATGTTCCATAGAGCATTGCCCGATAATAATTTGCCCAAAAAATCATTGTCCCAACAGTAGGAGTATCTAAATTGGTGAGTCCTAATACCGAAAGAGTAATTTCCATACCTATAGCAAACAAAAAACCACTTATTGAATCCGCTAGAATATAAGGGATGAGAAAGGGTAAGTGATCTTTAAAGATTATTTGATAAATTTTTCTTCCTGAAAATTTTGCTGTATTGGTAAATTCCATTTCTTTTAAGCTAAGTATTTGAGATCTATATCTTTTAGATGGCCATGCCCAATCGAAAAAAGCAAGAAGAAGAGCCATAGTAATAAAATCAAGTTTTGCTCTTAGAATAAAGGAGAGAAGAATTAAAATGGGTAAACGAGGAAGAACAATAAAACTATCTGTTACAGTAGTAATAAATTTATCGAATCTTCCTCCAATATATCCCGATAAAAGTCCAATAATAATTGCTATCGTTCTTCCTAAGAGTACTGCAAGTCCTCCAATAATAAGAGAATTTCTTATCGCAAAGGTTAGATACCAAAATACGTCTTGTCCTAAGGAATTTGTCCCTAATATATGTTTTGAAGAAGGAGGAATATCTCGGGGTATTATATACCTGTCTTGGGGATTGTAGGGAGAAAAGAATGAGAGTATTGAGAGAAAAATAATAAATACTAACAAAATAAAACCTATTAAAAAATTTTTATCATATTTTAATAAATCTTTAAATGTTTGCATATTTCAGCCTCCTATCTGATTCTTACTCTTGGATCCAATAAAGGATAAATAAGATCCAATATCAATGCTGCAACCGCAACGCCAATTATGGAAAAGATTGAAATTCCCATTATAAGATTAAAATCTGATTGAAGGATAGCAGTATATAAAATCTGACCAATTCCAGGATAAGAAAAGACAATTTCTGTCATTAAAGCACCACCAAAAATACTCCCTAAGAATAGTGTTAAATCTGTAATTTGAGGTAGCATACTATTTCTAACAAGATAGGAAAGTATTTTTCTACGAGGCAATGCTGCTATTTCTGCAAAGACTATGAAATCACTTCCAACTAATGTGGAAGTTAAAGCTCTTTGAGTCATAAAAATAAAACAGGTGGTCCCTATAATTAATGAAATTGCCGGAAGAAAACCATGCTTTATTATACTTAATATAAAACTTAGATTAAAGGCAGGTCTAAGTCCAATAGAAACACCTCCCATAAGGGGAAATATAGGGAAAATATAGGCAAAAAGAAAGATTAGGATTAAAGCTATAATATAATAAGGAACAGGATAAATACATGTAATAATTATGCTTAAAATTTTAGATAGTCTTTTATTAGGGAAATACCCAACAAAAGTTCCTAAGATTATTCCCAAAAGCCATGCAATCAAAGTAGAAATAAGAAGAAGCCCAATAGTCCAAGGAAGAGATCTTCCAATTAAACTGGTAACAGGCGTAGGAAACATTATTAAAGAAGGTCCTAAATCCCCTTTTAAAAGATATTTCCAAAATCTTATATATTGTTCCCAGAGTGTGCCCTTTAACCCATAAAGATCCTTTAAAGTCTCAACAAGTTTATTTACTACATCAGGATTTACACCACTTAATGCATATGCCCTCATAATAACACTCTGTACAGGATCTGTCTCTTATACACATCT
>JAOADF010000067.1 GCA_026417425.1 Dictyoglomaceae bacterium
AGCGGAACCCCCAGAGGATCCTCCGGGAACCCTTTCTAAATCCCAGGGATTTTTTGTGGATCCAAAGGCAGAATTTTCAGTAGAAGATCCCATAGCAAATTCATCAAGATTTGTTTTTCCAATTATTATCGCTCCCTTTTCTTTTAGCTTTTTTACTACTTCAGCATCATAGGGAGGGATAAAATTAGCTAATATTTTTGACGCGCAAGTAGTAAGAAGACCTTCAGTTAATATGTTATCCTTTATTGCTATGGGAATACCATATAAAATTAAGTCTTCACTAAATTTTAAATTTTCAATTCTTTTGATCTCCTGCTCAATATAATCTAAATCCACAGTAAGAAAGGCATGAACATGCGGTTCCCATTTCTCAATAATTTTCAAATATTTCTCTACAACTTCTCTAACAGTTATTTCCTTCTTAAAATATAAATTATGAATCTCCTTTATAATTCCCATTCTTAACCTCAAATATTTTTTACAATTTTTGGAACCTTAAAGCAATTATTTTCAACCTCTGGAGCATTTTTAAGAATTAACTCTTGTTCAATACTTTCCTTTACCACATCATCTCTCCATACATTATTTAGGGGAAGAACATGAGCCATAGGTTCTACCTTTGAAGTGTCTAATTCCTGCAATTTTTGGAAATAATTTAATATTTCCTCAAGTTGTCTTGAGTAAAGCTCTTCTTCCTCTTCTGTTAAATTTAATCTTGCAAGATGGGCTGTTTTTTTAAGTTGTTGAATAAAATCTCTAAGCATTTTAGTATAAATGGCAAGCAGTAAAATGTTTCATTCTTACTTCCTTTAACTGGGGCTCAACCTTTGAACATATATCCATAACATAAGGACATCGGGGATGAAACCTACATCCTGATGGAGGATTCACAGGACTTGGTACATCCCCAAGAAGAATTACTTTTTTTCTTTTTTCTGCTACTTCAGGATCTGGAATGGGAACGGCAGAAAGTAAAGCTTGAGTATAGGGATGAAGGGGGGAATTATAAAGTTCTTCATTTTGGGCAATTTCCACAAGTTTTCCAAGATACATAACCAAAATTCTATCACATATATGCCTAATAACGCTTAAATCATGAGAGATAAAAAGATATGTTAATCCGAGTTCCTTTTGAAGATCCTGCATAAGATTAATTATCTGAGCTCTTACAGAGACATCTAAGGCAGAAGTGGGCTCGTCAGCAACAATAAATTTGGGATTTAATGCAAGAGCTCTTGCAATCCCAATTCTTTGTCTTTGTCCACCACTAAATTCATGGGGATAACGATTGGCATGATAAGGTGCAAGCCCTACTAATTCCAATAACTCCTGAATTCTTTCTTGTTTTTCTTTGCTATTATTTACAACTTTATGAACCTCTAAGGGTTCACCAATAATTTCACTTACAGTCATTCTGGGATTTAAGGCGGAATAGGGATCTTGAAATATAATCTGCATATCTCTTCTCAATTTTCTTAATTCATTTTGAGGAAGTTTTGTTATATCATTCCCTTCAAAAATAATTTCTCCATCTGTAGGTTCAAGAAGTCTAATAATAACCCTTGCCACTGTAGATTTCCCACATCCAGATTCCCCAACTAAACCCACGGTCTCTCCCCTTCTTATACTAAAAGACACATCGTCTACCGCTTTTACATCTCCCACATGTCTTGAAAAAACTATTCCCCTTTTTATAGGAAAATATTTTTTTAGATTTCTAACTTCTATTAAATTTTCATAATTATTCATCTCTACCTCCTAACCTCTTCTGCATGAATGCATCTTACTAGATGTCCTTTTTCAATTTCAATTAACTCTGGAATTTGTTCTAAGCATTCCTTTGTTCTAAAGGGACATCTTTCAGCGTAATAGCAATAATTTGGTAAGACAATTAAATCAGGAGGCTGTCCCTCTATAGCATTTAATCTTTCCCTTCTTACATCTAAACGAGGAACAGATTCTAATAATCCAATAGTATAGGGATGGGCAGGATGTTTAAAAATCGTTTTTAGATCAGCATATTCCACAACTTTTCCAGCATACATAACTAATATATTATCACAATATTCTGCAACTATTCCCATATCATGAGTAATTAATATTGTAGACATCTGAAATTCTTTTCTCAATTGCTTTATTAATTCTAAAATCTGAGCCTGAATAGTAACATCCAATGCTGTTGTAGGTTCATCTGCGATTAAAATTGATGGATTACAGGATAATGCCATAGCTATCATTACTCTCTGTCTCATTCCTCCACTAAATTGATGAGGATAGTCATTTATCCTTTTGTCCGCTTCAGGAATTCTAACCAATTCTAACATTTCAATTGCTTTCTTTTTTGCATTTTTCTTATCTAATCCCTGATGAAGAGTAATTGCTTCTATTATTTGATCTCCCACAGTAAAAACGGGATTTAAAGAGGTCATAGGATCCTGAAAAATCATAGATATTTTATTTCCACGAATTTGACGCATTTCTTCCTCGGGCTTTATTAAAAGATCTTCCCCATCGAATAACACTTCTCCACTAATAATTCTTCCCGGTGGTTGTACCAATCTCATGATGGAAAGAGCGGTAACACTTTTACCACATCCTGATTCTCCTAATATTCCAAGAGACTCCCCTACAGATAATTTAAAGCTTACTCCATCTACTGCTTTTACTATACCTTCATCAGTAAAAAAATAAGTTGATAAATTTTTAACTTCCAATAAAAATTCATTTTTTACCAACTATAATACCTCCTTTAGGAATAAAATAAAGGTTGAGGAGATAACCCCAACCTAATTTTAATTCTTATTGGTGCCGAGGCCGGGATTTGAACCCGGACGGGTTTGCACCCATAGCACCCTCAATGCTACGTGTCTGCCTAATTCCACCACCTCGGCTCCTTTTATTCTTGATTATAAATTCTATCTCACAATTGTCAAGATTTTGAGGAAGTAGTTTTTTTAGAAGGTTTTTCCTCTATATTTTGAGATTTTTCATTAGTTTTTTCCTCTACTGGTGAAACTTCCTCAATTCCCCAGATTTTCCGAATTTCTCTTTCTATTGCATCTGCAATTTCAGGATGATCCTTTAAATAATTCTTTGCATTTTCACGCCCTTGCAATCTTATATCTTTATAAACATACCAAGTACCACTCTTTTCAATAACTTTTGTATCCACCCCTGCATCTAAAATACAACCTTCCCTTGAAATTCCTTCACCATAAATTAAATCAAATTCTCCTTCTTTAAAAGGAGGGGCCACCTTATTCTTAACTACTTTTACCTTTACTCGGGTCCCTGTAATCTCGCTTCCTTCCTTCATAGATTCTGCCTTTCTTACTTCAATTCGAACAGAAGCATAAAATTTTAAGGCTCTTCCACCAGGGGTTGTCTCAGGATTTCCAAAGAATGTTCCTACTTTTTCCCTAAGCTGATTAATAAATATCGCTACTGTTTTAGACTTACTGATAACTCCTGTAAGTTTTCTTAATGCTTGGGACATTAAACGGGCTTGCAATCCAATGAATGCATCTCCCATTTCTCCCTCTAATTCCGCACGAGGAACTAATGCAGCAACAGAGTCTATAACAATAACATCTACCGCTCCACTCCTTACAAGAATTTCTGCAATTTCTAAAGCCTGCTCCCCTGTATCAGGTTGGGAGATAAGAAGATTTTCTAAATTTACTCCCAACTTTTTTGCATAATTTGGATCCAAAGCGTGTTCTGCATCTATAAAGGCAGCAACTCCACCTCTTTTTTGTGCGGAAGCAATAATTTGTAGTCCAACTGTCGTTTTTCCAGAACCCTCTGGACCATAAAGCTCAATAATTCTTCCTCTGGGAACTCCCCCAACTCCTAAGGCATAATCCAAAGTAAGAATTCCTGTGGGAATTACTTCTACTTGGAAGCGTTCTGTGCTTCCTAAGCGCATTATGGATCCTTTACCAAATTCTTTTTCTATCTGAGATATAGCAGATTCTAAACTTTTTTCTTTATCAATTTCTTTCATATTTTTACTCCTTGTTTATAAGCAGTTTCTGAAATAAGTTTAACAATAAAAGATTCATCCTGTCAATTTTTACTTTTATTAAACCACTCAATCCTATTTTCTTTTCCCTTTATTAATCTTTTAATATTGGGTATATGGCGAAAGATTATGAATAATCCTACAAGAATTGAACCTATTAAATATTCTTGAGGTGGTTTTTCCAAATAATACAGAATAAAAGGAAAAATTATTGAACAGGTTATAGATGCTACAGATTTATATTTTGTTAAAAGAACAATCAATACTCCAAGGGGAAGGATAAAAGATGTTGCCTTTGGAAAGAGATAAAGAAGAATTCCAAAACTTACTCCTACACTTCTTCCCCCTTTGAAATTAGCAAATAAGGGATAGGAATGACCAATTATGGCGCATCCTGCAGAAAGAAGAATAAATAGATAATCCTTTGGAACAATTCTTTGAGCAAGAAAAATCGTTAAAATTCCCTTTCCTACATCCATTATTCCAGTAATGATAGCAGGCCCCCAACCTAAAACTCTCAATACGTTTGTTGCCCCAAGATTTCCACTTCCATAATTTCTAACATCGGTTCCTTTCCATAATTTACCTACGATTAAAGCACTGGGAATGGAACCTAAAAGATAACCCAGTAAAATAGTGATAATTCTTTCCATCATGTTCTACCTCTTACTTCAAATATTAAAGGTGTTCCTATGAAAGAAAAATAGTCTCTAAACTTATTCTCAAGAAAATTTATTACATTTGATTTAACAAGCTCAGGATAATTTACAAATAGAACAAATCTTGGAGGAGAGATATCAACCTGGGTTATATAGAAAAATTTAAGAATTTTCCCTTTTTTACTAAAATGAACTTTTTCTACAATTTCCCTTAGTGCTTGATTTAATTGAGAAGTAGGGATTCTAATATTTCTTATTTTATATAGCTTTTCAACCCATGGGATAATCTTTTTTATATTATAATTTTTTATGGCAGATGTAAAAATATAGGGAAAATAATCAAAAGGTTCCAATTGAAATTTCAAGGTTTTTTCTAAT
Source organism: Dictyoglomaceae bacterium (assembly GCA_026417425.1). Next base: position 5,062 of record JAOADF010000067.1, read on the forward strand.
TCTCTCCTTATATTTAAAGAGGGAATAAGATCTGTTTTGTTAAAAATAATAAGACATGATTTACCCTTTTCTTCAATATAATGTAATATTCTCTTCTCCTGTTCCCTTATTCCAATGGAAAGATCAATTACCATTAAAACTATATCAACTCTTCTTATAGTTTGAAGTGCCTTTCTTACTGATAATTCCTCCAATTCTTCTTCAATCCTTGATGGTCTCCTTAATCCAGGAGTATCCACAAGCATGTATTTTTCTCCATCATGTTCCCAAAGAATATCAATAGCATCTCTTGTGGTTCCAGGAATCTCACTTACAATACTTCTATATTTTCCTATAAGAGCATTGAGAAGAGAGGATTTTCCACTATTTGGTCTTCCTACAAAGGCAAATTTTATAACCTTTTCTTCTTCTCTTTTAGTTTTTGATTGAGGAAGATTTTCTAAGATTTTTAATATTAATTCATCTAAATTATCTTTATGTATAGCTGAAAGGGGAATAATATTATCAAATCCAAGGGATGTATAGGGTGCTAAGAATTCTTCTTTGTCAATTCTTCCTTCCATTTTATTTACAACAAAAATTACTGGTTTATTTGATTTTCTCAATAAATCTGCAAATTCCAAGTCTAAACTAGTTATCTCTTCCCTTCCATCCACTACAAAGATCAAAAGATCACTAACATTAATTATTTCTAAAATTCTTTCTTGAAGAATATTACTAAGAGAGTCTGATAATCCCCATCCAGCTGTATCTACTAAATAAAAAAATTTTCCTTCATACTCACATAGATGAACTAAAGGATCCCTTGTCACTCCTGGAATATTAGCAACAATAGCTTTATCCTCCCCTGATATCCTATTAAAAAGGGTTGATTTACCAACATTTGGTCTTCCCAAAATACTTACCATAGGAATTTCTTCTCTCAAATATAAGAAATCTCTAAAGGAAACCATTCTCTCAACCTTTTCATAAGATTATCTATAAAGAAATCAGGAGTTGAAGTTCCACTAATTATTCCCACTTTATCTTCTTCTTTAAGCCAACTCTTCTCTAATTCTTCAATATTTTCTATATGATAAGCTCTTGTATATTTTTTAGCGATTTGAAACAATCTTTTAGTATTAGCACTATTTTTTCCTCCTAAAACTAAAATAATATCTAATTCTTTTGAAAAATATTCTAATTTTTTCTGTCTCTCCTCTACCTCTGGGCATATGGTATTAAAAATTCTAATTTCCTTTCCCTTGTCTAAAATTTTATCTATTATTTTTTTAACCTCTTCTAAATTTTGAGTAGTCTGCGATACGATTCCAATTTTAGAAAAATCTTTAATCTTTTCTAAATCTTTAATATTTTGAATTACAATCCCCTTCCCATTGGTATAACTTAAAATTCCTTTAATCTCAGGATGGTTTTCATCTCCTATTATAATTACTTTATATCCATTTTTTGTTAAAAATTGAGAAAGAATTTGAACTTTTTTTACTAAGGGACATGTAGCATCAAAAATCTCATTACCTAATTTTTTATATTCCTCAACCTCTTCCTTTGGCAATCCATGAGCTCTAATTAATAAAACTTTATTTTTTGGTTTTTCTTCTGAATTCCATATTTTAATATTTTTTAAAGATAATTCTTCTATTACCTTTGGATTATGAACTAAAGCTCCTAAGGTATAAACCTCTTCCTTCCTTTTTTTAATATTTACTGCCAAATTAATGGATCTCCTAACTCCAGAACAAAAACCAATAGGATATATCAAAAATATTTTCATGTTATTAATTTGAAAATTGTCTCTTTCATTATATAGTTTATTTTAATAATATCTTCTTTTGTCGGTTTCAAAACCTGTGGAACATCTATAGGTTTACCTATTTTTACTATAAGTTTATGATCAAATCTAGGAAATATTTTACCTCTTCTCCAAATTTTATCAGTTCCAATAATTCCTATAGGTACAATCTTAAGTCCATACTGAAGAGAAAGGGTTGCTGCGCCAGCTTTAAAAGATAAAAGACCTCTCTCAGGATTCACATTTCTCGTCCCTTCTGGGAAAATTACTAATATATTTCTCTTTTCAATCAATTCTTTAATTTTTTTCCAAGACTCCTTTTTGAATTCCTTTCTATCAACATTAACAGCTCCAAGCCATTTTAAAATTGGCCTTGTAAGGGGAAATTTAAAAAGTTCTTCCTTTGCTAAATAGTAAAGTCTAAAATTATAAATAGCACCAATTAGTATAGGGTCTAAAAGACTTAAATGATTTGCAGTAATAAGATATGGAGGCTCAGGAAGATTTTCTATTCCATAAACTCTATAATCCCAAAAAAGTCTCAATAAAATTCTTACAATATATGCAAGAGATTTATAAAAAAATTTAGATATTTTTTTCCTCATAATTTTCTTTAATAGTTTTTATATATTCCATGATTAAATTGGTAAATTTTTCCTCATCATCTCTTGTTTTTTGAAAGCCATAATATATTGGATTTCCAAAAACAACCCTTAATCTCCCCTTTAAATGAGGAAGTCTTTTCTCAGGTGGCCATATCTTATAAGCTCCAATAATAGCAGTAGGTATAACAGGAACATTTCTTCGAGAGGCAAAATATCCAATACCTCTTCTTGGTCCCTTAATTTTATTTATTATTTTTCTTGTTCCCTCAGGAAATATCACTAAAATATTCCCTTCATCTAAAGCTTTAAACACCTTTATTATTGCAGATTTTTCTGGATGTTCCCTTGTTACAGGAATTCCACCTAAAAATTTTGCTACTCTTCCCCATATGGGATATTGAAATCTTTCAATCTTACCAAGAGCCTTTACTAAACGTGGAATTACTGATGTTACTACCAATATATCCAAACTACTTTCATGATTTGGGGCAATAATAGCGGGTCCCTTCTTTGGTATATTCTCCAATCCTTTAACTTCAAGTTTATAAAGGCACTTAAGAAGGACTCTAAAAAATAGAGTCAATTCTTTATATATTATTATTCTAAAGATACTATTAGAGTTCTTCTTTCTCATAAGGAATTCCATCAGATGCTGGAGCAATTGCCCTTCCAACTACACCCGCAAGAATTAACATGGTAAGAATGTACGGAATCATCTGAATAAATTGAGTAGGAATCCCTACCCCTTCCAATCGCATTCTTACCGCCTCTGCTAAACCGAAGAGAAAACAAGCACCTAAGGCTCCAACAGGAGTCCACTTACCAAAAATCATTGCAGCTAAAGCAATAAAACCTCTTCCAACGGTCATAGTTTCTACAAAAACCCTCGCATGCTCTAAGGATAAAAATGCTCCTCCTATTCCTCCAAGGAATCCACTTATAAGGACTCCCATATATCTATATAAATAAACGTTTATTCCCAAAGTATCTGCAGCATGAGGATTTTCTCCCACAGATCTTAATCTTAAGCCAAATACTGTTTTAAATAGTATGAAATGAGACGCAATAACAGAAAGAAACATTATAATAATGAGAGGAGAAAGATTTGAAAAAAGCTTACCCATACCTGGAATGGAAGATAGAATAGGAATAGACCAAGGAGTTAATCCTTCCAGATGGGGGGAAGATCCTGCTGCTTTAAAAATTAAACGAGACAAGAAAGTAGTTCCGCCTGTTGCCAACATGTTTAAAGCAACACCACTAACAATTTGATTAACTCTAAAATTAATAGATACCACTGCATGGATTAAAGAAAGTAAGGTTCCAAATATTCCTGCCATAAAAATGGCAAACCAGGGATTTTTAAAAAAGTAAACAAAAACTGCTGCAAAAAAAGCACCCACAAGCATTATTCCTTCCAAAGCTATATTTACAACTCCACTTCTTTCGGAATATACCCCTCCTAAGGAAGCAAAAGCCAAAGGAGTTGTCATTCTTATTGCAGATGCTATGGTCTCCCAAGAAAAAAGTGCAAAAATCATTTCTAAAATTTCCTCCTCTTCCTGATCATTCTTGTAAATATTTCATTCCCTACTGCAACAGTTATAATAATTAATGCCTGTAATATTGAAATAATTTCCCTTGGTATATGAGTAAATACATCCATACCAATAGCCATTCTATATAAAGCTCCAAAGAGTAAAGAAGCAAATAGAATTCCAACAGGATGATTTTTCCCCAATAAAGCTACCGCAATTCCAGTAAATCCCAGTCCATGAGAAAAATTATCAAGAAATCTATATCTATATCCTAAAACATCATTTATACTTGCTAATCCCGCTAATGCTCCTGATACGATCATAGTTTTTATAATAGTCCTTTGTAAATTTATTCCTCCATTTTCTGCAGCTAATGAATTACCACCCACTGCCCTAATCTCATATCCAAGCCTGGTTCTCCATAGAAAATAATAAACTACAATAAGCATAAAAAGACTTATAAATAAAGAAGCATTGACAGGATTACTTTCGGGAATATTTAATCCAAACTTTTGAAAAAATCCTCCTAAGCGAGGTAAAGTTGCAGATGGAGGAAGTTCTGAAGTTTGAGGTAAAGGATACATTACTCCTGTCTCTCTTACCACATTAACCACTAAATAATTTGTCAAAGCATAAGCAATCCAGTTCATCATTATAGTATTTATAACTTCGTGGACTCCTAATTTAGCCTTTAGAAGACCAGGTATTCCTGCCCATATTATTCCTCCCACCATTGCGGATAATAAAACAATAGGAAAATGAATAATCCAAGGCATTTTAGGAAGAGATAAGCCTACAACAGCGGAAAGAAATCCTCCTACTAATAATTGACCTTCTACTCCAATATTAAATAATCCTCCTTTAAAGGCAACAGCAACAGCTAAACC
>JAOADF010000075.1 GCA_026417425.1 Dictyoglomaceae bacterium
AGGAATAGCCACCTTTACTAATTATTGTGTTTCCATAGCAAAACCTTATGGTGTCAAAATCTTAGATACAAGAAAAACTACACCTCTTCTTAGAATATTAGAAAAATATGCAGTAAAAATAGGGGGAGGAGAAAATCATAGGTTTGCTTTATATGATATGGTTTTAATAAAGGATAATCATATAAAAATTGCAGGAAGTATAACGGAAGCCATAAAAAGGGTAAGGGAAAGAGTTTCCCCCTTTTATAAGATAGAGGTAGAGACAGAAAACTTGGAGCAGGTTGAAGAAGCCTTAGAAAATAAAGCAGACATTATCATGTTAGATAATATGGATATAGAGACTATTAAAAAAGCAGTAGAAATAATTAAGGGAAGAGCATTAATTGAGGTATCGGGAAATATAAAACCAGAGGATATTAAAAATATTGCTCCATTAGGGATAAACTTTATCTCCATGGGTAAATTAACCCATTCTGTAAAAAGTTTGGACCTTAGTCTAGAAGTTATTAAGGTTGAATAATGGGAAAAAGAAAAATTGCATTAAGCTGGCCCGAAGGAAATATTAATTATAAAAGAGCTTTAGAGAAACTTGATATTCCCTATATAGTGCTTTCACCAGAGGAAGAAATAAAATGGAAAGAAATCTCTGGTATCATCTTAATTGGCGGAGAAGATATAAATCCTTGTTATTATAATGAAAAAATAAATGCAGAAAATCTTCAGATAAATGAGAAAAGGGACCAATGGGAATTTAATCTGATAAAGGAGACCTTTAAAAGAAAAATACCTATTTTAGGAATATGCAGGGGATGTCAACTTATAAATGTATTCTTTTGGGGCTCCCTATATCAAGATTTAAAAAGATATAAAGAGGAGGGAAAAATTTCTCAGATTCATTGGCGAGAAGGAGGAGAAGATTCCTTTCATAATGTTTATATAGAAAAGGATACTAATCTTTATAAAATTTTAGGAAAAGAGGAAATAATAGTAAATAGTAGCCATCATCAAGCAATAAAAAGGCTTGGCAAAAATCTAAAAGTATCTGCAAAATTTATAGATAATGGACTTGAAATTATAGAAGGTATAGAGCACGAAAATTATCCCTGAAAGATTAAATTGCGAAGAATCAGATAAGATTTTGGAGAGTATGATGAAAATAAACAAGGAAGGAACTCTCTAAGGAGCTCCTTCCTTATTTTGATGGAAGTTAGAAACTAAATAATAACCCAAAACCTATAGATAGAGCACTATATCCATCCTCAGAGGTGATGGGATAAATATATTTTAAATCAGCAAAGACACTAATAGTTTGTAATATATTATATTTAATTCCACCAGTAAAAGCTAAAAAGGTTAAATTAAAGGTTCCTTCGGGAAGTGTTAGCAATAAAAATTCAAACCTACACCTACATAATACATCTACAGATTTTAAAATAGAGAAATAGGCTAAACCAAGTAATTCTATTAAGGATAAATTTAATCCAATGTAAAAACCAAACTTTTAAGACATTCTTAGAGGTTGTTTGAAAAATTATAATAATACTTAAAAAAGAAAATTTTGAAATTGCGTATAATATTGTCGACTTCTATTTTGTGTTTTTTTTCATAACTTCCTAAGCTTGTTTTATACTTCATCTACCCTATAGAAGGATATTGAAGTCGAAGTAAATAGACCTTCTTATATTAACAATTTGATTTCTTAGTTCATTATCAACTTTTAAACTATTAGGTTTTTCAGGATTTTTTCTTGATAAACCATAGATACCTTCAGAGATAAATCTTTTCTTTATCCTTATCATTTGTCTATAACTTAGGTTTAAAATTTTCTGATCCTCTTTAAGAGTAATTTACCTTTCAACTATATTCTGAATAACAATATATTTTTTTCATCTCTTCCTCCGTAAAGCAATTTTTTCCATGTAATATCTTCCTCAAGATTTATAAATCCCCCTTGAAAAGAATATTACCAAATACTTGTGATATTTTTTTTAGAAATACACTGGGATATTTTTATTTGTATACTACACAGATGTTTTTTCTTCTTGACTCTCAATATATTATGATGTAAAATTATCATATCAATATAATAATCATAGGAGGTAATATATGAGTGCAGATCTTTATTTTGAAAGAATCATAGAGATATTAAAAAAGGTCAAAGAAACCCAGAAGGAAAATATAAGAAAAGCAAGTGAACTTATGGCAAAGGTTATTTCTCAAGGAAGAGCAGTTTATACTTTTGGTTCAGGACATTCTGTTCTTCCAGCTCAGGATGTATTTCCAAGATATGGGACTTTTGTTGGAATACAACCCATTCTTGATTCAAGGCTCATGTGGTTTAATATTTTAGGTCCTGGTGGAGTAAAAGAACTTTTATGGCTTGAAAGAACCGAAGGTTACATAAAGAATGTTTTAGACCAATATCCCATAACTGAAAAGGATGTGGTTATAGTTTATTCCCATGGAGGACTCAATCCTGCCCCTGTTGAGGTGGCTTTGGAGGCAAAAAAGAGAGGGGCAAAGGTGATTGCCATTACCTCTATGGAAAATCAAGAAAAAGCAAAAGCAGTTCATTCTTCAGGTAAAAAACTTTCAGATATTGCAGATATCACCATAGATAATGGAGTTCCTCCAGAAGATGCATTGGTTGAAATTGAGGGAAGAAAAGAAAAAATTTCAGCAGGTTCCACAGTGATGGGAGTAGCGATAACTATGGCTCTTGTTGCTGAGACTGGGAAAATTTTAAACGAAATGGGAAAACTTCCCCCAGTATTTATGTCTCCCAACATCTGTAATGATCCAGAACATAATAACAATGTTTTCAAAGTATATAGAGAGTTTTATTTGAACTTATTTAAATAGACTAAGAACTTGAATTATTAAAAAGACTTATAAAGGAGGGATTTTTATGAAATCATTAATATAAATAATTTAATTTCCAAGAAAAAATTATAAGGAGGAAAAGAGATATGAAGAATAAAATATTTTTAATAATTTTTATATCTATTCTTATAAGCTTAATATATGCTCAGCCTTCTGTAGTATTAAGAATAGCTATACATTCAGATTTTGATAGAGAAGGTTTTGATTTGTATTTAGAGGAATATTCCAAATTACATCCTAACGTGAGATTTGAGAAGGAAGTAGTTCCTTTTGAAGAATATTTAACTAAGCTTCTTACGGATCACTTGGCAGGAAATCCAGCAGATATTTATCATATCTATTCTCTTTGGGGTGTTCAATTAGTAAGAGATAAAATTCTCTCCGATCCTCCCTCAAACGTAATACTAGATGTCAGAAAAAATTATCATTCTGTTGCAATAAAGGGTGCAACAATAGATGGAAAAATTAGGGGAATACCCACAGAGATAGATAATTATTGTTTAATTTATAATAAAGCTTTATTGAGAAAAGAAGGATTTACAGAACCCCCAAAAACTTGGGAAGAACTTATTAATATGGGTAAAAAACTTACAAAATACGATGCAAGAGGAAGAATAACTCAATATGGTTTTGTATTCTTAGCGGGATGGGATTCTGCAGTAGTTCATCCTTACTTATCCTTAGTATATTCCAATGGTGGAAAATTTTTAAGTAGTGACGAAAAAAGATGCCTATTGGACTCTCGTGAAGCAATCTCTGCTTTAGAGGCAGAAGTGAGGCTTTTTAAAGAAAAGATCACTGATTTATCTGGTAATGTTTTTGACTTTCCTAATGGAAATATTGCAATGATGATAATGGCTCCATGGATAGAAAATAATTTAAAGACAACCATGGGAGAAAACTATAAAGATGTAGGAGTAGCTCCTATTCCTTATCTAAAAAAGCCAGCAACTCTTCTTTATACATGGTTCTTTATGGTTGATAGCAAGAGTAAGTATAAAAAAGAAGCATGGGATTTTCTAATGTGGTTTTCTTCTGAAATTCAAAAGAATAATACTACCCGTTTAGGCGATTATTTGGTAGAAAAAGTAGGTGCTATACCAAGTAGATTAATAGATTTACAAAATCATCCTGAACAATTATATGATCAATTTACAAAAACCTTTGTAGAAGAGCTTAAAAATTCTATTGCTGAACCAAATATTCCTAATGGAGCAAAAATTAAGACAATCTTGATGAATGAAATTGTAACAGCATGGAAATTAATAAAGACTCCTGAACAAGCACTTAAAGATGCTGTGAAAGAGATAAATAAGCTTTTACAATAAGGAGTTTAAATATGGGGACTATCAATATTCTTTTATTGATAGTCCCCTTTAGGAGGAGTAATTAAATATCATGACAAATAAACATTTATATACTATATTGTTCTTATTGCCTGTGGCCATTTTTTATATTATTCTTGTTTTTTATCCTGTCTTCTTTTCTATATATGTATCTTTTAAAGACTGGAATATGCTTAAATCTCCATGGAATAGCCCTTTTGTAGGATTAAGTAATTATAAGAAAGTTTTTTCTGATGATATTTTTATAAAAGCTTTTTCAAATACATTGATCTTTTCTATATCAATTATTTTAATTGGTATCCCCTTATCTTTAGCAATTGCAGTCTTGCTTACAAAAGTAAAAAATAATGCAATCTGGAGATATATTATTTTTATTCCTGCAATTGCCCCTCCTATAGCAATTGGTATGACATGGATGTTCTTATTTGATCCAACCTATGGTATTATCAATTTATTCCTTAATTTTTTAGGATTACCGGAATTAGAATGGCTTGCAAGTCCAAAACATGCAATATTTGCAGTTATCATTGTTGGTATTTGGTCCTCCTTAGGACTTAATACTCTTATATTTTATGCTGGGTTAAAAGATATTCCTCATATCTATTATGAATCCGCTAAAATTGATGGAGCAAATACTTGGAAAACTTTCATTAACATCACTCTTCCTTTATTAAAACCAGTAACATTATTTATACTCATAACAAATATTATAAGTTCTTGGCAAGTGTTTGATTTGGTTATTGGACTTACTGGGCAAAAATTAGCAACTCCAGGAGGACCTGCAAATAGTACTCAGGTAGTAGTATTGTATATGTATCAAACTGCCTTTCGATATTTAGAAATGGGAAAAGCTTCTGCAATGGCTTTTATTCTCTTTAGTATCCTCTTTGCTTTTTCTTGTATTTCTCTGTTATCTATGTATAGAGGGGGATTTGAGAATGTCTAAAAGTCTTAAAACCATATTTGTTCAACTAATTTATCATGCTTTATTGGCTCTCTTTGGAGTAAGCTTTATACTCCCTTTACTATGGCTCTTTTTATCTTCTCTAAAAACTAACATGGAAGTGATTGCAAGACCTCCAGTATGGATTCCAAAGAATCCTCAATGGGAAAACTTTATAGAAGTATTTAAAAAGGTTCCATACAGCAGATATTATATGAACAGTTTAATAGTATGTAGTTCTATAACTATTTTTGTATTAATTACAAGTCTAATTACGGGCTATGTTTTAGCGAAATATAGATTTCGATTAAGAACACCTATTTTTCTACTAATTATTTCTACCTTAATGTTACCCTTTTTTCTCTTTGCCATTCCTGATTATTATCTTTTTTATAATATAAAATTTGGAGAAAGAAATTTATTAAGTACTATTTGGGCTCTTATAATTCCATTTATAGTAAGTCCTTGGGGAATCTTTTTAACTAGACAATTTATTTTAACAATTCCAGATAGTCTTATCGATTCTGCAAGAATTGATGGATGTAGTGAATTAAGAATTCTTTTCCAGATTATTTTCCCTCTTTCATTACCTGCTATAGTGACAGTTGCAATTGTAACTTTTATAACTCAATGGAATTACCTCTTCTGGCCTCTTATTGTAAGTACTTCCTTTCCCAAATTAATGACTTTACCTGTTGGAATGAGAATGTTATCTATGGCCTTTGATCCTGCAAGAAATCAGCAACTTATATTTGCAGGACTGTTTGTGGGAACTATTCCTTCAACAATTTTGTTTTTATTATTACAAAAATATTATGTTGAAGGGATGAAAATTACAGGTCTTAAAGAGTGAGGTGAGATTAGTATGAGGATTATTTCATATATTCTTTTTTGTTGGTTAATATTATCCTTCTTGGCATTAGGGAATACTTCATCTCAAAGAATTATTTTCACATCTCAAAGAGATGGTATTAAGCAAATTTACATGATGAATACTGATGGTAGTGATCAGATAAATATTAGTAAAAGTGAATTTAATGAATTTCATCCCAATATTTCTCCTGATGGTTCAAAGATTGTCTTTGTTTCTGATAGAAGTGGGAATAATGAAATATATTTAAGAGATTTACATAGTTTTTCCATAATTCCTCTTACTAAAAATCAACATAATAATATTTATCCAAGTTTTTCTCAAGATGGAGAAAAAATAGTTTTTGCTTCAGATTTGGATGGAGACTATGATATTTATATCTTAAATTTAAAGGGAAATAAGATTGATAAGATAACCCAAAATGATATAGATGATATAAGCCCATCTTTTTCCCCTGATAATAAAAGTATTGTATTTGTCTCGGAAAAAGAAGGGAATAAGGAAACTTATTTATTCGATTTAGATAAAATGGAGGAAAGAAGATTAACTTTTAATGTATCTAATGACTTATTTCCTTCTTTTTCCCCTGATGGAAATAAAATTGTTTTTACTTCTGAAAGAGATGGAAATAGAGAGATTTATATTATGAATAAAGATGGAACATCTCAAAAAAGATTAACAGCTAATATTGCTCATGATTATTGGGGTCGATTCTCAATAGATGGAAATAAAATCGTCTTCGCCTCTTATAGAGATGGAAATTCAGAGATATACATTATGGATTCTGATGGAAGAAATGTAAAAAGATTAACTTTTGAGAAAGCATGGGACTCTGAACCATGCTGGGGTAAAATAATTTTTTAAATTTGGGGAGGGATTACTTTGGAAAAATTCTTTCCAGTATCAGTATGGTATGGAGCAAAAAGGGCAAGAGCTCCTATGATTCTTCCCATTAAAGATGAGGATATTCCTCAAATAAGAAAGGAGTTAGAAGGAATAAAATCATTAGGATTTAATGCTGTAAGATTTTGGTATGATTGGGCAACTGCAGAACCAGAACCCGATAAATGGAACTTTAGAGAAATAGATATTCTTTTGTCTATTACTGATGAACTAAACTTAAAAGCTTTAGTTCAAGTATATACTGATTCTGCTCCCAATTGGGTGGAAGAAGAATTTCCTAATTCCCTATTTGAGGATAGAGCGGGACTAAAAATTCATTCTCAAGCATCTCCTGGCTATTGCTCTGATCATCCAAAGGTTAGGGAACATATCTCTGAATATTTGAAAAGACTTTCTCAGGTAGTATCTTGTCATTCCTCTTTCTTAGCCTGGGATATATGGTCAGAGCCCCATATAGTTCAGTGGTCTTGGATTGATTTCATGTATAATCCATGGTTTTGTTATTGTGAAAATTCTAAGAAAAGATTTATAGATTGGCTTAAGAAAAAATATAAAGATATAGATGAGTTAAATAGAGCATGGTATAGAAAGCATAGAAGTTGGGAAGAAATAGTAATTCCAAGATATACTTCTTTATCAAGTTTCACAGACCTTTTAGATTGGATTCAGTTTAATATAGAGAAGATTGCAGAAGACTTGGAATGGAAAGTTAATTCTATTAAATCTGTAGATAGAAATCATCCTGTATCAAGTCATGCTGCAATTTCCTCTATTTATAGTATTCCTGGTATTTCCTATGGTTCTTCTGATGATTGGGTATTGGCAGAAAAAGTAGATATCTGGGGAACATCTTTTTATCCCAAGCATACAGGTCCATGGATGCCTTTAAAACCACATCAAATGGGGGTTGCTTTAGATGCAGTAAGAAGCTCCTGTGAGAGCAGAGGAAAACCTTTTTGGATTGGAGAGCTCCAGACAGGACCAGGAGTTACAGGAATGTTATTTAGTGTACCTGTAAAGGAGAAAGATGTAGATAGATGGGCCTGGCTTTCTGTTTCTCGAGGAGCAAAGGGGATTAACTACTATGCTTGGTTTCCCATGAGCTGTGGATATGAAGTATCGGGATTCGGATTAACAAATCCTGATGGCACTTTTAATGAAAGAACCTATTCTGCTGGTAATGTATCAAAAATAATAACAGAAAATATGGAAATATTTTTAAATATAAAACCTCTTCCTGCTCAAGTTGCCATTCTTTATGATGTATCCGCCTATAAACTTCTTGCCTGCTTAAGAGCCCAAGGAGCTGAAATAATAAGAAAAGATATTTTTGGGATATACAAAGCTCTTATGAAAGGGAATATACATGTTGATTTTATTCATCTTTTAGACCTTAATCTTGAAAAACTGAGAAAATATAGAGTAATCTTTGCTCCCTTTCCTATAAGTCTTACTGAATCAGCAAGTTTATCTTTAAAGGAATATGTTAAAGAGGGAGGAATTTTAATAGCAGATGGCAGAATTGCCTGGACTAATGAAAAAGGATGGCTTATGGATAAAATTCCTGGATTCTACTTAGATGAAGTCTTTGGCTGTATTGAGAACTATATGACGGAGTTGAGAGAGCCTGTTGATATTGAAGTAGAAAATTTTGGGAAGATAAAAGGAGTAAATTATCTTTCTTCTTATTTACCAACTACCGGAAAAGTAATAGGAAGATATAAAAACGAAAAAGTAATAATTGAGAATGAATATTTTAATGGCAAAGCTGTAATGGTGGGAACATTATTAGGTCTTTCCATTGAATTAGGTTTTGATGAGAATATAGATTTTATTCTGAAATTGATAAAAGATTTTCAGGTTTATCCTTATTTTGAAGTAAAAAATAATTCCTCATTGGTGGAAGTAAGGTGTAGTAAAAGTGAGAAAGAAGGAATATTTTTCATATTTAATCACTCAGATATAGAGCAGAAAGTTGAAATAGTTTTTAAAAAGAATTTATTCCCCTTTGTTCCTAAGAGAATTATTGATTTAAAAACAAAGGAAGAGATCGACCTAAAGATTCTTAATGATAAATTTAGCTTTTCTATTAATATTCCTTGGGAAGATACCAAAGTTTTAAAAATAGAGTAAAAATTTTAAAAGGAGGGATTTTCTATGAAAAAGCTTCTTGTTCCTATTTTGATTCTTCTCCTAATCTTTCTATCTTTAAGTTTTGGTAAAACCAAGCTTATATTTACTGTTCACTGGGCAGATTATCAACTGGAAGGGGTTAAGGATGAAAAAGGAAATGTTGTAGTTAAAGGATTGAAACAATATGTAGAAGAGTACATGAAAGCAAATCCTAATGTGGAAGTTGAAATTAGATCCGTAGCCTACGAAGAATTATTAAAGAAAATAATTATAGACCATACTGCGGGTCTTCCCAGTGATATTTATGTTCTTTACTCTTTATGGGGAGTAGAACTTGTAAATTCCGGAATTTTAGATCAGCCACCTTCTGATGTTCAAGAAGCAGTTAAGCTACTCTTTGTAAAGCCTGCAGTAGAAGGAGCTACTATTAACGGAAAGATTTGGGGAGTTCCTATTGAAGTGAATAATTATGCATTGGTTTACAATAAGAAATTATTAGCTGAAGGAGGATTTAAAAAACCACCAAAAACCTGGTCTGAGCTTATTAATATGGCAGTAAAACTTACAAAGAAGAATCCTGATGGTTCTGTTGCTCAGTATGGATTTGCTTTCTTAGCAGGATGGGATTCTGCAGTGGTTCATCCATATTTATCATTACTTTATAGCAATGGCGGAGAATTTCTATCAAAGGATTTCAAAGAATGTTTATTAGATAAAAAAGAAGCTATAGAAGCTTTGGAGGCAGAATTAGAATTATTCAGAAGAGGTGGAACAGATACTTCTGCAAGTGTTTGGACCTTCCCTACAGGAAAAGTTGCTATGATAATCATGGCTCCATGGTATGAAACAAGTTTAAAGATAGGGTTTAAGGATAAATATGCTGAAACAGTAGGAGTTGCTCCCATTCCTTATCTTAAAAAACCTGCTACCTGTGGATATACCTGGTTTATAGGAGTAGATAGTGAATCAAAAAATAAGAAAGAGGCATGGAACTTTATAAAATGGATGACTATACAGACTATGGCCAATGGTGCTACAAGAATGGGAGAACTTATGGCAAAAAATATTGGAGCTATTCCTCCAAGAAGATCTGACATTGATAAATTCCCAGCAGAACTTAATGATCTATATACTCAGACTTTTGTAAAGGAATTAGTCCATACAACTCAAGAACCTAACGTAGCTCAAGGACAAGAGATTAAAACAATTTTAATGAGAGAAATCGTAGAAGCATGGAATAGAAGAAAGACAGCAGAGCAAGCCTTAAAGGATGCAAAAAAGAAAATTGATGAAATTCTCAAAGAGAATTATTGAGGAGGAAATTTATGAGAAAAAGTCTTGAATATAGAAATGGGGCGGGGTATTCTTTCCTCGCCCCTGCTATAATATTTTACATTATCTTTTTTCTTTTTCCTGTGATTTTTTCTCTATTAGTTTCTTTTAAAAAATGGAACATGCTTATTCCCTTCTCAAAGGCTCCTTTTATTGGATGGAAAAATTTCTTAGATCTTTTTAAAGATGACCTTTTTCTCATGTCTCTACGAAACACCCTTTTATATGCTATCTTAACAGTAACTATCAGTTTAACTATTTCCCTTTTCTATGCAGTTATGATAAATAAAGCAAGATTTTCTGTTCTTTGGAGGTTTATATATTTTGCTCCTGTGGTGACTCCTCAAGTAGCTATTGCAACAATCTGGGGATATTTATACAACCCCAATAGTGGGCTATTAAATACTATATTAAGATTTTTTGGTCTTAAGGGATTAAATTGGTTAACAGATCCTAATATTGCATTATTCTCCATAATTATTACTGCCATATGGGCAGGAATTGGTGGCTCCATGCTAATATTTACAGCAAGCTTAAGAAATATTCCTCAAGAATATTACGATGCAGCAAAAATTGATGGAGCAACAGGATTTAAAGAATTTTGGTATATAACTTTACCTTTATTAAAACCTACCCTTCTTTTTTTAAGTGCTACTGGATTAATTGGAGCTTGGCAAGTATTTGATCTTCCATATATGCTGGGAAGAAATGCTCCTGCAAAAAGTGTAATGACTGTGTCTTGGTATACTTATGAAACTGCTTTCCAATATTTAAGAATGGGAAGAGCATCAGCAGGTGCCTTTTTACTATTTATCATTATATTCATAATAACCCTTATAGTTCTTTGGATTTTCCGAAAAGGAGGAATCAAAGGATATGAATAGATATATAAAAAATCTCTTTTGGGAGACTTTTAGGTATTCCGTAATAATTTTTGGTGCCATTTGGATGATCCTGCCCTTTTTTTGGCTTTTTTCTGCCTCTCTTATGACTTCACAGGAACTTTTGGCCTTTCCACCTAAGTTTCTTCCTTCAGAGCCTCAATGGAGGAATTATTTAGAAGTGATTAAAAAAATACCTATATTAATGTATTATAAAAACAGTCTTATAGTTTCTCTTTCTGTAACTTTTTGTGTTCTTTTAACATCTTCCTGGGCTGGATATTCCTTCGCAAAATTAAAATTCTTTGGAAAAGAAGCCCTTTTTAGATTTGTTCTTTCTACAATGATGTTTCCTGTTTTTATATTTTTAATTCCCGTTTATTATCTTATGAAAATATTCGGATGGCTTGATAATTATCTTTCTCTGATTACACCTTTTGTAGTTAGTGGCTATGGAATTTTTCTAATGAGACAGTTCATATTAACAATCCCTGACGAATTATTGGATTCTGCAAGAATCGATGGTGCAAATGAATTCAAAATATATCTAAAAATAATCCTCCCTCTGCTAAAACCTGCATTGGCAACCTTAGCTATTTTAACATTTATAGGTCAATGGAATTCTTTTCTATGGCCTCTTATTGTGACCTCTTCATCTCAACATCTAATGACCCTTCCAGTAGGAATATCAAGACTTTCCTTAGCTTTTGCTACAACAGAGACTCAACATTTAATCTTAACAGCTTTAGTTTTACAAGTTATTCCTACTGTAGCTTTGTTCCTTTTCCTACAAAGATACTATATTAAGGGGTTTATTCTTTCAGGATTTGGAGAGGTATGAAATGAATTTATTTATAGTAGATATCGGAGGAACAAATTTAAGAATTTCTATTGTAGACTCTTCTGGAAATATTTTAAAAAAGGAAAGGTTTGATACTCCTAAGGATTTTATTAAAATAGGAAAGATTATTGAAGAAAGTTACAAAAATTTGAGAAAAGATTATAACTTAAGGGAAATTATTGGAATCTCTGTTGCTGGTGCAGTTTTTAAAGATGAAGTTTGGATTCCCAATATAGATAAGAATAAGTTTCCTTTAAAAAGTTTTATATCAGAAAAATTAAAAATTCCTGTAAAAATAATGGATGATAGAGTATCAGGAGCTCTTGGAGAGTATTGGAGAGGAAAGGGTAAGAATAAAGATATTCTTTTGTATTTTATTATTGGCACAGGGGTAGGATTGGGAATCATTGTTTATGGAAAGCCATTGTATGGAAAAAACGGAGTCTCAGGTTCCCTTGGATGGATTCCCCTTGGAAAAAGAAATTCTTACTCCTCAAAGATAGGCACCTTAGAGTCTCAGATCTCAGGTCCTTCAATATTAAGGGAATATAATAAACTTTCAGGAAAAAATTTAGAAAAAACTGAAGAGGTATTTGAACTTTTTGAAAAAGAGGATATAGTTGCAAAGAAAGTAATTTCACATGTTGGAAGGATTTTAGGAAAAACCCTTTCCTCTATTTTAAATATCTTTGATCCAGATATCATAATTTTTTCAGGAAGTATCGGATTAAAGTGGGAAATTTTCAAGTCTTTTGCTTATCCTACTATGAATCTTTCTATTTCTCCTATTATTAAGAAAAATTTTGAAATTACCACTTCGGAATTAAAAGAATCTGCACAAATTTTAGGAGTAGCTTATACCCTTTTAAAGAAATAAAAATCTTAAAAGGAAATCCTACCAGGAAGATAAATGTTTATAGGTAAGGATTTAAAATCTTATTAAGAGCCTGATCTGTAATTAAAAAATTCATCCTAGTAGGTGTAAAATTAGTATAGAATTAAAAAAATAAACTTTAATATAAAAAGAGTAGATGAAGATTTTTAAAAAATCATGGGATACTTAAAGAGAAAAACAACCTAAAGCTTGATTATACCTCATCTACCTTTTAGAAAGAATTTCAAAGGCTTTATTCCCCTTATATAGGTTTTTTTCCCCTCTACCCCTAAAATTATTCTTTTTCTATTAATAATACAACAGTACATACTATCTCATATTGAAACTTTATCTTTAATATAAACTTTGAAAGATCCTAAATAAGAGAAAAGTTTTAGCTATAAATCCTTCCTTTGTAAATTTTTAAACAGTATCATCTTTCTCTTGACAACTTTGATATAAAGTATAAACTATATATGGTTTAGCACTCTCAGGGTGAGAGTGCTAAAATTTGGAAAATGAGGTGGAATTATGGAGGAAAAAGAAGTCTTGGATAAGGAAGAAACAAAAGAGGTTGAACTTAAAAGGGAGGAAGCAAAACCTGAAACCTTAGTAGATGATTGGGAAATAAAATATATAAGGCTTCAGGCGGAGTTTGAAAATTTTCGACAAAGGTTAAGAAAAGAAAAAGAAGAATGGCAAGAAATTGCCAATGCTCGTTTATTAAGAGAAATTGTGAATATTATGGATAATTTTTCCTTAGCTTTAGAAACCATGAAACATTCAAGGAAAAAAGATGCTATTATAGAAGGGGTTAATATGATTTATAGACAATTTGAAAACCTCCTTCAGAATGAGGGGGTGGTAAAGATGGAAACAATAGGAAAACCTTTTGATCCAGCCTTACATGAGGCAGTAGGGCTGGAAGAGATTGAAGATGGTGAGGAAAACTTAGTAGTAAGAGAGATTTCTCCTGGATATTTCTTTAAGAATAAAATTTTAAGACCTGCTAAGGTGATTGTATCTAAAAAAATAGAAAAAAAGGAGGTAGATAATAATGGCAAAGATTGT
>JAOADF010000051.1 GCA_026417425.1 Dictyoglomaceae bacterium
AGTAGGAATTTTAGGAGATATAATGTTAGATGAATATATTATAGGGAAAGTATCAAGAATATCTCCTGAAGCTCCTGTCCCTATTGTGGAAGTGGAAGAAGAATATTCTCTTTTAGGTGGAGCAAGTAATGTGGCAAATAATATAAAAAGTCTTTTAGGTGAGCCAATTCTTTTTGGAGTAATTGGAAGGGATAAGGGAGGAGAAAAGATAATAAATCTTCTTCAAGAAAAGGGAATTATTAGTAAACTTTATATGGATAGAAATAGACTTACAACTCAGAAAACGAGGATTATAGCTCTAAATCAACAAGTGGTAAGAGTGGATAGAGAGGTAAAAGATTTTATATCAGAAGAGATAGAAGAGATCATTTTTCAAAATATAGAAGATTATGTTAATGAAATAGATATTTTTGTGCTTTCAGACTATGCTAAGGGAGTTTTAACTCCTAAATTAACCGCTGAGGTTATAACTTTAATAAAAAGTAAGGGAAAAAAAGTAATAGTCGATCCTAAAGGGAGAGATTATAAAAAATATAAAGGAGCAAATCTTATTACACCTAACGAAAAGGAAGCCCAGATGGCAATAAATGCTGAAGAAAATTTTGATCTATTTTCTTGTGCCAAGAAATTATGGGAAATTACTAAAGGGGAAGGAATTTTAATCACCCGAGGAGATAAGGGAATGTTTCTTTTTGAGCCTGAATCTCAAACTTTTATACCTGCCCTTTCTTCTCAAGTAAGAGATGTTACGGGAGCTGGAGATACTGTTGTTGCAACCCTTTCCCTAGCTTTAGTAGGAGGAGGAAGTTTATTGGAGTCTGCTCTTTTATCCAATTTTTCTGCCAGTATAACAGTTAGGAAACTGGGAACAGCTACAGTAACTCCTAAAGAACTTAATTCCATAATTCCTGAGAGCATAGAACTTAGAGATGGATGGATATTCTTTAAGAAAGATAAAGAATAGAGAAGAATTGAAAAATATAGTAGAAAATCTAAAAAAAAAGGGGAAAATTATAGTTTTTACAAATGGATGTTTTGAACTTCTCCATCCTGGTCATATTGAGATTTTAGAAAAAGCAAAGAGTCTTGGAGATATTCTTATTGTAGGAATAAACAGTGATAATTCTGTGAAAGAAATTAAGGGAGAAAAGAAGCTAATTCTTGACGAAAAATCTCGACTAAGAATAATCTCTTCTTTAGAAGTTGTAGACTATGTAGTTCTTTTCCATGAAAAAACTCCAGAGAATTTAATTTCTGAACTAAAGCCAGATATTCATGTAAAAGGTGGAGATTATAAAATAGAGGATCTTCCTGAAGCAAAGATTGTTAAAGATTATGGAGGAAAAGTTTTTATTTTTCCTCTCCTTGAGGAATTTTCAACAACAAAAATTATTGAAAAAATATTAAAATTATATAAGTAATTTAACTTTTTCCCACACATCTTCTACTGTAAGCTTTCTCATACAATCTAGAGTATCACAAATTCTTTTTCTTCTTTCCCAAAGGCAAGGTTGACAAGAAAGATTTGTTTTTGCTACTTGAAAAATATCATTTTCAGGAATTATCTCCTTAGGATTTGTGGGACCAAAGAGGGCAACTAAAGGCTTATTTAAGATAACTCCTAAATGCAATGGTGCAGAATCTAAGCAAATCATAATCTTACAGAAGTATATTAAAGAAAGAAATTCTTGAAGAGATTTTGGAGTTATAAATATTCCATCAGGAATTAAACTCTTTAAAGAATTTCCTATTTCTTTCTCATCGGGACCAATGGTTATTATAAAAGGAATATTCTCTTTTTTTAATCTTTCACAAAGTTCCTTCCATTTTTCCCCTTCCCATCTTCTATCAATTCCCCTTTTTATGCTCATTTCACTAATTCCAGGATGTATTAGAACATAATTAAAGGGATTTAATCCTAATTTATTCAGCTCATTTTCCACAATCCTTTTACTTTCTTCAGGGGGAGAGAGCTTGGGAAAAGAAAATTCATCGTCTATACCAAGAATTTTTATTAATCTATAATGAACCTTTCCCATATATTCATTTCTTTTTGAGGATGCCTTATGAGTATAGAGAAAACTTAATGGATTTTCTTTATATCCTACCCTTTCTTTTGCACCTGTTAAATACATAAATATTGGTATAAAAGGTGATTTTCCTGAGGAAATAGTAAGACTATATTCTTCTTTTTTTAATTTAGTCAAAAGTTTAAAGGTTTCCCAAAAACTTAATTTATTCTTAGGATTAAACTCTTCAATTTCGTATCCTGCTATTTCTAAAATTTCTTTCCCCCTTGATTCAACTATAACTTTTACCCTTTTAAATCTTTCTTTTAATCTCAGGAGAACAGGCAAGAATAAAACTTGATCCCCTAAGCCTCCTAAATTAAAAGCAAGAGCTTTTTTATCCCTTTCTGGATTGTTCAAATTTAAAAGAAAGGCACAAGCAAGCCAAAAGATTATTTGGGGATATGGTCTATACCATATGGTATCCACAAGA
The DNA here is from genome assembly GCA_026417425.1 of Dictyoglomaceae bacterium. Next base: position 2,503 of record JAOADF010000051.1, read on the forward strand.
CCATGGAAGAGAGGAGCAATTATAGAAGATAAAGATACAATTCCCATTACCTTTTTGGTGAAATCCCAATAGAAAAAAGAGGTGATAAAGATTTTGATTAAAGTATATATCATTATCAAAAATATTATTAAAGAAAAGATACTTCCTTCTATAGCCAGTTCCAAAAAGAGATTATAAGAAGCTAAAGCAGTAAATTTTGGCTCCATATAGAAGGCATAAACTTGGCGAAAAACATCATTTCCTAAACCGATTCCTGTTATAAAGAAATCTTTGAAAATTTCAAAGGAACTTTTCCAAATCATAACCCTTGTGGCATTGGAAGTATGTCCCCAGAGGGTAAACATGGAAAAAACCCTGGTCCTAAGATAACTTGAGGAAAAAATAAATCCTAATCCTAATAATGTAATAATTGAATATATGATAATAAGCTTTTTTCGTGCTCTTTTATCCTTTTGCCAGAAATATAAAAAGATTCCCCCTAATAAAATTATAAGGGAGCCTAAGAAACCAAGATATGCACCCCGAGAATAGGTCCATATGATTGAAAGGGCAGAAATAATTATTGTTAAGGATATAAAGGATTTAAAGTAAGGATAAAAGAATAATGCGGAAAAAAGAAAGGGGAAAACCGAAATCAAATATCCTCCTAAAAGATTTGGATTTAAAAGGGTTCCATACACCCTTGTTACTCCTTCCGCTATTAATTCTGGATCTTCCCACCCTGCTAATTGAGGAACCTTTATGATCCATTGATATACACAATATATGGAAAGGATAAAAGTAGATAAAAGAATAAAAATAACTGCCTTTTTTTGTTTTGATATATCATCAAAGATGTCTCTAAAGATAAAGAAGATTGCAAAATAAACTAAGAATTTTGCTAATCCCTTTATAGCAGAAATAAGATAAGGAGAAAATCCTGTAGCATAAATATTTATCCCTAAAAAGATGAAAAATAAAAGGGAAAATTTATCTAAACTCTTAAAAAATCTTTTTCCAGGAGATAAAAAAGTGATTATAAACCATAAAATAAAGGCAATAAAACTTAAAAGGGCAATTTTTCCAGTGGATAAAAAGGGAAGTAGGAACAAAAAAATATATAAATAATGTTCCAAGACAAAATTTAGCCAAGGAAATATAAGGGATGAAGATATAATAGGTTCAAAAAACTTTTTTATTTTAATTTCAAGATTATCTAAGATTTTATATATTATACTTTCCTGCCAAAAAGATTCCATACTTTTCATTTTTCCTTCACCCTTATTGCGGAAATTACTCCTGTTACATCCGCTTTATAACTTTCAATGGTAATTGACATTCCAACTTTTATTTTTGTCCCCAAGACTATGGAATCAGAGGTTACATATCCTCTTGCTGTAAAAGTAACAAGACAGTCCACATTAAAGGGATTATTAATATCATCAATGGCTCTAAACCCATCCTTAAAATCAGGAATTATAATCTTTTTCTCATATATTTTTATATCTTTTACTTTTACCCAGGCAAAAGGCTGATTCTTTATTCTTATAAATGCCTTTTCTCCCGGAACAATAAAATTATGATCCACTAATGGAAGATTCCTTATTATAAAATCTACTTCTATCTCCCTTTCCTCCCCCTTCATCTGAGTAAGGGGAGTTTTTCCTGATCTTACTAAAAAAATTCCTAATATTGCCAAAATTATCACCAATACCACAAATAGATCAAAAATATTAACCTTCTTGAACATTTAATATTCTCCTTTCTTTAATGTATAAATTTTATTATTAAGTCTATCACCTCTCCTAAATTTTGGTAAGATATCTTTTCGTAAGTATCTGTCCTTTGATGAAGATCTGGAATAACTAAATCTTCATCCGCCCTTGTTATAAATATTGCAGGAATTCCCATATTTACAAAACTATACTGGTCTGATTGAGTTAAAAGGTGATGTTCTCCTATAGGTATTAATTTCTTATTTATTTCCCTTAACTTTTCCCCATAATCCTCCGCTATATAATTATAAGCTAAATAAAGATATTTTCCCCTTCCCACACAATCAAGATTAATATTCAATAAAGTTTTATTTAAAGAAAATATGGGATTTTTTACATAATAATTTGAACCTTTCAAACCATACTCTTCCCCATTAAAAAAAGAAAATATTAGGTTATATTTGGGTAATATTTTCCCTTCTCTTATTATTTTTATAACTTCCATCAATACTCCTACTCCAGAGGCATTATCGTTGGCACCACCAAAAAAACTTCCATCAGGATCCTTCCCCACATGATCCACATGAGCACTAATAATAATAAATTTTTCTTCTCTTCCAGGAATTAATAAATGTAAATTTGATGAATTTTCCTTTTCCACTCTATATTTTATTTTATATTTCAATTCAATATTAGGATTTTCTCTATAATATTTTTTTATATTATCCCAGGAGCTCACTGATAGGAAAACAACAGGGATAGGATAGTTACTTAAAAATAAAGACTTCTGAGAAACAATATATTCCCTATTTTTATCAGTTATGAGAAAAAGAGCCAAGGAAGAGTTCGTATAGGCTAAATTAACCCTATAATCTATTCTATCCAAGGGCTTATCTTTGAGATTTTCATAACCCAATTGAGCTATACTTATCTTTCCATTGCTATCCTCATAATCATGAAAATTTAGTCCATAATTAGTAAAATTAATTTTCCCAAAAATATCAGAAGATCCAGTAAATAAATCTCTAAAATCTCTTCTGAAATTTCCTTCCCATAGGATTTTTTTATTAAGATAAATTTGAAGCCTTGGATTCTCTTCCAAAATGTAAACATCTATGGGAAATTTCTGAATAAAAATTTGAGAATAAGATATTCCCATATCTAAGAGCTCATTCTTTAGAAAATTTATTGCTCTTTCATTCTCAAGGGTTCCTGCCTGTCTTCCTAAGAATTTTTCACTACTCAAAGTTTTTACGATATATAATGCATAATCTCCAACATTTTGAGATTCTATTCTCGAAAAAAATAAAATTACAAAAATTATGAATATTAATAATTTCTTAATCATGCTTTATGTCCTTTATATTTTTAAGAAGAACCAAACTTGCCTTTAGTAAATTTAAAGTTTCATCGGAGATAGGAGCAATAAGCTGAGATTTTATTAGACTTACTTGATTTTCTAAATCTTTTATGATCTCTTCCCATTCAGGTTTTGGAACTTCTTTTACAGGATATATCTCTCTTCTTGCTAAATCAATACTTTGTCCCAGAGATGGTATTAGACTTTCATATCCTTTACTTTTAAGTAAAAGGGATAAAGCCTTTGCAGATTCAGGTTCTCCATGGGTTATGATGAATAGTGGTTTTGTTTGGAAGGATTCCACCCAAGACAATAAATCTTTTTGATCACCATGAGCAGAAAATCCATTAATGGTATGAATCCTTGCATTTACTGATAGCTCTTCTCCCATGACATGAATCTTTTTTACTCCATCAATAATACTTCTTCCTAAGGTTCCTTGAGCCTGATATCCCACAAAAATTATATGGGTATTTTCCTTCCAAATATTATGCTTTATATGATGAAGGATTCTTCCACCAGTACACATTCCACTCCCTGCAATAACTATTCCAGATTCTATAGTATTAATACTCTTTGATTCTTCCACTGAAGATACATAATTAAGATTTTGTAAAAAGAAAGGATCTTCCGATTCTAAAAAATATTTTTGAATTTCTTGAGAAAGAAGATTACTATACTTTTTATAAATTTCTGTTATTTTCTTTCCCATGGGACTGTCAAAAAATATTGGAAAATCCTTGGGAATTACTCCTTCTTTTTCTAATAACATCAATTCATAAATAATTCTTTGAGCTCTATCCACTACAAAGGATGGAATAAGTATCTTCCCTTTCTCCTTTATAGCTTCTTCAATTACTTCTCTAAATTCCTTTCTTGTTTCTTCTAAGGTTTTATGTAATCTATCCCCATAAGTAGATTCCATCACCACATAATCTGCTTGTTCTATCAAAGCGGGAGTTCCTTCCATTACACTCTCCCACTGCCCCAAGTCTCCTGAAAATACTATCTTTATATTATCTCCCCAAATTTCTAAGGAACTTGATCCTAAAATGTGTGCAGAATCTCGAAATCTTACATTTATATCCTTAAAATCAATGATTTCATCGTAAGGTACTGGTTCAAAAAGCTTCATAGCAATCTCAACTTCTTTCTCTGTATATAATGGTTCTATTAATGGCTTTCCAGATCTCTGGTTTTTTCTATTTATTCTTTCTACTTCTTCCTTCATTAATTTTACTGTGTCTAACCAAAGTACTTCAGAGAGTTCAATAGTAGGAAGAACTGCATAAATCTTACCTTTAAAACCATCCTTAACCAATTTAGGAATTCTTCCTGAGTGATCCAAATGGGCATGGGTTAATAATATGGCAGATATTTGAGAGGGATCAAAGGGGAAGGGATTGAAATTTTCATTTTCCGATTTCCCTTGAAAGATACCACAATCAATAAGATACTTTTTCTCATTCTCTAATAAATAATTAGATCCTGTGACTTCTCCCACTGCACCAAAAAAAGAAAGTTTCATAACTTCACCTCTTTAAAAAGTAAATTTCTCATGGACTTTTCCACAATCTGCACATTCTAAACACCTAATACAACTTAAAGAATTAGGATCTTTATAAACTTCTATATTTACAGGACATTTGGATCTACATATTCCACATTGGGGGCAAGAAGATTCCACCTCTAAGTGATAAAAAGATAATTTGTTAAAAATAGAAAGAATGGTTCCTAAGGGACATATAAATCTACAAAAGAGTCTTGATATAAAGATGCTACTTATAAAGAATAATAGTAAAATAATAATTTTTATAGTAAAAAGAATACCAATTAAATTTCTTAAGGAAGGATTAATAAGAATCTGAGGAATTCCTGCCTCTAAGGTTCCTGCAGGACACAATTTACAAAACCAAGGTTCTAAAGTCAAATAAGGAATAATAATTACTAAACTAATAAAGATTATCCATCTGATATAAATACTAAATCTATCACTAATATCTATTTTAAAAGTTTTTATTCTATAAAGCCAATCCTGTAAAGCACCAAAGGGACAAAACCATCCACAGAAGTATCTTCCCAAAAGGATTCCCGAAAGAATTAAAATTCCTAAGAGAAGAAAGGGAAATTGTTTTATTATTAAAAAATACTGAAGAGTTCCAATGGGACATGCAAAGCTTGCTAAGGGGCAGGCATAACAATTAAATACAGGTAAGGGGATATTTTTACCAAGGAAAGCTAAATAATATGAATTTACAAAGATTAAAGTTATAATTTGATATATAGTTCTTGATCTTTTTCCCATTTTGTACTCCCTAATAATTTTTTAAGACCTTCATAATATAAAAAATCTTCCTTCTTAATATTTCTATATTTATAAATATTAATTGCTTTAATAATTTTGTATTTGTAATTTCCTCTTTCCATTTTTCTATAAATAAATATGGGGATAACCTCTAATTTATAATTCATTTTCTCTCTAATTTTAAAAAGATTGATTCTTAATATCAATCCAAATTTTGTTTTGGACATATTAAGTCCATATTGATCTGCAAAAAAGTTTCCTAAGGAATAAAAACAGTATGTATTATTAATCTTTTCAATGGTTCCTATACAATGGGAATGACTTCCCACAATAAAATCTACTCCTAAATTTATCAATTTTTTAGCTAATTCCCTTTGATATTCTGCAGGTTTTTCTCTATATTCTTCTCCCCAATGAAGATAAACAATTATGGAATCAACTTTTTGATTTTTTAGAAAATGGATATCCTTTGAAATTTTCTCTAAGTTTATATAATTCACTATATACTCCTTATTCTTTGAAGGATGAATACCATTGGTTCCATAAGTGTATGCTAAAATTCCAGCTTTAATTCCATTTTTATCAAAAATCAAAATTCTTTCATGAGGATCAGGAGATAGATTTGTTCCAAGATAGAGTAGATTTCTTTTTTTAATATTCTTAATAGATTCCAATAATCCTCTTTCTCCTTTGTCCAGACAGTGATTATTTGCAGTAATTACCAAGTTATAGCCTAAATTTTTAATGATATCTAAGATCTCACAAGGTGCATTATATAAGGGATAACTCGAGGGAGTAAAAATATTTCCTGCAATTACAGTATCCAATACTACACAGGATAAATCTCCCTTTATTTCATCTTTTATATCTTTAAATATCTCTTCTGGAAATAAATATTTTTTACTTTTTACATCATAATAGGAATTTAGAATTTGTCTTTGAAGGAAAATATCACCAGAAAAAACTATGGAAATATTATTAGTCATCTCTTCTGAGATGATAAAATTAAAAGAAAGAATTAATAATAAAATTATAAATATAAAGTTCCTGATAATAGTGGTTTAATTATATCATAATAAAAAAAATTAAAGAAAGGAGATATTTATGAAAAAACCATACATCCTTTTAGATGCAGGAGGAACAGTAATTTTTCCCAATTTTGAAGTAATTGCAGAAGTTGCTTTTAAATTTGGATACTCTTTAGATCCAACAAATTTATTAAAGGAATTTTCTTATGTAAACTTTTATCTGGATAATCTTTTGAAAGAAGACCATTCCTTATATAAAGAGGAAATCCATAAAAGCATCTTATATACTTTGGAAAGAGTTAAAATAAATAAAGAAGATGCAGAAAAAATTATTATGGAAACAAAAAAGAGAGTAAAAAAGGGATACCTTTGGACTTATACCACCTCAAACATAATTACTGGTTTAAAAAATTTAAAAGAAGAAGGATTTTCTTTATCTATTATTTCAAACTCTGATGGGACAGTAGAGGAACAGATTAAAGTTTCTGGTATAAGAAAGTATTTTGAAGAAGTCTTTGATTCTGGAATTTTAGGAGTAGAAAAACCAGAGCCAGAAATTTTTCAATATGCTTTAAATGCTCTTAAAATGTCTCCTGAGGATACCATTTATGTAGGAGACTTTATGATGATTGATGTTTACGGAGCAAATAGATCTGGAATAGGAGCCTTCCATCTTGATCCCTTTGATCTTTATAAATCTTGGTTTGGATATCATGTTAAAGATATCCTTGATTTTTCTCTGGAAATAACTAATAAAAATATTAATCTTAATGATGAAAGGCTCCATCCCTTTAAATAATCATCTTGGAAGTCTTGTTTTGTAAGAATATGTTAATCTTGCTTCTTTTTTAGGATCAACATCTAAAATAAATTTTATGCTATTGGCATCAATCTTTTCAAAAGGTAAAGAGGATGAGATAATTTGCCAGTCTCCCTCTAAGTATTCTTTTACTTCTACTTTAACTTTTTCCTCCTTGGAATTTCTTATTATCACTTGTATCTTTCTTTCTCTAATAATATTTTTAGCCTCTGTATATTCCTTACTTTCCAATATTTTTCTTTCCCCTTTTAGATCAAAAGCCTTTCCTTGTAAAACAGTAAATTTCTCTCCTTCTGCTATATCCTTTAATATTGATTCACCTAAAAATACAATTCTATCCTTATCCTTTAAAAATATTCTTATTTTACCTGAAGGTATGGGAACTCCTAATCCTTTATCCTTAGAATTTTCAAATCTCCATTCTATAAATACTCCATTTATATCCCTTTGATAATCATAAAAATAAATTTTTTCTGCAACCACATTTTTATTATCAAGCCAAGGTAATACTTTGTATTGTTTAGCAAGAATACTTACAGGCTCTTTATAGGAAAAGATTTTGTATTCTCCTTTACTTTCAATAAATTCTTCTGAAGGAACCGCCTCAGCAATTTCTGCCTTAAGAAAAGCTTTTGTAGGCATAGGCTCTATTACTTGAGGCTCTCCTGCAAGAAGAGATAACTTTATGTTTCTAAAATTATTATTGGAATTATTTTGTACAATTATTCTACTATTAAAATTAAGGATTGATTTTTCATCTACCAATATAAAATGTTCACAAATCCAAGATATATCAGGAAGAAAATAAAATATACTAAGAATCTCATCCATATTCTTTTCTGCATTAATCCAGAGAGCCCAATTAGGATAAATAATCTCTTTAATAACACTTCCCTTTTGAGAAATAACATAAACAGAAGAAAGGGAAATATCCCCGGGAATTTCATCCAAGGGAACATAATTTATACCTTGTTTTAATTCTACTTTCTTTTCCAAGGAAACAAGAGCAAAGTTTTTAGAATAGATAACTAAATTTGTATCCCCAAAGGATAAACTTAAAAGGAGAATAATAAAGATAAATAATAACTTTTTCATTTCTATCACCTCCAATAAAAGTATAACACAATATCTCAGTTAGGTTTTAATAAAAAGAATTAAGCAAATCTTATTGAGGAATAT
>JAOADF010000132.1 GCA_026417425.1 Dictyoglomaceae bacterium
TGAGAAAGTCTAATCTCTAAGGTATAATCATCAAGAGCCTTTACTCCAAGTTTATCCTCTGAAAGAGCTCCACTTTTCACTGCCCAGAAGTTTTCAATAAACTGATGGGGTCCAGCCCAGGCAGGAAAATCTGGTATCTTAGGGCTTGCATAGTATCTAAAAGACCATTCGAAATCCTTTGCCGTTACTGGGTCTCCATTAGACCACTTTTTATCCTTTCTCAACTTAAAAGTCCAAACTTTATAATCCTTTGAAACTGTAACACTTTGAGCAATAACAGGAACAACCTTTACTCCTCCAAGACCCTTTGGATCTGGTGCATATCCAAAAAGTCCTTCAAATATAGTTCCTTGTGCCAAGATATGTTGAGGCTGCCAATAATAAGGGGTAAATCCTGGTGTATCAAAATAGGGTAAACTTACAACTCTTTCCTTTTGTCCATTTACTATTCCTGAGAGAAGAAGAACTGAAAATAAAACAAATAACACTAAAAATCTCTTTTTATACATTTTAACCCTCCTAAAAGATTTAAGTTTTTAAATTGAACTTTTAAGGAGAGTGTTTTTTAAATAAATTATCACCTCCCTTTACAAGAATTTCTTATAGATAATTCAACAGGTAGTACTATCTTTACTGGAATTTCTTCTCGACCTTGTATTTTATTTATTAATATTTCCACAGCCAAGGAACCCATTCTCCTCTTAGGAACCTTTATAGTTGTTAGAGGAGGGTCAAAATTTCTTGCAAGATCTATATCATCAAATCCCATAACTGAGATATCTTCAGGAATTCGAAAACCTAACTCTCTTAATGCTTTAATGGCACCAATCGCAATAAGATCATTTCCAGCAAAAACTGCAGAAGGAACTTCTTTGTTTTTAGCAAAATATTCCTTTATTGCAGAATATCCACCTTCGATTCGAGGTTCTTCTGTGTGAGCAATTAAAGGTATAGTTTGAGGTAATTCTCCCATATACAATTTAAAAGCATGTAATCTCTCCTGAAAACTTTTATGGGTTTGGGGACCTGCAATATGTAATATCTTTCTATGACCTAACTTATATAAATACTCTATCCCTTGCCTTATTCCATCAAAATTATCCATTATTATAGTGGTATATTCAGGACCTATGTAATTATCCACTATTATTGTAGGAATATTATAGGAAATTAACCTCTTTGCCCAACTTTTATCCATATATCCTACTAAAAGCATACCATCAATAATTTTATCTTCTATCATAGATGGAATCGAAAAATTATCTTTTTCCTCATCCAAGGAAAGAATAGAATAAAGTAGATTAGATTTATATCTTTTTACAGCATTTTCTACTCCATTAAATACTACTGAATAAAACTCGTTAAGAACTATAACACCTAAGGAATGATGAGGGGGACGATAAGTTATAAAACCAATGGAGTAGCCCTTTTTAGGAATAGTTCTTTTTGTAAAATTGGAAATATCGTATCCTAATTCTTGAATTTTTTCTAAAATTTTTAATCTATTTTCCTGAGAAACCCCAGGCTTATTATGTAAAGCTCGTGATACGCTTGATGGATGTAGGTTTAACTCTTTAGCAATTTTTTTAACTATTCCACGCAAATTTATCCCCTCATTTGCGCAATTTGCATCTATTATATATATTCTTTCCTCGTTTGTCAATAGATATTTTAAGGGATAAGAGAATATTAAAAACCTCTTCTAAGCAAGATACATATTTAATTTTTAATAAATAATTTAATAAAGACCAGAGTTTAGTACCTACTTTCTTTTATCCTAACTCTAAAAAGTTAATTTCTAAATTCCCATAATATTATATCCTGCGTCAACATAGATAATCTCTCCTGTTATACCTGAAGAGAGATCACTAAGTAAGAAACATGCAGTATCTCCTACTTCACTGTGTTCGATATTTCTCTTTAAGGGAGCTCTCTCTTTATAGTATTCCAAGATGTCAGTAAATCTTGAAATCCCTCGTGCAGCTAAAGTACTTAAAGGGCCAGCAGATATTGCATTTACTCTTATATTATCCTTTCCAAGTTCATAGGCTAAATATCTAACAGAAGATTCTAAGGCTGATTTTGCAATTCCCATAACATTATAATTGGGAATTACCTTTTCAGAACCGTAATAAGTTAATGTAATAATACTTGAAGGAGAATTCATTATTCTTCTAAACATTCGGACCATAGAAATAAAAGAATAAACACTTATTTCCAAAGCAATTCTAAAAGCTTCTTTTGAGGTCTCAATAAAAGGAGATTTTAAAGCCTCAGTAGGAGCGTAAGCAATAGAATGAACAAGTCCATCAATCTTTCCTACTTTCTTCTCAATTTCATTAACTACTTTTTCAATGTTCTCATCCTCAGAAACATCACATTGTACCACTAAAGGTTTTTGAGGAATTTCTTTTAATAATTCCTCTACATTATCTTTAAATCTCTCATTTTGATATCCTATAATCACTTCTCCTCCAAATTTCATAATAGATTGAGCAATGGCCCATGCAATACTTCTTCTATTAGCCACATTAAAAACAGCAATTTTCTTTTTCTCTAACATAGAAACACTCCTTTCTTTTTTGATTTATATGTTAAACCTTTATTAAAAAACTTGCAACTTTCAAAAGATTTATATAGAATATAAATTTAAAAGAAAAATTTCAATTTACTGAAAGGAGCGGAAAAATCTGATTAAAGAATTTCAAAGTAAAATTCCTAAAAATTTCTGAAGACACATATATTTCTGAGAAAGCATTAATCATTGGAGATGTTATTTTAGAGAGAGAAGTAAATATATGGCCCTTTGCAGTATTAAGAGGTGAGTTTGCAAGAATTTATATTGGACGTTCTGCTGTGATTCACGGATGTAAAAAAAAGATTAAAGAGAACGTGCGGTTATATTATGAAATAAGTAAACTTTATAGGAGGTAGAATCCTATGTCCAAAATCTATCTTATGATTCCAGGTCCCACTCCTGTACCCAACGATGTATTAAGAGAAATGTCTCGAGAAATGATTAATCATAGAGGTCCAGAATTTGCAAAACTAATTTCTGAGACCACTGATCTTTTAAAGAAAGTCTTTAAGACAAATAATGATTGTTTCATCCTAACAGCATCAGGAACAGGAGCTATGGAAGCATCTGTAGTAAATTTCTTTTCCCCTGAAGATAAAGTAGTTGTAGGTGTGTGTGGAGTATTCGGGGAAAGATATGCAAAAATATGTTCTGCTTATGGATTAAATGTTGTCAGAATAAAAACTCCCTTAGGAAAAGGAATTGAACCTTATGAATTAGAAAAAGTTCTTGAAGAAAATCCCGACACAAAAGGAGTCTTTCTAACTCATAATGAAACATCTACAGGAGTAACTTTAGATTTGAGAGAACTTGCACCTATTGTAAAGAGAAGAGGGATATTATTATTAGTTGATGCTATAAGTTCTCTTGGTGCTATAGATCTTCCTACTGACGAATTAAATATAGATGTAGTAGTTTCTGCATCTCAAAAAGCTCTAGAAACTCCTCCGGGGATAAGTATGATTTCTGTAAGTCCTTTAGCATGGGAATATTACGAAAAAGCAAAACTTCCAAGATTTTATTGGGATCTTAAAATGGCAAAAAAATCCTTAGAGAAGGGAGCAACTCCATTTACCCCTGCGATTTCTCAAATTTTTGCCCTGAGGAGAGCTTTAGAAAACATTTTATCAAAAGGTTTAGAAAATAATTTTAAAAAACATGTTATTTTAGGAAATGCAGTAAGAAATGGAATTAAATCTATTGAATTTTTTAAACTTCTTGCAGAAGAAAAATATGCCTCTAATACAGTAACACCAGTAATTACCCCATCTGAAATTAACCCCGATGAATTAAGAAGAAAATTAAGACAAGAATTTGGGGTAGTATTAGCAGGAGGTCAGGGTGAATTAGAGGGGAAAATATTTAGAATTGGGCATGTGGGACATATTGAACCTTCAGATATTCTTGTTACCTTATCTTCTATTGAAATTATGTTAGAAAGAATGGGATATAATGGAGTAAGGGGGAAAGCAGTTGGATCTGCAGAAAAAGTATTCTTAGAAAGTTAGGGGGGATATTAATGGATAATAAAAATAAAATTTTAATCTCAGACCCTATAGCAGAACAGGGAATAGAAAAATTAAAAGAATATTTTCATGTAGATTATAAGCCTGGAGTAACAAAAGATGAGTTATTGAAAATTATAAAAGACTACTCAGGATTAGTAGTTAGATCAGAAACAAAAGTAACAAAAGATATCATAGAGGAAGGAAAAAATCTAAAGGTTATTGGAAGAGCAGGCGTAGGTGTAGATAACATTGATGTGGAATATGCAACAAGAAAAGGGATTTTAGTTATCAATGCTCCAGAAGGAAATACCATTTCAGCAGCAGAACATACTTTTGCACTAATTCTGAGTCTTAGTAGAAAAATTCCTCAGGCTTTTTATTCTTTAAAGTCAGGAAAATGGGATAGAAAAAGCTTTATAGGATATGAACTTTATGGTAAAATTTTAGGATTAGTTGGTCTTGGAAGAATCGGCTCAGAAGTAGCAAAGAGAGCAAGAGCTTTTAAAATGAAAGTTGTAGCTTATGATCCCTATATTTCTATGGAAAGAGCAAAAGAATTAGAAGTTGAACTTTTAAATAATCTTGATGAATTGTTAAGAATTTCTGATTATGTATCTTTGCATCTTCCTTTAAATTCTGAGACAGAAAATCTTATTGGAGAAAGAGAACTTAGTTTAATGAAGCCTTCTGCCTATTTAATCAACTGTGCCCGAGGGAAACTTGTAGATGAAAAAGCTCTATATAATGCATTAAAAGAGAGAAAAATTGCGGGATGTGCCTTGGATGTATTTAGTAAGGAGCCTATAGAACCTGATAATCCTCTCTTAACTTTAGATAATGTAGTATTAACTCCCCATTTAGGAGCTTCAACCCAAGAGGCCCAAGAAAAAGTAGCATTAATTGTAGCGGAGGAGATCATAAGATATTTTAAAGGAGAACCAGTATTAAATGCAGTTAATCTTCCTATTATAATCAGTGATGAAATATCACCCTACGTAATTCTAGGAGAAAAACTTGGAAAATTTCTAGCTCAGCTTACTGATTCCTATCCTGAAGAGTTAGAAATCCAAATATGCGGGGAACTTTCTCAAAAACTTGAAACATCTCTTGCTTCTGCAGTAGTAAAGGGATTTTTAGAACCTATTCTAATGGAACCCATAAATTTTATTAATGCTCTTCCCTTAGCTAAGGAGAGAAAATTAAGAATAAAAGAATCAAGAACTCAGGATACAGAAATATATAGGAGTCTCATAAAACTGCAGTTAAAAACAGAAAAGGGATTATTAGAACTTACTGGAACAGTAAACAGAGGGCAAGAGAGAATAGTAAAAATCCAAGACTACTATATAGATCTAAATTTAGCTCCATATTTACTTATTGCTTTCCATACTGATAGGCCAGGAATTATAGGAAAAGTAGGTACCATATTGGGAAAGGAGAATATAAATATTGCTGCAATGCAAGTGGGAAGAAAGGAACTAGGAAAAGAAGCAGTTATGGTTTTAATTGTAGATAATCCTGTCTCTTCTTCGGTATTAAATGAATTAAAATCGGTAGAAAATATACATAGAGTTTATTATGTATGCCTCTAAAAAATTTTTATGAAGCTTTCAAGAGGATTAATTCAGGTATATACAGGAGACGGAAAAGGGAAAACCACAGCTGCTTTAGGGCAAGCGCTAAGAAGTGTGGGACATGGACTTTCTGTCCTTTTTGTCCAGTTTGTAAAGGGTAATAGCTTTTCGGGAGAAATCTTTTCTACAAAATTTCTTCCTAAATTTATTCTTTGGCAATTTGGAAGAGATTGTAAATTTTCTTCTGCTATAAGAGATAATATTATTCCATGTATTGGATGTGGAGAATGCTACATTAGTAAAGAAGGCCCTACAGATCTTGATAAAGAGATCATAGATAAGGGATGGAAGAAGGTAAAAGAAGAGATCCAAAAAGAGAAATTTGATCTAATTATTTTAGATGAAATAAGTTTAGCGATACATTTTAAACTTATTCCCTTAATGGATTTAATAGAAGTACTTAAAAATAAACCCTTTCTCATGGAAATAATATTAACAGGAAGAGATATGCCTGAAGAGATTATATTAATAGCAGACCTTGTAACAGAAATGAAAGAAATAAAGCATCCCTTTAAATCAGGAATTCCTGCCCGTTGGGGAATTGAGTATTAAAATCTAATACTTCCCGTTAATTTATATTGTTGCTTCTGACTTTCTTCAGGAGCTATAAATGGAGCTACTAATGTTGCAAGATCTATCTGAAGAATATTTAATCTTAAGCCTAATCCTAAGGTATAATTCAAGGGATTAGTGATATCTCCTATAGATCCCCACCTTAAAGCTATAAAGTCTCCAATCCACTGCTCTAATCCAAATCTTAAATAGTTCCAGCTATTTTCTCTACTTGCTTTCTCTACATCTAGTAAGTCAATAAATAAACTTGTTTTCTCAAAGGGCTTTAAACTTAATCCAATAGCATATCCTTGGGGTAATGTCACTAAGATTTCCTTTTCTGAATACTTTCTAAAACTAAGTCCATAGCCTACAACTCCAGCCCTAATATTTCCCCAAAGATTTAATAAAATACCTAAATTCCCTTTTAATGTATCCCTTTCTCCCTCTACATATTGAAAACTTGCGCCAACATATATATGAGATGTTAAAGGAAAGGCAAGAGCAGTTTTCCAATTCCTAAAAATGTAAGAATTATTTTCAGGGTTATATATCAAATCTACAGAAAAAGCAAAGGTCGATGTGGAAGGATAAAAATAATTCAGTCTTAAATTAGGATTTTCCTTCAAAGGATAATTAAGAGTCATAGAGAGTTGGGGAAATCTTTTTAAAGCTAAAGTTGCTGGACTAAAAAAATAAGTATCCCCATTACTATCTAATGTAACAAAAGTTCCTCCCATACCCAAAGATTTTGCATCCAGATTTTCTATAGAAACCTGGGAGAAAATAACATTTATAAACAAGATAAATATAAAAGTTGCCACTTTAATTTTCATGAAACTTCTTCTCATATTATCCTCCATTCTAAATATTCGATGATTTCTATCACAAAAATTATGTGATATTTGACATATCTTTTTATATATTCTATTATAACCAAAAAGTATTAAAAATTAAAATGGAAAAAATTGGTTTTTCTTTGACATCCTTAAAAAAGGTATTAGCATTAAAAGCCCTCGATATTGCAAAAGAAAAAGGAGCAGGAGTAGTAGAACTTTTTGGAGATCTTTCTGTTATCTTAAAAGGATTGCCTGCCCAAGATCCTGAAAAAATCAGAAAAAAAGCTGAAAAATATAATATTTTTCTTACCCTACATCTTCCCCTAATAGATATTAATCTAGCAAGTCTTAATGATCTTATATATGAAAGTAGCATAGAAGGTACAATAAAAGCATTGGAATATGCAAGAAAATGTGGAGTTAGATTAGTAGTAGCTCATCCAGGTTTGGTCCCTGTAAGACATTTTCTAATTATTCTTTTAGCAAAAAGGAGATTAAGAAGAGCTTTAGAAAAAATATTAAATTTAGCAGAAAAGTACAATATTGAACTGACTTTAGAAAATACTTCCTTGGATGAAAGAGATTTATTCTTAAAAGTCTCCCATTTTAAAAAATTTTTATCATCCTTTGATGGAAAAATAAAAGTATGTTTTGATTTTGGACATGCAAATGTATCCTCTGATGGATTAACAAAAACCTGGAAAGAATTAAAACCCTTTATATCTCATATTCATATTCATGATAACCATGGGAAAAAGGATGAACACTTGCCTTTGGGAAAAGGTAGTATTGAATTTTCACCATACTGGGAGGAATTAAAGAAATTTAATGGCCCAATTGTTTTAGAAATAAATGATTCTCATAAAAGTTTATTAGGATTATGGAGTAGTTTGGAAAAATTAAAAAAAATAAAGGAGGGGGTTATTCCCCCTCCCTAACTATTGACCCTTTATACTTGTTAAAATCTCCTCCGCCTTCCCACTACATCCTAAAACATTCTTTAATTTATGCTTTACCACTTCTTTGATAGCTTCCCTTGCAGGCCCTAAATATTTCCTTGGATCAAATTCTTCAGGATGTAATGCAAACTGTTCTCTCAATGTTGCAGTCATTGCAAGTCTTAAATCTGTATCAATATTAACCTTACAAATCCCCATTGTTGTTGCTTTCCTTATCATCTCTTCAGGAACACCTTTTGCTCCACCTAACTTTGCCCCATATTTATTTGCCTTTTCCACAAGATCATTAAGAACAGAAGACGCTCCATGAAGGACCAAAGGGAAACCAGGTAATTTTTTTGCAATCGCTTCTAATCTTTCAAAATCAAGTTTAGGCTCACCCTTAAACTTATATGCTCCATGACTTGTTCCAATAGCTATAGCTAAAGAATCAACACCAGTTCTTTCTACAAACTCTACTGCCTCATCGGGATCAGTATAA
>JAOADF010000133.1 GCA_026417425.1 Dictyoglomaceae bacterium
TGAATTAAAGTTATATATATTTTGATAAAGTCGAAGAAGTAATCTTTCAATTGAGGTTTCAGAGGTTTCCATACATAGGATTACAAATTCATCTCCTCCAATTCGTGCTATAATGTCACTCTTTCTAAAACTTTTTCTTAAAATATCTACAAAATTTCTTAAATATTTATCACCCTCAAGATGCCCAAAAGTATCGTTTATCTCTTTCATATTATCAAGATCTATATATATTAAAATTCCTCTTTTATTAACTCTTTCAAAAATTTTTAACTGTTGCTCTGCAAGGGTTATAAATCCCCTTCTATTATACAAACCTGTTAATTCATCAGTAAGAGAAAGTCTTCTAAGATTTTCTTCTAGTTCTTTCTGCTTTTTTATATTGTAAAGTTCCTTCAATAAATTTTCTATCTTTCGGGCAAAAATTGTATAAATCTTTATTTCTTTATTTTCTAAGGGATATTCTTGTTCAATGAATAGTATTCCTAAATTCCCATCCCCTAATTGAAATGTAAATTGATTAGGTTTTTTTTCTTTCATCAATTCTAATACTTCCTCTTCTCTTGTGAATCCAAGGGAAGAAGCTAATTTATAAGAATATCTAGTTTTCAAAAGTAGAGCAAATAGCTGAATGTCAAAAAGTCTTCCAGCTTTTTCAGCAATTTCTTCATAAAGATCTTTTTCTGAGGAGGGTAAGGAAAAAGAAGAAATTTCGTGGAGAATAGATAATTCTGCATATAAAGGGAAAAATATGTTTTCTCTTTTTTCTTCCTTTATTACCTCCTCTCCTCCAATTCCTATAACTAAGGATTTATTATGAAATAAAGGAATTTTATTGTGGGTTTCAATCTCACCAAAGCTTAACATTCCAAGAATAGGTATATCTAAAGGAAAGGATTCTCGAATTATTCTTAACTCTTTTTCAAAATTTTCCCCCATATAATCAGAACGAGAAATGCAGTCAAAAATTAACGCAAATTGGGGATTCTTTATATATTTAATTGCTTTTTCTATGGTAATTCTTGAGGACTCCAAAAGTTCAGCAATATCTCCCTTCATTATATATCCCACAGAGTTTGTGTAGATCTTCGTTCCAAAAATAAGTTTTTCTTTATCCTTTACCCCTATGGGATCTCTTATAAGAAAGTTACCTAAAAGATTAGGAAAACCTAAAGGATTATTTATGGCATATTCTGAAAATTTTTCATAAGGAAATTCACCTAATTTTTCTTTATATGAAAGGAAGGCAGATCTTCCATCAATCTCAATGATTTCTTTGTTTTCTGCTTTGGTAATAATTAAAGGATCCCCTAAGGGTTTCCATCCATGTCCACAAGAGATGCTAAAATCAATTCCTTCTATAACTGCTAAGGATATTCCTCCTTCTATTATTCCTTCCTCTGTAAATACAAAGGCTTTATAATCTTTAGAAATTCTTCCTACCCCTCCTCCGATAAAGTTAAACTTTTTTCCTAAAGTATTAAAAAGACCATAAAGAAGTAAAGAAACATCTATTTTAAAAGAGTCAGGGAATATAAAAATTGTTCCCTTATTTATACCTGTTTTCAGTATTTTCTTTCCTAAGATTTCTCCTAAAGAATAATCATCTCTATCTCTTTTCTCTTCCAAAAAAGTATCTACTTTTAAATTTTCTCCACTTAGGGTGATAATACCAATACCTTTTCTATAGAGTTTATCTTGAATAATTAACCCATCTCCTGAAAAGCCTACGATCTTTGAAAAAGGAATAAGTTCTTTAATCCCTTTTAATAAAGCTTCTTGATAATAATTATATGTGTTAAATATTAATGTAAAAATTGGAGTTCCCGAAGCTTTTATAGCTCTTTCAGTTGCTTCCTTTCCTGCAATATATGGATTTTCATTAAAGGAATAACCAAAACCTATTTTCATAAAAAAATTTATATTGTATTATAACTTTCTTTTAGAAAAAATTAAATATTGACGTAAAGGAAGAAATATATATATAATATAAGCAAATTGCGCAAAGAGGGTATAAATTGCGTGGAATAGTTAAAAAAATTGCAAATGAATTAAATTTACATCCATCAAGTGTTTCGAGAGCTTTACATAATAAACCTGGGGTTTCTCAGGAAAATAGATTGAAAATTTTAGAAAAAATTCAAGAATTAGGATATGATATCTCTCAATTCACAAAAATAACTATTCCCAAGAAGGGTTATTCTATTGGTTTTATAATTTATCGTCCACCTCATCATTCCTTAGGTGTTATAGTTCTTAATGAGTTCTATTCGGTAGTTTTTAATGGGGTAGAAACTACTTTAAAAAGATACAAATCTAACTTACTTTACTCTATTCTTTCACTGGATGAGGGAAAAGAAGATTTTTCTACTCCTTCTATGGTGGAAGAAAAAATTATTGATGGGATGCTTTTGGTAGGATATATGGATAAAAATTGGGCAAAGAAATTGATTTCCTATAATATTCCCACAATTATAGTTGATAATTATATAGGTCCTGAATATACTACTATAATAATGGATAATTTTGATGGAATAAGGCAAGGTATAGAGTATCTATATAAATTGGGGCATAGGAGGATATTGCATATTGCGGGTCCTCAAGCTCACAGGAGTTTTAAAGAAAGATTATATGCTTTTAAATTGTTCATGGGAGAATTTTCTAATACTCTACCTCTAATTACTTTCACAGAAGAACCCAGAATTGAGGGGGGATATTCTGCAATAAAGGAATATTTCTCTAAAAATAAAGAGTTTCCTTCTGCAATATTTGCAGGAAATGATCTTATTGCAATTGGTGCCATTAAAGCATTAAGAGAGTTAGGTTTTCGAATTCCTGAAGATATCTCGGTTATTGGATTTGATGATATTGAACTTGCAAAAAATTTTGATCCTCCTTTAACAACTATAAGGGTTCCTAAGAGACGAATGGGTTCCTTAGCTGTGGAAATATTAATAAATAAAATACAGGGTCGAGAAGAAATTCCAGTAAAGATAGTACTACCTGTTGAATTATCCATAAGAAATTCTTGTAAAGGGAGGTGATAGTTTCTTTAAAAAAAGACTCTCCTTTAAAGTTCAATTTTAAAAACTTAAATCTTTTAGGAGGGTTAAAATGTATAAAAAAAGATTTTTAGTGTTATTTGTTTTATTTTCAGTTCTTCTTCTCTCAGGAATTGTAAATGGACAGAAGGAAAGAGTTGTAAGTTTACCCTATTTTGATACACCAGGATTTACTCCCTATTATTGGCAAGCTCAACATATTTTAGCACAAGGTACAATTTTTGAAGGACTCTATGGATATGCCCCAGATCCTAAGGGTCTAGGAGGAGTAAAGATTGTTCCCCTTATTGCCCAAAGTGTTAAAGTTTCAAAGGATTATAAAGTTTGGACCTTTAAGTTGAGAAAAGATAAAAAATGGTCTAATGGAGATCCAGTAACGGCAAAGGATTTCGAGTGGTCTTTTAGATACTATGCAAGCCCTAAGATACCAGATTTTCCTGCCTGGGCTGGACCCCATCAATTTATTGAAAACTTCTGGGCAGTGAAAAGTGGAGCTCTTTCAGAGGATAAACTTGGAGTAAAGGCTCTTGATGATTATACCTTAGAGATTAGACTCTCTCAACCAAGGTATGATCTTAAGGAATGGCTTTGTGTTGCCCAAGGAGTTCCTTTACATAGAAAAACTGTAGAGGCGGATCCTCTTAACTGGTGGAGACCTGGAAAAATTGTAGTTAATGGACCATATATCCCTCAAGCTTGGACTCCTGGAAAGGATGCAGTT
>JAOADF010000013.1 GCA_026417425.1 Dictyoglomaceae bacterium
ATAAATCATGAAAGGAATTTATGTATTATTGATGTTTTTAAAAAAAGATGAGGAAATAAAAATTGGATCTCTTGGTAATGTTAGATTTATTAAAGGTTTTTATGCTTATATAGGTTCTTCCCAAAGAAATTTAGAAAAAAGAATTTTAAGACATTTATCTAAAAATAAGAAATTAATTTGGCATATTGATTACTTTCTAAATTCTCAAAATATAAGGATTCTATCAATTTTCTATAAACATGCTAGAAGGATTGAAGAATGTGAAACTGCAGAAATTTTAAATAAATTTTATTCACATGTAAAAAATTTTGGTTCTTCAGATTGTAAATGTATTTCACATTTATTTTTTATAAATAACCTTAACAATTTTTGGAAAATTCTTAGAGATCTTAATTTCTCTAAATTTACTTAATACTTATAATTCTTGACAAAATCTTTTTTTATAATTAAAAATTAATTTTGATTGCAGAAAAATAAGGAGGTGAATCTGAAATGCCAATCTACGAATATATTTGTATTAATTGTAATGAAAGATATGAGATAATAACTACTTTGGGGGATGAACCTCCAAGGGTATGTCTAAAATGTGGAGGAACCCTTAAAAAAATGTTTTATCCTGTAGGAATTGAATTTAAAGGTTCAGGATTTTACACAACTGATTACAAAAAGAAACCTGAAAAAACCGATAGTGAGAATAATAAAGGGGAGAAATAAATTCTCCCCTTTATTCCTTTTTTATACATAGAACAATTAATCGATGAGAAACTATATTATATTTATGACCTTCATAATCACCAATAAATCTTAAAACTTTAAATCCCTCATCCTCTAATAGATTATTTAACTCACTGGCAGTATAAAGATAAATTTTTCTAAAAAATTCCTTAACTTCTCCTGATTCTCTGTTATATACAACTCTTCTTGATATATAATAGCCTGTCTCAGGTTCAAATTTATGTTCTGATAAAAGCACAAATCTATCCATGATATCCCAAGAATATGGAATAAAGTGTCTTAATAAAGCCTCTCTATTTTCAATATCTATAAGTAATTTCCCTTGAGGTTTTAATATTTTATAAATTTCTCTTAAAGTTTTTTTATCTTCTTTGTATGAATTTAAACCAAAACTGGTATATAAAGATAAAATCACATCAAAGGAATAATTTATCTGATTTAAATCTTTATATTCCATGGTATAAAATTCTAAATTTACAAGTTTTTCTTCCATTGCTATTTTCTTTGCAATTTCTAAAAGTTCTAAAGATCTATCCACACCAATAACTTTATAACCTCTCTTTGCCATTTCTATACTATGCCTTCCAAAACCACATCCCAAATCTAAAATTAGCATGTTCTTTTTCAAGGGAACTACTACTTCTAAAAAATCTACTTCTTTTTTTGTTCTTTCTGGAGTTAAATGACGAGCTAAGAATTCATAATAAGATCTACTAAAGTACTCATCTCGCCAATCTTTGTTTCTCTCCATATCTTTGTCTTAAATAATACAAAAGTATTGTTAGATCACCTATATTTACCCCTGGAATTCTTTGAGCTTGTCCAAAAGTTTGAGGTCTAATTTTTAATAGTTTATCCCTTCCCTCTCGAGAAAGATGAGGAATATTTTCATAATCAAAATCATCAGGAATTTTTAAATCTTCATATTCCTTAAACTCTGCTATTTTCGATAACTCCCTTTGAATATACCCTTCATATTTTATCTCGATCTCTACCACTTCTCTCCAATCTCTTCTTAATTCTCCTCCTAGATTTAATTTATCAAGATCTTCGTAAGTAATTTCAGGTCTTTTTAAAAGGTTATTTAATGATGTAGAAGATAATAAAGGATTTGTTCCTTTCTCTTTCAAAATTTTATTCAATTCTTCATTGGGAAAAAGGATTGTCTTAAACAATCTCTTTCTTTCACGAGCTATAGCTTCCATCTTTTCTTGGAAAATTTTCCATTGATCCTCACTTATTAAACCTAATTTATATGCCTTTGGAGTTAGCCTTTGATCTGCATTATCACATCTTAAAATTAATCTATATTCTGCCCGAGAAGTTAAAATTCTATAAGGTTCATCAACACCTTTAATGACTAAATCATCAATCAATACTCCAATATATCCTTCATCTCTTCTTATTATCAAAGGCTCCTTACCTATGAGACTTAAGGCAGCATTAGCCCCTGCTATAATTCCTTGTGCAGCAGCCTCTTCATATCCTGTCGTTCCGTTAATCTGTCCTGCAAGATAAAGTCCCTTTACCTTCTTAGTTTCTAAGGTTAGCTTTAATTGGTGAGGATATACAAAATCATAAGCAATAGCGTATCCAGGACGAATTAACTCTACCTCTTCCATTCCCGGAATAGTTCTTAAAATTTTTAATTGAATCTCTTCAGGAAGACTTGTATATATCCCTTGAACATAAAGCTCTATAGAATCTTTTCCTTCAGGTTCTAAAAAAACTTGATGGGTCTCATGATTTGGGAACCATATATATTTTTCCTCAATAGAAGGACAGTATCTTGGTCCCTTCTTAACCATTCCGCCAATTCTTGATGCAGTTAAATGGATATTTGCTAAAACCACATCTCTTGTCTTTAATGTAGTTCTCGTTAGGTATGAAGGAATTTGCTCTCTATACTCAGGTTTTTCCCAAAAAGAAAAAGAAGGTAAAGATTCATCCCCAGGTTGTGGTGTAAGCCTATCAAAATCTACAGTTCTTTTGTCTACCCTTGGAGTAGTTCCTGTATTAAATCTTCCCAATTCTAATCCTAATCTTCTCAAAGCATCAGAAAGTCCAATAGAGGGAAATTCTCCCATTCTTCCTGCAGGTTTTGACCATGTACTAATATGGATCATACCATTCAAAAAAGTTCCTGGAGAAATAACTACTCTCTCTCCATAGATTTCCTTTCCTGTGGACAATATTACTCCTTTTACTTTGTCATCCTCCACAATAATATTTACGACTTCTCCTTGATAAATATTTAAATTTTTATGCTGTTCCAAAAACTGTCTCATTAGTCTTGGATATTCCCATTTATCTACTTGAGCTCTTAAGGCTCTTACTGCAGGTCCCTTTGATGTGTTTAACCATTTAACTTGAAGCATACTTCTATTTGTTATTCTCCCAATAACTCCCCCTAAGGCGTCCATCTCTAAGATAAGTTGTCCCTTTCCTGGTCCTCCCATAGCAGGATTACACGGAAGCCAGGCCAGGGTGTCATAATTCATAGTAATAAGTAAAGTTTTTACTCCTAAGCGAGAAGACGCATAAGCTGCTTCACATCCCGCATGTCCTCCACCAACTACTATTACATCATACCTTTCCATTTTTACCTACCATTAAAATTCCTAATTTTGCTAATATAAAAATTATTAAGCTTAAAGTACCTATAAGAATAAGCAATGAAATATCTCTATTGTAATATAAAAGAGACAAAATAATAGCAATCAAACTCATAGATATAGTTATAAGATAAATAAAGCCAATACTTTGTCTTGTATCCATACCTATTTTTAAGAATCTATGGTGAATATGATCCTTGTCAAATTTCCAAGGAGGTCTTCCTTCAGCTATTCTTCTAACTATCGAAAATATTGTATCTAAGATAGGGAATCCTAAAATCATAATAGGAACAAAGAGATTTATCAATGTACTAAACTTTAATACTCCAGTTATGGATATTGCAGAAAGTAAAAAGCCTAAGAACATAGCTCCTGAATCCCCCATGATTATAGATGCGGGAGGGAAATTGAAAAATAAAAACCCCAATACTCCTCCCAGCATTATGGAAAGGAAAATTGCAGTTTCCATTCTTTTTAATAAAAGGGCAATAATTAAAAGAGAGAAAGATGATATAGCAGAGACTCCCGCTGCAAGTCCATCTAATCCATCAATAAAATTCATAGCATTAGTTATACCTAAAAGCCACAAAAAAGAAAAGATATAAGCTAACCACCCAGAAATGATTATATTTGTATAGGGAATCTTAAAGGATTCTAATCTTATTCCTATAAAAACTGATATCATTACTGCTAAAAATATCAGCCAAAATTTAGGTGCAGGTTTCAACTCTACAAAATCATCAATCAATCCAATGATAAAGATAAAGCTTCCTCCTAAAAGAATTTTCTCAATAATTATAGTTTTGTTAAAAATAAGGTTCACTAACAAGATAGATAAATAAAAAGCAATCCCACCTATCCTGGGAATAGGCTTATTATGAACCTTTCTCTCATTGGGATAATCTAAGACTTTTAATTTAAAAGCTATTTTTTTAACAATTGGAGTTAGAATTATTGAAATTATGAGGGAAATAATAAAAGCTATGTATAACATCACTGTCTCTCCTTTTTATCTCTTAATTCATATGCCAATATAATTGCCTGAGCAATTTCCTTCATGGGTTTTCTCTTATCCATACTTGCTTTCTGAATCAATCTAAAAGCTTCATGCTCCTTTAAGCCTTCCATATCCATAAGTAAACCTTTGGCTCTATCTACTAATTTTCTTGTCTCTAACGCATCTTTTAAATCTTTAATTTCTTCCTTCAATTGTAAAAATTCTTTAAATCTTGCTATTGCTACTTCAATAGTAGGAAATAAATCGGTTTCTTTAAAAGGTTTTACAAGATAAGCTACCACTCCGACCTCCTTTGCTCTCTCTACTAACTCTCTATCAGAATAGGCAGTCAAGAAAATAACAGGGGAAATTTCCTCCTCTGTTAGAATCTTAGCAGCTTCTATACCATCCATTCCTGGCATTCTAATATCCATAATAACTACATCAGGTTTTTCTCTCCTTGCAATGTTTACTGCAGATTGTCCATCAGAAGCTTCACCAATTACTTGGTATCCTTGACTTTCTAAAAGCTCTCTTAAGTCCATTCTAACAATAGGTTCATCTTCTGCAATTAAGACTTTTACTGCTCTCTTCATTCTTAAATCCCCCTTACCTTGTTTTAAAATTATCTCTAAGATTATTTAAAATAGAGTAGTCAGTCATATCCCATCTGAGGGGAGTTATAGAAATTTTCCCTCTTTTAATTGCTTCTATATCTGATCCTTCTCTGTCACTCTCCTCTAATTCTCCATAAATCCAATAATACTCCTTTAACCAAGGATCTAATCTTTTTTCTACTCTATTTTTATAATGAAATTTACCTTGATAAGTAAATTCAAATTCTACCTTCTCTAAGCTTTCCAAAGGTGGAATATTTATATTAAGAAATACTCCGTAAGGAACAAATTTAATAACTGAAGGAATAATTTTTAAAAGAAATTCGCATGCCATTTCAAAATCCTTTTCTCTTCCCTCAGAAGATACAGAGATTGAAATAGCAGGAATTCCATTAATAGCAGCTTCTCTTGCTCCAGAAACAGTTCCTGAATAAATAACATTATTCCCTAAATTATATCCCTTATTTATACCAGAAATAACAATGGTGGGGGGACTAGGTAAAAGAGCATAAAGACCTAAAAGAACACAATCAGCAGGAGTACCATTACTTGACCATATTTTAATCCCTTCTTTAACAATAACAGGATAGGCTCTTAATGGTTTATGGAAAGTAAGAGCATGACTTCCAGCACTTCTCTCCTTCTCAGGAAGAACACCATATATTTCTCCAAAAGACTTAAATTTATCAATAATAATTTTTAACGATGGAGCATTTACTCCATCATCATTAGTTATAAAGATAATCATAAATTATATCTCACTTCTCCTTCTAAGAATTATTCAATATATTATACTATAAAACTTTTTTAGTTTTTCTTTCAATTTTAAATACATTATGGTATAATTCCCAAAGTAAATTTAAAAAAATAGAAGGAGAGGGATATATGGCACATACAAAGTCAGCAATTAAAAGAATTAAGATTAATGAAAGGAATAGAATTAGAAACAGATTAAGATTAGGAAGGATTAAGTTTTATACGAAGAAATTTCTCAATCTTATAGAAGAAAATAAAATTGAAGAAGCAAAACAAATTCTTCCTCAAGTCATTAGTGTTATTGATAAGGCAGCTCAAAAAGGAACTTTACATAAAAATACTGCTGCCAGGAAGAAATCCCATCTTATGAAGCTATTAAATAAAAAGTTAGTAAGCTAAGTTCTTATTTAATCTTATTAAAAATTTTTCTAATAATACTCTGGGATTTTTACTTGTAGATTTAATTTCCTGATCTAACTGCCGCAGAAGAAAATATAACTCAAGAAGTTCTGCGGCAGTAAAATTTACTAAGCTTTGAAAAGTTTTTTTAATCACAAAGGGATGTAAGTCAAGTTTTTCTTTAATTTCTTCTTCCGAAAATCCTTCTTTTGATAGAGCATAAATTCTTAATAGTTGTCTAAATTGTTTTACTATAATATCTAATATTATCATCGGATGAATACCTTCATTCCACAATGTATCTAATCCATTAAGAGCTAAGTATACATCTTTTTTATACAAAGCATCCAAAAAAGTAAAAAATGCTACTTCTCTTGGAGAAGAAATCTTCTTTAAATCTTCTAATGTAATTTCCCTTTTTTCTCCAATAAAAGAAATAACCTTTTCTAATTCTCTATATAAGATTGCTAAATTATCACCCCAAGATAATGCTAAAAAATATTGAGCATCAGGATCCAATGAGACATTTAGCTCTTTCAATTTTTCACTTAACCATCTTCTAACTCCATCAGATCTTAGCTTTGAAAATTCAACAATACTACTATGGGGAATAATTTTTTCTAAATAATTTTTTCTTTTACTTTCCTCTTCTCCATTAGCCATAAAAACAATGCAGGTATTCATAGGGTTTTTGAAAAGGGAGATAATTCGATCTTTATTTTTTGGTTCTTTTAAACTTTGACAATGTCTTATAACTAATAATTGATTTCCAAAAAGAGGTGGTGCTTCAAGATATGGGATAATTTCTTTCCAGGTTATATCTTCTCCAAAAAATACATGATAGGATGCATCTTTAAATCTATTTTTTAAAGCATCTAATGCATCTTCCATTAGGAATTTCTCTTCTCCAATGAAAAGATATACCAAAGGAATCTCTTTTTGTTTTATTAATTTTTTAAATTCCCAATAATTCATTCCTGGTATTCTTCCAAATAAAAGGAGATAAAATAAGTATTAAACTTAATATCAAACTAATTTTATAATTTATTAAGATAAATTGCAAACCCGATAAAAGTATATTTAGAAAAAATTCAATAATGGATAACAAGAAAGAAGAAACAGGAAAAATACCTAAGAAAATAAATAAAAATGAAAGAAAAAGGATTATCTGAAAAATTGGTATGACAAAGAGATTTCCAATAAAAGATAAAATTGGAATTCTTCCAAAAAAATAAATATTAAAGGGAAGAAGGAAAATAAATAACCATAAAGAAGATCTCCACAAATCTTGATAATATTTAGTAATAAAAGGAATTTTAAGAGAAGGAGTTAAAATAAGCCCAAGGGTTGCAAAATAAGATAACTGGAAACTAATATTAAAAAGATTTAAAGGGGAAAAGATTAAAGAAATTAAACAAACATAGAAAAAAGAATTAATAGAATCTTCTTCCCTTAAAAAGATTTTTGCTAAAATATTAAAAAAATACATACCCACTGCCCTTAATACAGGAGGCTTATTTCCAATTATAAAAGCATAAAAAAATAATACTAAACTTAAAATAAGCTTTAATCTTTTTGAATTTAGAAAAAAAGTAAGAAAACTTATTAATAATGTTATATGGAATCCAGAGATTGCTAAGATATGTGCTGTTCCAGTGTTTATAAAAAGATCTTTAACATTCTTGGCTAAAACACCACTCTCTCCTAAAATAACAGCTTTCAAAAAGGAAGACACAATAGGTGAACTTAAAGACAACAAGTTTTTTATATAATTTTTTGCCTTAATTCTTAATAAATCAAAAAAAGATTTATTTTCCCCTAAAATTCTGAAATATTTAATCTTTCCCCATAAGATTACATCTTTTTCCCAAAATTTATAAACCTTTTCTCCCTCTATAGGAAACACCTCTAATTCTTCTATTAAAAGAATTTCTCCTATATCTATTTTAAAATCTTTGTTAATTATGAGAAGTATTTTTTCTCTTTCATTAAATGGTTTAAAAATAACCTCTTTGATTTTTTCCCTTTCTTCTATATCTTCAACGACTCCTTTAACTTTCTCAATCTTAAAACCCGTAAAATAACTAAATTCAGGAATTGAAGATTTTGAAAGAAAATACCCTAATAAGAGAAAAAATATAAAAAGAGGTATTAGAAAGGAATATTTCTTTTTAATAAATATAAGGGAAAAAATAAAAAAGGTTAAAAGATAAAAAATATTTCCTCCTACTCTTTGAAGGAAAATTCCACAAAAAAAATATATAAAAAAGAAAAAAGATGGTGGAAGCTTATCCACTTACCACTCTATTAAGTCTTTTATTTGTTCTATTTTTTTCTCCCCAATTCCTTTTACCTTCTCAAGATCTTTTAAATCTTTAAAAGGTCCCTTTTGCTCTCTATACTCAATAATTCTTTTTGCTAAAGATGGACCAATACCTGGTAAACTTTCCAACTCCTTTTCTGTTGCAAAATTGATATTAATCTTATTATTTGATGAATTATTTCCTTTTATTCTATCAGTAGATGATAAAAGAGAATGAGAAGGAAAAGATTTTTCAGGAACTAAAATTTTACAACCATCTTCTAAGTATTCTGCTAGATTCAATTTATCCAAGTCAGCAGAAGGTAAAGCACCTCCTGCTGCTTGGATTCCATCAATAACTCGAGAACCTTCTAACAATTTGTATACTCCAGGACTTTTAACTGCACCCGCTATATGAACTATTATAAAATTTTCAACTATTACTTTATCTTCTTTTTTATTACTTACTAACAAATTTCCTATAAATAAAATCAAAATTATAGATGCAATTAATATATATTTTTTAAAATTGTCTTCCATTTATCCTTTAATTACAATTTTCTTACCTTCTTGGAGTTTTTTATTTCTTGTGGCCATCTGAAGTTTCAATACCTCTATAGCCTTATCTAATTGGATATCCTTCTCTTTTCCTACATTTTCAGGTGCCATTTCTACAATATAGTCGGGAATTATTCCTTCATTATGTATACTTTTTCCTGAAGGAAGTAAATACCTCTCTGTTGTTATTATTAATGCAGAACCATCGGACAATGAAAAAATACTTTGAACTACACCTTTTCCAAAGGTTTTTTCTCCTACTAATATTCCCTTTTTATAATCTTTTATAGCTCCAGACAATATTTCTGATGCACTTGCAGAATATCTATTTACAAGAAGTACTAAAGGTTTATCCCATATTAAATTGCCAGTAGCATATTCTCCCCATCTATTCATATCTCTATCTTCTCTGTAAACTATCACTCCTTTTGACATGAAATTATCTACAATTTTGTTGTTTTTATCCCTTATAATAGTTTGAATTTGTTCTTTATTGCTAATAAAGAAACTTGAAATTTCTATTGCAGCTCTTAAATCTCCTCCTGGATTATTTCTTAAATCCAGAATTAATCCAGAAATGTTATTCTTTTTCATTTTTTCTATGGAAGATCTCAATCTTTCTGGAGAGTTTTGAGTAAATTCATAAAATCTAATATATCCCATATTATCCCTTAGAATTTTATCCTCAACAATAGGTGCTTCTATTTTTACTCTTACCAATTCAAACTCATAAGTTTTCTTCTCCGATTCCCTATATATCTTTATTTTCACTTTTTTACCTAATTCTCCTCTGATCATACTTACAACCTCATCAATGGTTTTTCCTTCCACAGATTGATCATCTACGGCAATAATCTGATCTCCAGGTTTTATTCCCGCCTTATGAGCTGGAGTTCCTTCTATTGGTGCTACTACAAGAATTTTATCATCCTTTTGTTCCAACCTCATTCCTACACCATAAAAAGTACCTTTAATATCCTCAGTAAAGGTTTTGAAAGATTTAGGATCAAGAAATCGAGAGTAGGGATCATTAAGCCCCTTAATAAGCCCTTTTATTGCTTCATATTGTAATTTGGTATTATCTATATTCTTCTCAATAAAAGCATTTTTAACATAAAAAAGAACTTCCAAAAAAGTTTTAATATCTTCATATATTATTTCTTTTGCGCCCCAAATTTTGGTTATTAAAAAAATAGAGATAAATAATATTGCGATACTTACAATAATTTTTCTTTTATTTCTCATCAGTCTCCTCCTCTTAAGAATTTTTATTTTAACCAAGGTAAAGGATCTTGAGGACTTCCATTAACTCTTACCTCAAAGTGTAAGTGAAATCCTGTGCTTAAACCAGTACTTCCTACATATCCTACAACTTGTCCTTCACTTATCTGTTCTTCTAATTCTACCACAATCCGAGAAAGGTGAGCATATAATGTAGCTACTCCTCCACCATGATCTAATATGACCAATTTTCCATATCCTCCATACCAATCCGCATATATAACTTTTCCAGGAGCAACAGCCCTTACAGGAGTTCCATAATCTGCAGAAATATCAATACCTGTGTGCATCATGTAAGCTCCACCTAAAAGGGGGTGTCTTCTTATCCCAAAACTTGATGTAATTGCTCCAATAACTGGCCATGAAAGTCTCCCTTTTTTCGCTTTCCTTATTTGAGAGGCAGAAGCTAATTTTCTAATAAGTGCCTCAATCTCCTTTGATTCTCTCTCTAATGTTGCAATGGTTTGTTGTTGTAGTCTCTTCTTTTTTCTTATTTCTTCAAGATAAGCATTTTTCTCTCTCTTTTTTCTTTCTATATAAGCCTTTTTCTCCTCAATTTCTTTTACTAAACTCTCTATCCTCTTTTTTTCCTCTTCCCACTCCTTCCTTTTTTGAGCCAAATCTTTACATTGATTATCTATTTTATTCAGTTTTTGTGCTTCATTTTTAAAAATATTTTTTAAATAATAAGGAACTGCTAAAAAATCAAAGGATGACTTATTACCTAAAAAAATCTCCCAAAAGTTTCTATTATTACTATTTTCTTTAAGTATCTCACCTAAAGCCACTTTATAATTTAGACTTCTATTCTTTAAATTTCTTTCCATTATTTTTAATTGGGTAGATATTACTATGAGATTTGCTTGAGCCTGTCCTAACTTTGCTTCTGCATTTACTAACTCCCTCTCTGTCTTTTCCAATTGCTGATCTATCATACCTATCTCCTTTGCAATATTCATTTCCCTTCCCTCTAAAATTTTAACTTGTTCCTTTAAGATATTTATCCTCTGTTTTTTCTGCTGAAGTTCTTGCTTTTTCTTAGTTAAAAGATCTACTGATTCTCCTATCTCAATAAAAATAGAGAAAAACAACACAAATATAAAAATAAAAGAAGTAATTCTTTTATTTCTCATCCTCTTAATCTATGCCAACCAATGAAAGCTGATGAAAAACTCAATATTAAACTGGAAAGAAAGAAAAATAATCCCCAAAGAATAAAATGTTTTATATCCATAATAGAAATATAGGGAAGAATATCAGAAAGATTATCCTTTAAAAAATAAATAAGATAATATAAAAAAATTAGAGAAGAGAGAGAAGAAAAGAAAATTGTAAAAAAGTTCTCAAAAACTTGAGAGATTATAGAGAAACTTGGAAAAGCTATTTGAGAATGAGCTAAAAGTTCAATAATTATAATAACATAAGCAAGACTTCCAATAAAAATGAATAATTTCTTTAAATTATTAGCAATTCTATTTATATTAACCCACTGATTTTTAAGTTCTAAAGAGTATTTCACATCTTCAACATTGGGATTAGACATAAGCCAAGAAACTAAATCTTCCATTCTATCAAGAGAAAATAAACTTATTTCCAATGCTTTAGGTAGATTATTTGGAGATATCCAAGCAAAAATCTCTTTCTCACTTCCAAGGGATTCTTTTAATCTTTGCCAAGCAGTACCTTGATCTATAAAACTTATATTCATAATAGGAAATTGTAATTCAATATTCTTTTGAATCTCAACTATATTTTCATTAGAAATATTTGAAGGGAAAAAGGCATAGATTTTAATTCTATCTTGCCAAATAGATAAGGAGCCGTTAAGGGAAGTTATAAAAACAATCAATATAAGAAAAATCAAAAAGAATACAAAAAGCCCTATGAACATAAAAAAGCTTTTTTTAGAAAAGCTATACCAGCCTCTCTTTATATCTTCCCACATTATTTCACCTTAAATACTATAAAAAATTAATACCAAAAGAATTCCAATAACACTACCTAAATTAAATCTTAAATTTAACCCAAATGTCAAGGTGAGAAAATAAAGATCTAAAACTAAAGGTGAAAAACCAATATTTATACCCTCGGTAAGAAAAGGAATTTTATCTTTTAAGGTTTCCGCAATGGTTCCTCCTATAATTGCCCCTAAGATTAACAAAAAGATTAATAATCTTGTAGACCACTTATTTCTTCTCATACTTTTCCTCCTAATAAAAAGGATAATCTTTTAATTATCCAATTACCTAAAACTCCATTAAAAGTTCCAGTAATTATGGCAAATATTAATAAAAAAGGAATATAGAAAAAAATACTTCTATGGGAAATAAAAAAAGATACAACTATCAGTTGAGAAATATTATGAGAAAGCGCTCCAAGTATACTTACAAAAGTAGTACTAAAGCTTTTTTTATTTGCTAAGAAACCCATGATAAGAGCACTAATTATTCCCCCTGTTAAACTAAGAAAGAAGGAAAGACCAAAAAGCCCTCCTAAAAGTATATTTACAATTAAAACTCTGAAAATACAAATAATCAATCCTTCTTTTAGTCCCCACCAATAAACTCCCATTAAAGTTATGATATTAGCTATTCCTAACTTTGCTCCAGGAAGAGAAGATAGGGGATTTAAGAATAAAGCTTCTAAATAATACAATCCACAAGCTAAAGAAAGCATAATCCCCAAAAAAGAAACATAATATATTCTATTTCTAAATTTTATCATTTTTCTTCCTCAAAATAAACATTCTCAGATTTCCATATCTTCTCTTTTTCATCCACCATGATTACTCCAACATTTCTAAATTTACTTTCCCAAAATTTTTTCCCTTTTTCTCCTAAAACAAAAAACAATGTGGATAAAGCATCTGAGGTAATTCCATTATCACTTATAACTGTTACACTCATTACTTCTATAGAAGGAAAACCTGTTTTAGGATTAATTATGTGAGGATATCTCTTACCACTTTTTATAAAGAATCTTTCGTAATCTCCAGAGGTTGCCACTACACCTTTTTTTATTTTTATCCTTCCTATAATTTTTCCCTCTTTTCTTGGATGTCTAATCCCAATCCTCCAATAATCTCCATTCAATGGTCTACCATATACTCCAATAGTTCCTCCTAAGTCTATGTAGATTCTTTCTAAATTAAGATTTTTAGAAATTTCTAAAAGCTTTTGAAGTGCATATCCCTTTGCAATTCCTCCTAAATCTAAGGACATTCCTCTTTTTTTAAGTCTTACTTTTCCTTTTGATATTTCTAAATCCTTCCAGTTTACCTTATTCAAAGTTTCCTTTAATTCCTTCTCTGTGGGTATATATAAATTTCCATCGTAAAATCCCCATAATTTCATTAAAGGTCCAATAGTAGGATCAAACAGACCATCAGAAATTTGTGCATAATATTTTGCTTTTCTTAAAACATCCTCTACTTCTTCTGAAACCTTTACCCAATTCCCTGCATTCTCATTTATCTTATAAATCTCACTCTCGGGATTAAATCTATTTAACTTCCGATCCAAGTTTTCTAATTCCTTCCAGCAAATTTCTTTTGCCTTTTCACTATCTTTTCCCCAAAAATGAATGTTTACAAAAGTATCCATTAAAATACCACTTTTTTCTGCTGTATTTGGGGCAAATCTTTCTCTTATAAAAAAACCTACAAGAAAAATTAGAGATAAAAAAAACAAATACTTTAAAAGCTTCATTACTTACTTAATTAATAAAATCAGAGCCTTAGTAGGACACTTTTCTGCACAAATTCCACATCCATCACAAATTTCATAATTTATCACAGGAAGCCTTCCCTGCATTGTTATAGCTCCTTTCGGACATACACGGGCACATATTCCACATCCAATACAGGCTTTTGAACATACCTGTCTTGCTTCAGGTCCTGGTAAAATTGTTTTACATCCCAAAAGTAAGGAGATATTAATAGGAAGAAGAATTAAAATTCCCCTTGGACATTCCTTAACACATAATCCACATCCTGTACATTTTTCAGGATCGATTTTGGGAAGATTATCTTTACCCATATGTATTGCAAAAAAGGGACATATTTTAACACAATCTCCATATCCAAGACATCCATTGGGACATCCCTTCTCTCCTCCTTGAGTAAGGTGGGAAGCTCTACAAGTTTCAATTCCTTTATATGTGAATCTATTAACAGCTATTTCTTTTCCTCCTTGACAAGTCAGAAAAGCAATATTTTTGATTAATGTAATCCCGCCTTCTAAACCTAAAATCTTTGCTACATCTTTTGCAACCTTCTCTCCTCCCGCAACACAGCCAGTAGTTTTAGCTTTTCCCTCTAAAATTGCCTGAGCCAAGCCTTCACATCCAGGATAACCGCAAGCACCACAATTAGTTCCTGGCAAAACCTTTAAAATCTCCGAAAGTCTAGGATCAATCTCTACAGCAAATTTTTTTCCTGCAAAAGCAAGGCTACTTCCAAAGATCAATCCTATTCCTCCTAATACCAATGCTGCTAATAAAACTACCCCCATAAACTTTACCTCCTTAATGTGCCATTCCTTGAAATCCTAAAAATACAAGAGCTAATAATCCTGAAGTTATAAAGACTAAAGGATATCCCTTCCAAAAGTTAGGAATATCTGAAAAGTTTAGTCTTTCTCTAATAGCTGCTAAAAGAAGTAAGGCAATAGTGTAACCTACCGAAACTCCTAAAGAATAGATAATAATTTCTAGAAGATTATAAGACATATCTATATTAATAAAAGTAACCCCTAAAATAGCGCAATTTGTTGTTATCAAAGGTAAATATATTCCCATTGCTCTATAGAGATAAGGAGAAGTTTTCCTTATTACCATTTCCACAAGCTGTACCAGTGCAGCGATAACTAAGATAAAAGCTATAATCTTTAAGAATACAAGGTTTAAAGGTTGCAATATATAGTAATATATGAAAAAAGTTACAACAGAAGCCATAACTGTTACAAAGGTAACTGCAATACCCATTCCTAGAGAAGCATCATATTGTGAAGTCATCCCTACATAGGAACATAATGCTAAAAATCTCATAAAAACAATATTATCTACTAAGGATGCAAATAAAAATAAAGTAAATAATTTCCTTAAAATTTCCATATCCTCCTCCTATCCTCCATGATGGTGAATTACAACTTCTTTTTTAGCAATTTTTCTTTTAACTCTATCCATTGACCAATTTAGAATACCTATTAATAAGCCAATCCCCCAAAAAGCTCCCGGAGGCATAATAAGAGCAAGGGCAGGCTTAAAAAAAGGAGGCATTACAGGAATTCCCATGAGAGTTCCCGCTCCTAAAAGCTCTCTTATACCCGCTAAAACTGTTATACTCCAAAAATAACCTATGCTCATTCCCAAACCATCAGCGATAGAATTTAAAATATTATTTCTATAAGCAAAGGCTTCTGCTCTTCCAATAATAATACAATTAACTACAATCAAGGGAATAAATATACCAAGAGCATGATGAAGTTCAGGAAGATATGCGGACATTACTAAATCAGTTATAGTAGTAAAGGTACCAATAACGATAATAAATATAGGAATTCTTATATTATGAGGGGTTATAGGTCTAAGTAAAGAGACAAAAATATTTGAAAATACCATCACAAAAGAGAAAGCAAATCCCATACCAATACCATTAGCTAAATTCGTAGTAACTGCAAGGACAGAACATAAACCTATCATTAATATTAGTACTGGATTTTCTTTAAAAATACCATTTACAAAATTTCTCCAAAATTCCTTTGCCATAAAATGATTCCCCCTTATCAACTACTTAATAGATAAAGCTTCTTTTACAGCTCTTAATACTGCCCTTGAAGATATGGTAGCCCCTGTAATAGGTTGAATATCTTTTTTAAGTTCCATGTTTGGAGAATTTTTACCAATAAATTGGTCAAGAAATTCATTTTTTGTTATTTCTGCCCCTAAACCAGGAGTCTCTTGTTGAGAGATAATTTTGATTTTTGTGATTTTTCCTGAGCTATCCAAACCAACTAAAAGATTAATATCACTGCTATATCCTCTAATAATTAATTCAACAATTTTTCCTACTTTTTGATTATCATTTTTTCCTTCATAAATTCCTACAATTTTTACCATTTTATCTTTAGGTTTAGGAATATCATTAATATTTTCGAAATGTTTTGCCAAAGGTAAGATTTCTTGTAAAGCTTGAAATTTTTCTTTTTCCTTTTGCATTAATATAACTCTTTGAGTTTGATTATATACATAAGCTAAAGCTCCTGCTGCTATGGCACATATTATCATAAGGATCAACCCATAAGTGATTATCTCTTTCATCTCTTCACCTCTCCATATTTATGAGGCTTAACACTTCTGTCTATTAAAGGAGTTAAAGCATTCATGACTAATATTCCATAGGTGACCCCTTCTGGATAATTTCCAAAAATTCGAATTACTAAAGTTAAAAAACCCGCGCCAATTCCAAATATCAATCTACCCTTAGGAGTCAAGGGTGTTGTCACCCAATCTGTAGCCATAAAAAAAGCTCCTAAGAAGACTCCCCCTGATAAGACTTGGAATATTGGATCCTTTTTAAATAAGAAAGATAAAACCATCATCGAAAGGATATAACTTAATGGAATTCTCCAATCAATTATTTTCCTGTAAATAAGCCAAAGACCCCCAATAAGAAGAAAGAGGGCAGAAGTTTCTCCTATAGATCCCGGAACCTTTCCTATAAAAAGATCCCAGTAAGAAGGTAGAGAATATGGGAGTTTTAGTTTTTCTATAGCTAAGGGTGTTGCGGTAGAAACGGGAGTAGCGGATGTTATTGGAGCTATCCAGGATGTCATTATCACTGGATAAGAGGTTAATAAGAAAGCTCTACCAACTAATGCAGGATTTAAAAAATTTCCTCCTAACCCACCAAAGATCTGCTTTGTTAAGATTATTGCTACTGCAGTTCCAACCACAGGAATCCACAAGGGAACCTGTGGTGGTAATGTTAATGCTAAGAGTAATCCTGTTACCACTGCACTAAAGTCCAATAAATTATTTAAAGACTTCTTCCTTATTAAAAGTGCTATCCCTTCCCAAACTACTGCAGATACTATACTGACAATTATAACAAGCAAGGAATAAATACCAAAAAAATAAATTCCTGCCATGGTGGCAGGAATAAGAGCTAAAATAACATTTAACATCACTTTACTTACATCTTCTCCGGCGAAGATGTGAGGTGAAGACGATACAATTAGTTCTTTTTCTTCCATAATATATTTCCCCCTACTTTCTCCTCTTTTCAATAATTTCAGATTTAGCAATTCTAATCCATTGAACTAAAGGTCTTCGTGAGGGACAAATATAGCTACAGGAACCACACTCCATACAATCTAAAGCTCCTTCTTTCTCTGCTAAATCCATTTTCTTTAGACGAGAATACTCCGCTATAACAGTGGGGCTAAGATTCATAGGACAAACATCAAGACATCTTCCACAACGCACACATGAAAGAGGTTCATGATTTTTTATAAAACTTCTTGGAAAAACTAAAACTCCAGAAGTTCCTTTTACAATAGGAGTTGCTAAACTATAGATGGTCACTCCCATCATTGGTCCACCAAATATAACTTTTCCAGGTGTATCAGAAAATCCTCCACATTCTTCTATCAGCTTAAATACTGGAGTTCCAATGAGAACATCAAGATTTTTAGGCTTTTTAATTCCTTCCCCTGTTATTGTTACTCCACGAGATATTAATGGTAATCCTGTTTTAAAATGTTCAGCAATCGCGCATGCAGTTCCCACATTATTAACAACCACACCAACATCTAAAGGAAGACCACCTGAAGGAACTTCTCTTCCTAAAATAGCTTTTATCAATTGTTTTTCTGAACCTTGAGGATATTTTGTTTGTAAAAAAATTATTTCCATATCCTTTTTAAGATATTTCTTTAAAATTTCTTCCGCATCCTTTTTATTATCTTCTATTGCAATAATTCCCTTTTTTGCACCTAAAACATACATTAATATTTGAAGACCTTCTATGATTAATTCTGCCTTTTCTAACATTAAACGATAATCAATAGTTAAATAAGGCTCACACTCCGCCCCATTTAAGATTACAGTATCAATTTTCTTTTCAGGAGGTGGAGTTATCTTGACATGAGTAGGAAAAGCAGCACCACCCAATCCAACAATTCCTGCTTCTCTTATTCTCTTTCTTATCTCATCAGGAGATAGATTTTCCCAAGAAGTTGGAAATATTTCAGGAAAAAGTTCATCTTTTCCATCGCTTTCTATTTCTATAGTCAAAACAGGTCTTCCTGTAGGATGGGGATGAAACCCGATTTTTCTAACAGTTCCCGATGTGGGCGCATGAATAGGAGCTGTCACAAAGCTTTGTACATCTCCAATCTTTTGCCCTTTAAATACATGATCTTTAACCTTAATCAAAGGTTGAGCAGGAGCACCTGTATGTTGTTGAGTTGGAATAAACAGCCTTTCAGGGAGAGAAATTGAGGTGATGGGGGAAGACTTTGTTAAATCCTTTTTTGTAGGAGGATGAACACCACCACGAAAGGTTAAAAGCTTCATATACACCTCCTTTTTTACTCTAATACCTTCATTCTTTCTAATAACAATTCTCTCTTTTCTATAAATTCTCTATATCTTTCTTTTTCTTTCTCAACCACATCGGAAGGCGCCTTTTCAATAAAAGAAGGATTATTTAACCTGGTCTCTAAACTTTTTATTATTTTTTCTAAGTCTCTTATTTCTTTACCTACTTTTTCTCTCTCCTTCTCCAAATCTATTAATCCTGAAAGATAAATATAATAATTTGTATTACTTATTATTACATGAGCCACATGTTTTTCATAAATCATATTTTCAGATTCTATAAGTTCAACCCTTGCTAAAGTATTGAAATATCCAGAATATCCTTTCAAAAGAATCTTCTCCTTTTCATCACCTGTATAGAAAAATACCTTTATCTTTTCTGTAATAGGAATATTAAATTCTGCTCTTAAAGCTCTTATCCTTCTTATAGATTCTTTTATAAATTCCATATCTCTTTCTTTTTCCTCATCAATAAAAAATTCCTCGTAAACAGGCCAAGAATTTATCATAATACTTTCTGAAGGATAGGGGAGTTTCTTCCATATTTCTTCAGTTATAAATGGCATTACAGGATGTAAAAGCAAGAGATTTGTAGTCAACACTCTCCATAAAACAGTTTGAGTAACAAGTCTGCTCTCAGGATCTTCTTTGTCAGATAACCTTGGCTTTGCCAATTCTATATACCAATCACAAAATTCAGACCAGAAAAAGTTATAAATAGTTTTCACATATTCGCTAAACCTGTAATTCTCTAAATGTTCTGTTACTTCAACTATCTCTTTCTGAAGTTTACTAAGTATCCATCTATCTGAAAGAGATAATATATGAGGTCTTAAATCAACTTTTGAATAATCTATATCTTCCAAACTCATTAATACAAATCGAGAGGCATTCCATAACTTATTAGCAAAATTTTTAGTATTTTCAAAGTTTTCTTCATGGAATCTCAAATCCTGCATTTCTGTACATTGAACTGCAAGACCGAATCTTGTAATATCCGCTCCATATCTCTCAATTAGTTCTAAAGGATCTACCCCTGTACCCTTTGATTTGCTCATTCTCTTTCCTTCTTTTGTAAGAACAGTGGGATGTATATAGACATGATAAAAAGGCACATCCTCATTAAATTCTAAACCCATCATTATCATTCGAGCAACCCAAAGGTTAATAATATCTCTTGCAGTACTTAACACAGAGGTTGGATAGTAATATTCAAGATCAGGATTTTTCTCAGGCCATTTCAAAGTTCCCAGAGGCCAAAGAGCAGAACTGAACCAAGTATCCAAAACATCTTCATCTTGTTTCAAATTTGTTGAATTACATTTCCCACAATTTTGGGGAGGATGTTCTTCAACATTAATATGTCCACAATCTTCACAATACCATGCTGGAATTCTATGTCCCCACCATAATTGTCGAGAAAGACACCAATCTTTTATATTGTACATCCAATCAAAATATATTTTTTTCCATCTATCAGGAATAAATTTAACTTTATTTTCTTCTACCACTTTTATGGCTTCCTTCGCAATATCATCCATTCTCATAAACCATTGCTTTGAAATTAATGGCTCTATAGGAGTTCCACATCTATCACAAGTTGCCAAATCATGAGTATAAGATTCTTTTTTAACAAGATATCCTCCTTGTATTAATGCCCTTTCAACTTCTTTTCTTGCAGAATAAACATCTAAACCTTTAAATTCTCCTGCATTTTCATTCATAAATCCTTTCTCATCAATTACTGTAATGAAAGGAAGATTATGTCTCTTTCCTATCTCAAAATCATCAGGATCATGAGCAGGGGTAACCTTTAATGCTCCCGTTCCAAATTCAGGATTTACCGCATAATCCGTAATAATTGGAATTTTTCTACCCATTAGAGGTAGAGAAACATACTTTCCAATAAGAGATTTATATCTTTCATCCTCAGGATGAACAGCAACTCCTGTATCACCTAACATAGTTTCAGGTCGAGCAGTTGCAATTACTATTTCTCCATCTTCTTCTATTAAGGGATATCTTACATACCAAAGAAAAGAATCCTCCTCTATATATCTTACTTCCAAGTCTGATATAGCAGTTCTACAACGGGGACACCAATTAATAATTCTTTCTCCTTTATATATATAACCCTTATGATAAAGCTCCACAAAGGCTTTAATTACAGCTTTTGAATAGATCTCATCCATTGTAAACCGCAATCTTTCCCAATCACAGGATACTCCTAATTTTTTTAGCTGTTCAATTATAGTTTGACCATATTTTTCTTTCCACTGCCAAACTTTTTCTAAAAATTTTTCTCTCCCTAGGTCCCATCTACTTTTCCCTTCTTTTGATAATTCCCTTTCTACCACCATTTGAGTTGCAATTCCTGCATGATCTGTTCCTGGTATCCATAAAGCATTGAATCCCTGCATTCTTCGCCATCTAATAAGAATATCCTGAATCGTTGCATTTAAAGCATGTCCCAAATGTAAAGATCCTGTAATATTGGGAGGTGGCAAGAGAATGGTAAAAGGTTTTTTAGAATAATCTATTTGAGAACTAAAATATCCCCTTTCCATCCAATAATTGTACCATTTTTCTTCAACTAATTTAAAATCATAAGTACTTGGAAGCTCCTCTTTCATATCTAAAGCCTCCTATCCCACACTTCCCAGTAAATTCTCCCAGGAAAATACTCTACGATTATAAACCATTTCGGGAGTTACAACAAATTTTTTAATATTTAATCTTGGCAATTCATACATTATCTCTAACATAAGCTCTTCCATAACTGCTCTCAATCCTCTTGCTCCTGTAGCTTTTTCTTGTGCTTCTTTTACAATAGCTTTTAATGCTTCCTCTGAAAACTCCAATTCAATTCCATCTAAAGCTAAAAGAGCCTGATATTGTTTTACTAAGGCATTCTTAGGTTCCACAAGGATCTTCAAAAGAGCCTCTTCATCCAAAGGATCTAAAACAGTAATTACAGGAAATCTTCCAACAAATTCAGGAATCATTCCAAATCTAAGAAGATCCTCAGGGAGAATTTCTTTTAAAATAGAACTTAAGTTTCTTCGTTTTTTAGGTTCTATTCTAGAACCAAATCCAATATTACTCATGTCTAATCTCTTCTCAATGATCTTCTCAATACCTTCGAAGGATCCTCCTGCTATAAATAAAATATCCTTTGTATTTATTTGGATAAACTCTTGATAAGGATGTTTTCTTCCACCTTGAGGGGGAACATTAGCAACAGTTCCCTCTACGATCCTTAAAAGTGCTTGCTGTACCCCTTCTCCAGATACATCCCTTGTAATTGATGGATTTTCAGATTTTCTTGAAATCTTATCTATTTCGTCAATATAAACAATCCCCTTTTCTGCTTTTTTTATATCCCAATTGGCATTTTGAATTAATCTTAAAAGAATATTTTCCACATCCTCTCCCACATAGCCTGCTTCAGTTAGAGTAGTAGCATCTGCTATAGCGAAGGGAACTTTTAAAAACTTGGCAAGGGTCTCAGCAAGAAGAGTTTTTCCCACCCCTGTAGGGCCAATAAGAAGAATATTACTTTTTTGAAGCTCTACATCATTTTTTAATTTATCTCTAAAATAAATTCTTTTATAATGATTATATACAGCAACAGAAATAACCCTTTTTGCTTTTTCTTGCCCAATTACATATTGATCTAAGAATACCTTAATTTCTGATGGAGTTGGTAATTTAAACTCTTCTTTTTCCTTTTCTCCCTCACTTTGAGAAATTAAATCATGACAGATTTCTACGCATTCATCACAGATAAAAACTCCCGGACCTGAAATTATTCTCTTTGCTTCCTTTTGACTTTTCCCACAGAAAGAACATCTTATCTCTTTTGTGACCATGAATTTACTCCTGTTTATAATTTTTTACTTTCCAAGACTTCATCTATAATTCCATAATCTTTAGCTTCCTTTGCAGACATAAAGAAATCTCTATCAGTATCTCTTTGAATCTTTTCTAAAGGTTGCCCTGTATGGTAAGCAAGAATTTCATTCAAAGTTTGTCTAAGCTTTAAAATTTCTCTTGTATGAATCTCAAGATCTGTAGCAGGACCATATACTCCTCCCAATGGTTGATGAATCATAACCCTTGAATTAGGGAGAGCATATCTCTTACCTCTATCACCTGCAGAAAGGAGTATTGCTGCCATGCTTGCAGCTTGACCCACACACACTGTAGCCACCTTTGGTCTTATATGTCTTATGGTATCATATATAGCTAAACCTGCGGAAACCTCGCCTCCTGGACTGTTTATATATAAATATATATCTTTCTCTGGATCTTCTGACTCTAAGAAAAGAAGTTGCGCTATAATTAAATTAGCAATTTCATCATTAATAGCGGTACCTAAAAAAACAATTCTACTTTTTAAAAGACGAGAATAGATATCATAAGCTCTTTCTCCTCGAGGTGTTTGTTCTATAACTATAGGAACTAAAGTCATAGAGATCCTCCCCCTTCATTCTTAATATTTTCTCTTATTAAAAAATCCTTAACCTTTTTTATTAACAAATTCTTTCTTAGATCTTCTATTAATCCTTCTCTCTCCAAGGTTCTTTTTATCTCTTTTACATTTTTATTTTCAGATTTTGCCATTTCTTCTATAAACTCTTCTAATTCATCATCACTTACTTTTATATTTTCTGTTTCAGCAATATAATATAATAAATAATCTATCTTAATTCTTGTTTTAACAGATAATTTAAGATCTTCTATAAACTCTTCTTGACTTTTCCCAATACTCTCTAAATATTCTTCTAAGGTTTTTCCTTGCTTATCTAAATCCTCTTTTATTTTTATAAAAGAAGCTTCTATCGCGGATAATACTATACTTTGAGGAGGATCTATCTCACTATTTTCTAAAATTTTCATTATAATTTCACTCAATCCTC
Organism: Dictyoglomaceae bacterium; assembly: GCA_026417425.1. The sequence goes on from JAOADF010000013.1 coordinate 23,784, forward strand.
TTTCCTTCTCTTTCTCAATTTTTTCAGATAAAATATTATCTATGACACCTTTATAAAGATCATCAACTGTTTCATAACCTAATTTTTTTGCTAAATCTTCCTCACTTATAAGATCATATGCCCAAACTTTCTTAACTCTCCAAATTAAAGGAATAACTTCTCCTGCAAATTTATTATTGGGATAGTCCTCAGGAAACTTTGTCTCAATTATTTTTTGCTCAGAAATTTTCATACCTATAAGCTCTTTCTCTATCTCAGGATTATATTCCCCATTTATTCTTATCCACAAAGGCTCCAATTTTTCTCCATCTTTAGTTTCTCTTTCTACATACACTAAATCTCCTTCCATAATCTCTCTATCCTCTACAGGTTTTAATTTACTATATCGCAATCTTATCTGCTCTATAACTTTATCTATTTCCTTATCACTTACTTCCACATCATTAATCTCAATGTTAAACCCTTTATATTTACCTACTTTAATATCAGGAACAATTTCAAGGGAAAAAGAGATATTAATCTTTTCATTTTCTTCCCACGAGGGTGGAATTTCAAAGGTAGGTTGTGTAAAAGGTCTTATTTTTTCCTTTTCTAAAATAATTTTATAGGCTTCCATTGCAGCAGTTTTCACAGCTTCTCTATAAAAATCATCCCCTAAAAATTTTTCTAAAATAGCTCTTGGAGCCTTGCCTCTTCTAAATCCAGGAATTTCTACTCTTTGTACCAAATATTTATAAGTATCTTCTAAAATATTTTCCCTTTGAGATGGATCTATCTCCACATTTACCATCAATATACTTCCTTCTTCTTTTTTAATTGTATAGCTTATCGCATCTTCTCTTATAGCCATTTTTTCCTCCTATAAAATAAATAATACCTCAGATTTTCTCTGAGGTTTGATTATATAATATTAATTTTTGGAGCGGGAGACGGGATTTGAACCCGCGACCTTCTCCTTGGCAAGGAGACGCTCCACCCCTGAGCTACTCCCGCATAAAACTGGTGCGAGGGGCGGGAGTTGAACCCGCACGGGTTTTTTCCCACTAGATCCTAAGTCTAGCGCGTCTGCCTTTCCGCCACCCTCGCATTAAAAATGGTGAGCCGTGCAGGAATCGAACCTGCAACCCCCTGATTAAGAGTCAGGTGCTCTACCTGTTGAGCTAACGGCTCATTTTTTAAGTTTGAGAATAATAAAAAAATAAAATTTTGTCAAGTGCCGTTGAGCATTTTAGTTATTTAATAAAATAATCTTTTAAAGTCTCACTTTTTGGAGAGTAAGATAAATGCAAAAATCAATTTAATCTTAAGCAAACATCTAAAGATATAAAGGATTATAATTAATGATATTTTAAATCAAATTGTAGTTTTTTAAAATTTAAATCGACAAAGTCAAAAAAAATTTGAAAGATAAAGATTTTCATGAGTAAATAGGAGAATTACAAAAAATATAAATTTTGAATAATCAAAATAGAAATTTTATCTAAAAAATGGTGGAGCTGACCGGATTCGAACCGGTGACCCCCTGCGTGCAAAGCAGGTGCTCTCCCAGCTGAGCTACAGCCCCAACTTTAAATAAAATGGTGGGCCCTCCTGGACTCGAACCAGGGACCTCACCCTTATCAGGGGTGCGCTCTAACCACCTGAGCTAAGAGCCCACTTTACTTCTTTAAAATAAGGGGAGAAGGGAGATAAGAAAGAGAGGAAATCTTCTCCGTAAGAAAGGAGGTGATCCAGCCGCACCTTCCGGTACGGCTACCTTGTTACGACTTCACCCCAATCATCTGCCCCACCTTCGGCAGACTCCTCGCCTGACTTCAGGTGTTGCAGACTCTCGTGGTGTGACGGGCGGTGTGTACAAGGCCCGAGAACGTATTCACCGCAGCGTGGCTGATCTGCGGTTACTAGCGATTCCGCCTTCACGCAGGCGAGTTGCAGCCTGCGATCTGAACTGAGGGTGGCTTTAGGG
>JAOADF010000029.1 GCA_026417425.1 Dictyoglomaceae bacterium
CGATTCAAAAATGTCAAATAAATACATAAAAAGAGAATATAGAAAATACATGAAAGCAAATGATCTAACAGGCTTTTCTGTAAAGATTAAGGAAAGTGATTTATATATTTTAGCAGAAAAAAATTTGGAGAAGGAAACAAAGAAGATTTTAGAGTACTACAGAGAACAATTAGAAGAGTATATAAAAATTGATCCATTATTCCAAATTACTTTAGAACCATATAAGGTTTTACCATATGCTCCTAAAATTGCAAAAGAGATGGCTTATTGGTCAGAAAAGGCAGGGGTAGGTCCCATGGCATCAGTAGCAGGAGCTATTGCAGAGTTTGTAGGGAAAGATTTACTAAAATTTTCCTCGCAAATTATTATTGAAAATGGGGGAGATATTTTTTTAAGTAGCAAAAAAGAAAGAATAGTATCCATTTTTGCAGGAGAATCCCCTTGGAGTAATAAATTGGGAATTTTAATTCCCCCTTCCCTATCTCTTGGTATATGTACCTCTTCTGCTACCGTGGGACCTTCCTTAAGTTTTGGAAAGGCGGATGCAGTAGTGATTATTTCAGAATCTACTATTTTTGCAGATGCTTTAGCAACAGCAGTAGGGAATATGATCCAAAAACCTGAAGATATAAATTTAGCTATGGAATATATCAAAGGATTTAGTGAAGTACATGAAGGGATAATAATCTTAGGAGAACATTTAGGAATTTGGGGTAGATATGAAATAGTAAAGATTTAGGGGAGAATCTTTTCTCCCCTTTTCTCTATACAATCTCCACTAAAACCTGAGTATTTTCCTCTTCCACATTAACATCCACAATTCTTCCTTTAAAATCTGGATCATTTATAATTGCTTCAACTTCCTCTGGAGAAATATCTATCTTTCCTCCATATTCTCCCCCATATTTACTTGCCAATTTAAGTCCCCATCTTAACAAAGATAAAGGGATAATTATATTTACTTTTGTTTTCCCACTTTCTACTACATTTACTTTTAAAAATCTTTTCTCTCTTTCTAAATTTCCCTCTAATTTTTTTAATAATTCTTCTGCTTCTTCCGCTTTAACTTTCCCCTCCTCAACAAGTTTCAAAATTCTCATTCTTTCCTCTTTCATCTTTTTTCTCCTCCTCCAAAAGTTTTCCCTTTTATAAGATCTATAAAGTAGTTTAAGACCAAAATATACAAGAATAAGAGGCCAGAATTTTATAAGTTCTCCAATTATAGGAAATCCAAAATTTTTAGCTATTAAAGATAATCCTAAGATAACTAAAACTAACCCCCAAAATACCCTTGTAGACATTTAAATCCCCTCCTCTTTCTTTTCTTCTAAAAGTTTTAATGCCTCCTGAACAGTTATCTCTCCCCTCTCTAATTTATCAATAATTTCTCGAGCTTTTGTTTTTGTATCTTCCTCCTCTAAAGGTATTAATCCAATAGACCTTAAAATATTATCTAACCTACTTCTAACCGTTGGATAGGAGATTTTTAATATTCTCTCCATCTCCTTAACATTTCCTCTGGTTCTTAAAAATAGTTCTAAAAATTCTTGTTCCTCAGGATTTAAAGATGCCAACTTATTGGCTAAAAATTCTCCTTCCACCGTGATTCCACAAGTATTACATTTTATTCTTGTAATTATCATTTCCTTTCCACATATGGGACATCGAGGTAAATTATATGCCATAAAATTTTAATCTCCTTTTTATAATTTTTCAAAGATGATTTTATAAAATTTAAAGATTTATGTCAAGATTTTTATTCAGATCTTAAAGCCTGAATGGGATCTAAACTTGCAGCTCTAACTGCAGGCCAAACTCCAAATATTAATCCTATAGAAAGAGAAAATAGAAATCCTAAGGCTAATATATTAAAATTCAATGAGAAGGGTATATCAAAATTGACAATAATTTTACCAGAGAAAAGGGCTAAAATTATACCAATAATTCCTCCAAGAATACTAAGAATGGAAGATTCAACAAGGAATTGAATCATAATATCCCTTTTCTTTGCTCCTACTGCCTTTCTTATACCTATTTCCTTTATTCTCTCCATTACTGAGACCAACATTATATTCATTATTCCAATTCCACCTACTACAAGAGATACCCCTGCAATTCCAGCTAAGGTAAGGGTTAAGATATTTAATATTTCGTTCATAGCGGAAAGAAGATCCTCTTGTCTTGCAATAACAAAATTTGTTTTTCCTCTTCTTTGTTTCAAAGAAAATAATAATCTATGTCGGTAAATTTCTAAGGCTTCTGGGTTTTTTACTTGAATTACAATTAAGTTCAAATTTTGATCTCCTTTAAAAGAAAATAATGTTGTTAAAGGAATTATTATTCTTCTATCTTGATCTCCATAATTTGAAGAGGAAGTGAATCCTTTTTCTTTTAAGATTCCAACTATTCTATAATTTTGTCCTCCAATATCAAGATATTTATTAACTGCGGATTCATAATTTTCTGCGATTTCCCTAGCTATTTTAGGACCTATAATACATACTTTTTCTCTATTTTTAATTTCAGATTCAGTAAAGAATCTTCCTGAAAGAAGTCCTTCTTTAGCAATTATAAGCCCCTCATTATCTGTTCCTACAATTTGAGCGTTTATCTCAACAAATTTATATTTTACCGATGGAGATGCGTTAGCTAAGGAAGATACTAATATTTCATTCTCAAAAATATCTCTCAAATAAAGAATATCACTGTAATTAAACAATTGAGGTATTCCTCTATTTCTCCTCCTCTGAGATTCTTCCCTTAAAGTATTGAAATCTCCATTGGTTTCTATATTAGAGGGAAATATTAAAAGGGTATTAGCACCTAACTCCTGCATAACTTGAGTTACTCTATTCTTGGCTCCTTGTCCTATAGATATTAAAAGAATTACTGTAAAAACTCCAATTATTATCCCAAGAATAGTAAGAAAAGATCTAAGTTTACTAACCCTTAAATTATAAAGAGAAGACTTAAAGCTTTCTAGAACTCTCATTTATCCTTATCCTACTTCCATTTTTGATTTTATTTGAAGGAGATAAAATAACTTTATCATTTTCCTTTAATCCCTTTACAACCTCAATCATATCACCATAAATATCCCCTAAAAAGATTTCCCTTTCTATTGCACGATTATTATCTACAATAAAAACAAAGGTTTTTCCTTCCCTAAAAATAATAGAATTCATAGGAATTACTAACGCATCTTTCTTTATTCCAACATAAATATTGGCAGAAACAGACATGCCTTCTTTTACCTTATCTCCTAAGGATGGAATTGATATTTTCACATCATATCCATAACTTCCATCTTTACTTAGAGATGGAGAGAAGGATATACTTTTTACTCTTCCTTCCCATAGTTTATCTCCTAAAGCATCTACCTTTATTTCTGCTTTCTGCCCTTCTTTTATTTTCAAAACATTGGATTCATCAACCCTTACATCAGCTACTAAAGAGTTTATATCCACAATGGTCATTAATGAATTAGATGGTGAGGTAGAGGTAAAAAGGTTTAATAAGGAAGAAAAATTTAGAGAATTTAAATTTTGAATATTAGAGCCAAGCTGGGATTGTTCTTTGATGATCTCTCCCTCTTCTCCATTAATATTAACCACTATCCCTGTAATGGGAGATTTTAAAAATCTATTTTCGTAAGTATTTTTAAGATTTTCATAGTATGCAGATAGTAGATTTTTCAAATTCTCAAAAGAATTTACATTCCCTTGAAAATTTTCCTGAGGCAAACCAAAA
>JAOADF010000062.1 GCA_026417425.1 Dictyoglomaceae bacterium
AGAGGAAATAAGACAATTAATTCAAGAGTTGAGTAATTATAGACATTCTAAATTATTAGATAGTTTTGGACCTGAGTATATAAGAAGAGAAGTAGCTCAAAAAATGATATATATTCTTCGTTGGGTATTAGAAGATTCTTCTGTTAATATAAACTTAAGAAGGGAAAGAGAATAAAGGAGGTAGCCTTGCCAAAATATCCAGGAAATAAATTTGATTGGGAAGAAAAATTAATTTCTCTTTATTATACTGCCTTAGAAAGTTATATTGATGGGATATCTTTATCACCAAAATTAAAAGAAGAATTAGGAGAAGAATTCGAAGAAGATGATTTTTTAATATTAGCAGAATTTTTAGTATCCTTAACAAAAATGTTTTTACATCAACAGGGATGGCTCCATCTTGATGAAGAAGATTGGAATTTTCCTTTCTCTTCTTCTCCTTATATTCATTAAAGGACAAAGTTATTAGCTTTATAATAAATTAATGAATAAGGATATAGAAAGAAAGTTAATAGCAATATTAGAAATTCTTAATTCCTCTATGGAGCCTGTAGGAGCAACTTATATTTCTAGTAAGTTATTAGAAAAAGGAATTAATCTCTCAGAAAGAGGAGTTAGATATCATTTAAGAATAATGGATGAAAGGGGACTAACAAGGGTAATAGGAAAAGAAGGGAGAGTAATTACCGATAAGGGTAGAGAGGAACTAAAGAATGCTTTAGTAGCTGATAAAATTGGATTTATAATCAGTAAGATATCGAGTTTAGCCTTTCAGACTTCTCTAAATATTGATACAGGAAAGGGAGATGTTATATTGAATATCTCCTATGTCCCTCGAGGAAAACTAAAGAAAGCTTTAAATATAATGAAAGAAGTGTTTAATAAAGGATATGGAATAAGTGATAGAATTATCATTTTTGACAAAGAAGATGAAGAAATATTTCCAGGAATTATTGTTCCTGAAAAAGAGGTAATCATTGGAACAGTTTGTAGTGTGACTATTCATGGAATTTTAATCAAACAAGGAATTCCTGTGGAAGCAAAATTTGCAGGCATTTTAGAAATTAAGGACAGAAATCCTACAAGATTTTTAGAGATCATAACTTATGAAGGAACAACTTTAGATCCTTTAGAAATTTTTATCAGAAGTAAGATGACATCTATTCTATCTGCAGTTAAAAGTGGGAGTGGAAAAATTTTAGCAACATTAAGAGAAATCCCCTCTATTGCCCTTAGCAAAATGGAAGAAGTATTAAAAGAAATTAGAAAAATAGGATTTCAAGGAAATATACTATTAGGAAAGCCAAATCAAGAGATACTAGGAATTCCTACCGCATCGGAAAAGGTTGGCTTAGTGATTGCTGGAGGTTTAAACCCTTTAGCTGCAGTAGAAGAGGCAGGAATTGAAGCTAAAAATAAAGCTATGGGAATTTTATATGAATATTCAAAACTTGTTCCTATAAAAGAGTTTCTATCTTAAATTTATATAGATACTTCAAAATAATAATAGCTAAGATTGCTTTTAATAAATCAAAGGGAATAAAAGGAAAAACTCCTAAAGATAATGCTTTTAAATAATTAATTTTTAGAGAAATCATTAACCAAATACTTCCTAAAAGATAAATAATCAATAAACCAGTAATTAATCCTAAAAACTTTATAGACTTCTTTTCATTCTTGGAAATAAAAGAGATCACAGGAGAAGAAATTAAAAAGCCCCATAAATAACCCCCTGTAGGACCGAAAAGAACATTTATTCCTCCCCTTCCTCCTGCAAAAACAGGAAATCCAATAATTCCTAAGGCAAGATAAGCTAAAACAATGAAAAAACTTTCTTTATAATTGAATAAAAGACATATAAGGAAAAGAAAAAATACTTGTAAA
>JAOADF010000109.1 GCA_026417425.1 Dictyoglomaceae bacterium
TTCTTAATTTACAAAAGAATGAATCTCCATTATACTTAATGCCTGTAGGGAAAATATAAGGAAGGAGGATTAGAATGAAAAAAATTCTCTATATCGTTCTTGATGGACTTGGTGGAAGACCCGAGGAGAAATTAGGAGGAAAAACCACTCTTGAATCTGCGAATACTCCTTTTATGGATGATTTAGCGAAAAAGGGACAACTGGGACTTATGGATCCTATCTCAGAGGGGATTGCTCCTGAGTCTGATGCAGCTGTATTAAGTATTTTAGGATACGATGTGGACAAATATTATACAGGAAGAGGACCCTTAGAAGCTCATGGGGCGGATATAGAAGTAAGAGATGGGGATCTTGCTTGGAGAGCAAATTTTGCTACCGTAGATGAGAATACTTTGAAAATTTTAGATAGAAGAGCAGGAAGAAATTTAACTACTGAAGAGGCAAAGGCTCTTGCAGAGGAAGTTAATAATAAAGTTAAACTGGAGGGTGCAGATTTTATTTTTAAAGCTACAGTAGGGCATAGAGGAGTATTGGTTATCAGAAAAAAAGATGGAAAATTATCTGCTAACGTGGAAAATATAGATCCTGGTTATAAAAGACATGGACCTTATAGTGTTGCTATTACAAATCCTCCCACAGAGGTGCAAAAATGTATCCCTTTAGATGACTCCTTTGAAGCAAAAGAATCTGCAAGATTAACCGATGAGTTTGTTATGAAGGCTTTTGAAATCTTGAAGAACTCAGAAATAAATAAAAGAAGGAAGGAAGAAGGTAAAAAGCCGGCAAACATTATTTTATTAAGGGATGCTGGAGATTCTTTGCCTAAAATTCCCACTTTAAAAGATCTTTATGGAATTTCCTTTGGAAGTATTGTAGAAATGCCAGTAGAAAGGGGAATTGCCCTTCTTACAGGAATGAAAGAGGTTCCCATTGAGGATTCCAGTGATTATAAACTTTGGGCAGAAAAGGTACTTTTAGCCTTGAAAGAATTTGATGGAGTTTATGCTCATCTTAAAGGTCCTGATGTACCTGGGCACGATGGACTTATTGATAAAAAGAAAGAAAGCATAGAAAAGATAGATGCAGAATTTTTTGCCAATCTACTTCCCAATTTAGACCTTGATAAAGTAGTGATTGCTGTGACCGCAGATCATTCAACTCCATGCTCTTTAAAGGCCCATTCAGAGGATCCTGTTCCCCTTATGATTGTGACCTCAGGACTTCCTTGGGATGGTAGTGAATATTTTGGCGAAAGTGCATGTTCTAAAGGTAAGCTTGGAAGGATAAAAGGGAAAGACTTGTTACCTCTTCTTGTGGAAATTGCAAGAAAATAAGAGGTTTTAATGATAAATTTTGATCCAATAAAATATTTTGAGGAATTATATACAAAGGAAAGAATATATAGTTTTAAAGCTCAGTCCATAGAAGAATGGAAAGAATGGAGAGAAAAGTTAAGAAATAAGATTATAGAGCTTTTAGGAAAATTTCCTGAAAGAACAAAATTAAATAGTAAGATTTTAGAAAGAAAAGAGTTTGACAGATACATAAGAGAGAAAGTTACCTTTGATTCTTTTGAAGATATTAAAGTGGTAGGCTATCTTCTTATTCCAAAAGATTTCAATCTCCCAAGACCTGCAGTTATTGCAGTTCCTGGACATGGGTATGGGAAAGATGATATTGTGGGAATAAGTATAGATGGAACTGAAAGAATTATTCCAACAGGCTACCAAAAGGATTTTGCCCTAACCCTTGTGAGAGAAGGATTTGTTACTTTAGCTGTAGAGCAAATGGGGTTTGGAGAAAGAAGATTAAAGGAGGATATGAATAAAGATAAGGATAAATCTTCATGTAGGAAGTTAGCTTTTTGGGCATTAATGCTGGGAAAGACTCTTTTAGGAATAAGAGTTTGGGATTTAATAAGAGCTATTGATTACTTCCAAGAAAGGAAAGAAGTGAAAAAGGAGTCCATAGGTATAATGGGAATCTCAGGAGGAGGTACTACTTCTCTTTTTGCATCTGCACTAGATGACAGAATAAAAGCAACAATTATAAGTGGCTATTTGAATACTTTTAAAGATAGCATTTTATCTATCCATCATTGTGAATGTAATTACGTACCAGGAATATTAAATTATGCTGAAATGTATGATATAGCATCTTTAATAGCCCCAAGACATCTTTTTATTGAACATGGAATCCATGATGATATTTTCCCAATTTCTGCAACAAAATTCTCTATAAAAAAGATTAAGGAAGTTTATGAATTCTTAAAAGTACCAAATAATATTCAATGGGAATTCTTTGAGGGTGGGCATGAAATCTGGGGAAATAAATCAATCAAATGGTTGAAGGGAAAATTAATATAATTAATTTAATAAAGAGGGGGAGATAATTCTCCCCCTTAAATTTTTAGAAATTAAATTGTTATAAGAGGATTGTACTAAATTTTTAAGGAAGTTTTTCAATGTTCTTTCCACCATTGTTTTATTAACTCCTTTAAACTTGGAGTTCCTTCCTCTTTATATTCATAATACACTCTAAAGGATCTTTGAGGAAAATTGATTATCGATCTTAAATCTATAGGTGTTCCTATAACTACAAAGTCGCAAGGAATTTTCTTGATAGTTTCTTCTAATTCCTTTAATTGTTCTTTATTATATCCTAATGCGGGCAGGACTTTTTCTATATGAGGATATTTTTCATAAGCAGTTTTAATAGATCCTGAAGCAAAAGGTCTTGGATCTATAATTTCTGCTCCCATATTTTGGGCATATAAATAGCCTGCTCCAAAGGGCATTTCTCCATGAGTTACTGTTGGACCATCCTCTACTACTAGTACTTTTTTCCCTTTTAAATTTTCATCTCTTTCAGATTTTATAGGTAAACTTGCATATACGATTTTTGCTCTTTTATTTCTTTCCTTTATATTTTCCACAATTTTCTCAATATTTTCTTTAGGAGCAGTATTCACTTTATTTATTACAATAATATCTGCCAAATAAAGGTTTACCTCTCCTGGAAAATAAGAGATCTCATGTCCAGCCCTATAAGGATCCACAACAGTAATAAAAAGATCAGATTTAAAGAAGGGGAAATCATTATTTCCTCCATCCCATAGGATAATATCCGCTTCTTTCTCTACTTCATTTAAAATCTCTTTATAATCTACTCCAGCATATATAATGGCTCCTTCTCTTAAAAGAGGCTCATATTCCTCTCTTTCTTCAATGGTACATTCATGAATATACAAATCGCTAAAATTTTCAAATCTTTGTACCCTTTGATTTTTTAAATTTCCATAGGGCATGGGATGTCTTACTACTATAGTTCTTAAACCCATCTCTCTTAATATCTTTACAACATATCTTGTAGTTGGACTTTTTCCAGCACCAGTTCTTACTGCACATACGCTCACTACAGGTTTTTTACTTCTCAACATTGTTTCTGTACCAATCAACTTAAAGTCTGCACCAAGAGACATAATTAAGCTTGCCTTTTGCATAACATATAAATAAGATACATCACTATATGAAAAGATAACCTCATCCACTTTATATTCTTTTATAAGTTCTGGAAGTTTTTCTTCCGATAAAATAGGAATTCCTCTTGGATATAAGCTTCCTGCGAGTTCAGGGGGATATAGTCTATTTTCAATACCTGGGATCTGTGTAGCTGTAAAAGCTACAACTTCATAGAAAGGATTATCTTTAAATAAAACATTAAAATTATGAAAATCTCTTCCACCTGCTCCCATAATAATAATTTTTTTCTTCATAAATCTACCTCCTTGTAGATCTTTCTTACAAAAGGTGAAGTAAAGGCTTGAAGAAGAGCGGAATAATTTAGTGAAAAAGTTATAATATCTCCCAATTTCAATTCTGTATGTTCTCCCAGATCAACTACTAAATAGTCAGAGTTTGCGCCCAAGATTTCTATATCTGAATAATCGGGAATTAGTCCTTCGGGATCTATATCTTGTCTTCCCATATTCAATAATGCCCTTTTTCTTATACCTTTATCTTTAAAAAGAGGTTTATGACCAAAGGCATCTTCGTATATTATTCCCCAAGGAACTGAAGGTTTTTCCTTTAATTCTATGATCTCTGCTAATATTTTAAAGGTATCTGTTCTTCCTCCCGGAATGGGTTTTCTGTAGGCAGTATCTTTTCCTAACATAATTGCCTCTCCAATTCTCAAATGGTTTATCTTTTCTGGTATTTCCTTTTTAAAAAGTAATGGAATAGTACTAGAATTTCCTCCTGAGATTAAAGAAAAATTTATATTAAATTTTCTCTCTATATTCTCCACAATTTCTGAGAATTCTTCTAATTTTTCCTTTGTAGGTATCACTCCTCCAAAACAAGTAAAGTTTGTACCTATGCCTATAAGTTCGATATTTTTCATGGATAAAACTTCTTTTATAACTTTCTCCAATTCCCTTTTATCCCATATACCTTCCCTTAAATCTCCCATTTCCACCATGATTATTACTTTATGTTTTTTTTCTATTTTTTCTGCATAATTATTTAATTCTTTTAAAATATCTAATTCTGAATTTAAACTTATATCTACATAATTTAAAGTATCTTCAATTTGGGATAAAGAGGGAATTCTAATAAGAGTGAATTCTGTCTTAAGTTTTCTCATTCTTTTAATACTCTCAATTCTAGATTCAGATAATCCTCTTACTCCTGCTTTTATTAATATTTCCGCAATCTTGGGATCTCCCAAAGTGACCTTTGTAACTCCATCAATAGAGATTTTTTGCTCCTTTGCTTTATCTACAATTATTCTTGCATTTTGATAAATAGAAGAAAGATTAATCTCTAAAATAGGATATTCTCTTCTCATTTTTTTTCTAAATAAGAATATAATCTTTTAAAAATAAAAGCAAGAAAAAGTTTTTGTATTTAGATAGAATTTGGAATTTAGTATAAGAATAGATATTACATTTTTCTACATATATCTCTAAGAAATATTAACAATCCTATCTATGAGAATTCTCTATTATCTCATAGAAGACCCTTTGGTATTGGCTTTAACTCTAGTTTATGTTTTCACATCTGTCATATTTCCATTCTACCAACATCTTCATATTTTTTCTTTGACAAAAACTTTGTAATATAATATGATTATTTCATATTATGTTCGAAGGAAGAGATAAAGAAATAACTGTGTCCTTATTTGATATAGTATTTTCTTTATCAAGCACTATGGATTTGGTAAGTCCAGAGATTGTAACCCACTCTCAGAGAGTGGCGTATATTTCTTATAGTATAGCAAAGGAAATAGGGTACTCTTGGGATAAATTATATGATCTCATATTAGCAGGAATGCTTCATGATTTTGGACTTTTATCTTATAAAGATATATTATCTACAAAAGAATTTGAATTTGATTTTATAACTGAAACTCCCCATTCCCACTCTTTTATAACCTATTATTTACTAAAGGATTTTTCATATTTCGAGAAAATTGCTGAATATATTAAATATCACCATTTATTATGGGATGATGGGAAAGGTGAAGATTTTAAAGGGGAGAAAGTTCCTATAGAAAGTCATATTCTTCATCTTGCAGATAGAATTGAAGTTCTTATTTATAGAGGAGAACATATATTAAATCAAACGGAAAGAATTGTAAAAACTATAAGAGAAAATTCTGGGAAGATGTTTGTTCCTTATTTGGTTGAGGCATTTTACAACTTAATTGATAAAGAATATTTTTGGTTAGATGTTACTTCAAATTATATTCCCAATATAATAGTCAAGAAAGCACAAAAGGAAGACAAGAAGTTAAATTTTGAGGAATTTGAGAAATTGTCAGAAATATTAGCAAGAACTATTGATTTTAAAAGTCAATTTACTTCGATTCATTCAAGAACAGTATCAATAATTTCCGAAAGTTTAGGAAAATATCTAAGCCTTTCCAAGGAAAAAATAAAATTATTGAAAATATCAGGTTTACTTCATGATCTTGGGAAATTAGCTATTCCATTGGAGATATTGGAAAAGGAAGGATCATTAAATAAGAATGAGTGGATAATATTAAGGAGTCATCCCTATAATACCCATAGAATATTGGATAATTTAAGGGGAATGGAAACTATTAGAGATTGGGCATCTTATCATCATGAAAGACTTGACGGTAATGGATATCCTTTTCATATTAGCAACGATGAGATTCCTATAGAGGCTCAAATTATTGCAATAGCAGATATCTTTACCGCTCTTTCCGAAGATAGACCTTATAGAAAGGCTCTTAGTATGAAAGATGTAACAAGGGAGATGGAAAATGAGGTAAAGAATGGGGGAATCTGTAGCAATTTATATAATCAATTAAAATCTATTAGCAAAGATTTAAGAGATATAATAATAGAGGCCTCTTCTTATTCAAAAGAGGAGTACGAAAAATTCAAAGAATTTTTAGAGAAGACTTATAATATAAATTAACTATTTATTCTTTCCTCTCCACTTTAGATTTTTCATTCCATTTAAAAATTCTGGTATTTTCTCTTTTGGAAATCTTGGCCATGTTATGATGATTAGAAAAATAAGATAAGTAATAATAAGAATTCCATAGTTAAAAAGATTTCTAAAAGCAGTATAAATCATTATAGCATATGGAACTGCCTCAAATCCTTGTGCTAATTGTTCCGAAGGAAAAGCCCAGAGTCCTAAAAAGGTTATTATTAGAAATATAATAGAAATAAATACAGATATAAATCTACTAAAAGTAAGATAAAGAAGAACCCCAAAAGAAACGGTCATATCAGCATAAAGATCATGGCTTCCTATCCATGTTTGATAATTTACTTTAGATGCTCTTGAAAAAAACCCATCTAAAATATCAGTAAACCATGCAATAATAAGCCAAAATATTGCAGAGGGAAGTCCATTTTTTCCTTGAGTTAATCCTATAAATGCAATCCAAAAACCTATTAAGAATCTTGATAAGGTAAGAGAATCAGCTAAAAATTTTATATAGGTCATTAAATTTCCCTCCCTTTTTTATTTATTAAAAAGATTTTATCATATTTTGTGATATATATCACTTCTTATAAGAGAGAAATTTTGTATAATAAATAACTAACTATAGAAAAGGGAGGTTATTTAAATGAAAAGATTAATATTTACCTTGATAATTCTTACTTTTTTAACATCTCTTTCCTTTTCTCAACAAATATCAATTCAAGAAAAACCAGCTTCTCCCCCTTGGGAAAAGATAATCATTGTTCCCAATCCAGAAACAAAATTGCAATTGGATTTATGGCTAAATAAACCAGAAGGAAGTGTATACAGAGTAGGGGAAGAGTTAAAAATATTTGTAAGGGCCAATGATGATGTGTATCTATACATATTTGACTTAACTCCTGATGGAGATTTTAAACTGATTTTTCCCAATATGTATTCTGGTAATAATTTTATAAGAAAAGATCAAACTTATACCTTTCCAGATAAACCTGTGTATAGCTTTAAAGTAAGCCCTCCAGTAGGAAAGGAATTTATTGTGGGAATAATATCTAAAAAACCATTAAATTTATTCCCTGGAAAGAGATTGGAGTCTTTAAAACCTTTTGAATCTTTGGAGAAAAATATTGAAAATGCTCTTAAAAATGTAGAAAAGGTTTTAATTGAAGAAAAAAAGGAAACTTGGGCTCAAAAGGTAACATACTTTTTTGTACAAGAAATGGTAACTCAGGGAAGGGTAAAGATAAATTCAAATCCTTCAAGGGCACAAGTATAT
>JAOADF010000111.1 GCA_026417425.1 Dictyoglomaceae bacterium
TCCTCAGTGGTATCTCCCTTTACTAATATTTTAAATAGATCTACTTCTTTTATTACTTGTCCATCTCTTATTACTTGAACCTTTCTTTGACTTCCTTGAGGTAAAATACCTCCTGCACTTTTTATCATTTCACTAATTCTTGCTCCTTCTCTTATCTCTCCCTCTTCTCCCACTTTTGCCTCTTCAGTAACAAATGTTAATACTTGAGGATTCCTTACATATCCTAAGACATAAACCTTATCTACCTTCAAAGGTATAGTTATAGTATCCCCATCTACCAAGATTAAATTTGCTTTTGGATCCTTTTCATATAATAGTTTAAAAAGATCAATCTCAATAATTTCCTTTTTACTACCCCTTTGTCTTTCTAATACTGCCCCAATAAGAGAAGCTCTTTCATTAAGCCCCCCAGCCATATTTAATACATCTAATAATTTTTCTCCATCCTTTATCTCATAAATTCCTGGACTTTTTACTTGCCCTAATATCTTAACACTCTTCTTCATAAGAGGAACATATACTATATCTCCTTCCTCAATAAAAGGATTCTGACTTAGATCTCCTTCCTTTAAGAATTTTAAATAATCTATCTCTATTAATCTATTACCTCTTTTTATCTGTATCCCCCTGGTGGATGCAGAAGACTTTAATCCTCCAGCAGTTTTTATCAAATCATCTATCCTACTTAATGCAGACATGTTATAAGTTCCTGGATTGACTACCTCCCCACTGATAAATACCTTTATTCTCCTTGGATATACTAAATCTAAAGAAATTATACTTTTGGGATATAATCTTATTAACTGCCTTGAAATTTCTCTATTTGCACTATTTATAGTTAAATCAGACACTTTTATGCTTCCAATCATTGGTAAAGAGACAGATCCCGTAGGGGAAACGATTAATTCATATATTTCAGGAGCTTCTTTTTCTTTAATTAAATACAATCTTAATCTATCACCAGGTCCCAATATATATTTATCAGTATCAACAGGAGGACCAAAATATATGTCTTCTTGAGTAATTTGTCTTTGAGTTTCTTGAGAAAATCCAATACTTAATAAGAAAAGAAAAATAAAAAATACAATATAAGCTCTTTTCATTTTATCTCTCCTTTCTAAAAATTAATATCTTATCTTCTACCTATCTTCCCCAAAACCAATTGCATTATTCCTTTTAAAGTTTCCATTACTCCAACACCTTCTATCGCTATAGCTTCAAAATATGAATATTTACCATCCACATTAAGATGTATATTCAACTCTTCCACAGAGGATATATTAGGTAAATCTCTTTTATTATATTGAAAAACAAAGGGAATTTCCTCAAATTTATAACCTACCATAGATAATTCTTTTTTCAATGCTTCAAAAATTCTTACATTTTCTTCTAATCTTTCTTTTTGAGAATCTGCAACATAGACTAATCCATCCGCCCCCCTTAAAATCAGTTTTCTACTTGCTTCATACAAAGCCTGACCTGGAGTTGTATAAAGTTGAAATCTTAATTTAAACCCATGGACTGTTCCTATCTCTAAAGGCAAAAAGTCAAAAAATAAAGTTCTTTCAGTTTCAGTTGCCAAGGAAACCAATTCTCCCCTCCTTTCAGGAGAAACCGTTTTATATATCTGCTGAAGATTCACTGTTTTCCCTGAAAGTCCAGGACCACAATATACAATTTTACATGTTATTTCTCTTTCTGCATAATTTACTATTGCCATAAATCTTAATTCCTCCTAAATTTCCCTACTTTTTAAAGAAATCCTCTACATCCCCAAAGGATATTTCCACCTGTGGTAATTCCTTTTGCTTTTCTCTAATCTTCTTGATTATTTGAGCAAGATTTTGACACGCTTTTTGAGCAAAAAGTCTTACCATACCAAGAGTAGTAGAATCATCAAAGATTACTAAGAGAAGAACTTGTTTTTCAATATGAGAAATATGAAGATGATTTCTTCTTCCTTGATGAAAAATTAAAGAGAACTCTTCTTCTCCTAATAGTTTAGCTAATTCTTGGGTTGCAGAAAAAGCACCAGCAGCTAAAGCAGAAATAGTAACAAAATCAAATTGTGAAGCAGTACCTTTTCCACCAATAACTGTTCCACTTTTATCCACTAATAAAGCTGCCTTTGCCTTAGATTCACCTAAAAATTGGCTTAAATATCTTTCTATTTCCTCTTGATCCTCTAAGGAGATTATAAGTGATAGAAGTTGTTCTCTTTCGTCCATTTATAGCCCTCCTTAAAATAATTAAAAAACTTAAAGTGAAAAATAATATTCTTTAAAAAAATTATAAAACAGTAAATAAGAATAGTCAATTAACTTTCCTCCCTCAGGCTTAAAGATCTAAAGGCAGTGGAACCTTTCAAGAAAAGCAATCGGACCGTTCCTGTAGGACCATTTCTCTGTTTTGCAATAATTACCTCTACTTCTTCAGGAGTATTAGTTTCTTCCTCAGGAATTTGAGCAGATTTATAATAATTTTCTCTATATAAAAAAATCACAACATCTGCATCCTGCTCCAATCCTCCAGATCCTCTAAGATCCGAAAGTTGAGGTCTTCTTTCTGCTCTTGTTTCCACTGCTCTTGAGAGTTGAGATATAGCGATAACAGGAATATTGAGTTCTCGTGCTAAAGATTTTAGTCCACGAGATATCTCAGATATTTCTTGATGTTCCGTTTTATTTTTGTCCAATAATCTAATAAGTTGTAAATAATCCACGATAATTAAAGATAAACCTCTTTCTGCCTTTAAACGTCTAGCACGAGCTCTCATTTCCATAACCGTTAAATTGGGAGAATCATCAACATAAATAGGAGCTTCTGCTAATTTACCAAAGGCTTTTGCTAACTTTGGCCATTCGTTCTCTCTTACCTGACCTGTTCTTAACCTATGAATATCAATACCTGCCTCAGAACCGAGCATTCGTAAAGCCAATTGAAAACTAGACATTTCTAAACTAAACACTACTACAGGGAGTTTCTCTTCTATTGCTATATACTGAGCAATATTTAAGCAAAAAGAAGTTTTTCCCATTCCAGGTCGGGCTGCAACTAATATCAGATCAGAAGGTTGAAGTCCTCCTGTTCTTCTATCTAAATCCCAAAAACCAGTAGGAATACCTGTATAAGGTCTTCCTGTTTGATGAAGCTTTTCTATCTCTTTAAAGCTCTTAGCTAAAAGATCTCTTAAAGGAATAGGTCCACTTAATCGGTGAGTTTCAGCTATTTCAAAAATTAATTGTTCTGCTTTATCTACTAAATACTCTGGTGATTCATTTTCCCTATATCCAAAGGAGACAATCTCTGTACCAACATTTATCAATCTTCTTAAAAGAGCCTTCTCCGCAACTATTTGAGAATAATATTCCACATTTGCTGCAGTAGGAACAACTTCCAACAAAGAGGTTAAGTAGACACTCCCCCCTACCCTTTCTAAAAGTTGCTTACTTCTTAATTCTTCAGTTACAGAAACTAAATCTACAGGAAGCCCTTTTTCAAAAAGATCAATAATTATTCTAAAAATAATACTATTATGTTCATAATAAAAACTCTCTGGTCTTAATACTTCTATTACTTTTGCAATAGCATCCCTTGAAAGAAGCATTGCTCCCAATACAGCTTGCTCTGCTTCTTCATTATGAGGTGGAACTCTTCCTAATATTTCTTCTTTATTTTTCATTTTTACTCTGGAATAACCTCCAATCTAATTCTTGCAATAATTTGGTGATGAAGCTTGATCTCAATATCATATTTCCCAATATTCTTTATGGGCTCCTCTAATAAAACTTGTTTTTTATCTACAGAAATTTTACATCTTCTATTTATCTCTTCAACTATATCCTTAGAAGTAATTGCCCCAAACAACTTCCCTTTCTCACCTACTTTTGTTTTTATCACGAAAGTTTCTTTTTCTAATAGCTCTTTTTCTTTCCTAAATTTAATTATAGCTCTTTCTTCTTTTTTCTGTTGTAATAATTTTTGTTCCTCTATACTCTTTATCATTCTTTCAGTAACTTCCTTTGCTAGTCCACGAGGAAAAAGAAAGTTTCGTGCATAGCCATCACTAACCTCTATTATTTCACCTTTTTTTCCAAGTCCTTCCACATCTTTTAAAAGTAAGACTTTATATTTTTTCATAATTTTTCCCTCAACAAAAATTTTTCGCGTATAGGATAAAAGATGTCAATAATTCCTACGATAAAAAGTAGAAATGTTAAAAAAGGGTTAAATATAAAAAGAAAAATTATAAAAATTTTCATAATTTTAGAATAAATATATTTTTTCAAAAGGCTCCAAAGGACAAAACATCCCTCAAGAATTAATAAAAATTGCAAAAGAAATACTCCGTTATTAAAAATATTAATACCAAGAGGGGTAAAAAGAGATAAAATAAAGGAAAAAATTAGAATAACA
Organism: Dictyoglomaceae bacterium; assembly: GCA_026417425.1. The sequence goes on from JAOADF010000111.1 coordinate 4,417, forward strand.
AATAAAATATTCCAAAGTATTTTGGGAATTCTTAAAGTATCAAGAGAAGGTAAAGGTTTTATATTCAGTTTAAATCTTATAAAAATTTTCTGAGCAATCCAATAATTTATTACTACTTGAAAAAATGAAGAAAGAATTAAGAGAGATGGAATTATGATATTTAAAAAATTAAAAAATTGATCCTGATTTCCCATTAAATCTTTTATAGAATTCTCATCTAAAAATGATTTTATGAAATTTAAAGAATTCTTCCAGCTTTCCTTCATAATATCAATTCCTAAAACTTTCTCAAAAGGAATTTTAAATAATAACATTCCCCCTAAAATAGTTAAAACTTCTAAGATTAAATTTATACTTCCTCCTAAAAGGAATAGTTTACCTAAACTTAAATTTCTTTTTATCCCTATACCTAATACTATACCTAAAATTCCTGAGGGAAAATAAAGAAAAAGAGCATTTAAGAAAGTTAGAAATAGACTTGAAATTACCAAAGAAACTATAAGAGATATAAGACTTATTTTAAATCCCCATTTATAACTTAAAAATAGAAAGGGAAGGGAACATAAAAAAATAAATGGAAAAATAAAGTATGAAAGCCAAAAAATAATTACCGCAATTCCTGCTAATAAACTTCCCTCAACAATTGCTTTGGTACTTTTGTTTATCATCTAATCCTCCTTGGGGAGTCTACCTCCCCAAAGATTATTTCACTATATAAGGTAATAACCCTATATATCTTGCTCTTTTTATAGCACGACTTAATTGCCTTTGATGTTTAGCACAATTTCCACTTACCCTTCTTGGGTAAATTTTCCCTTTTTCCGTCATGAACCTTTTTAATCGCTCCACATTTTTATAATCAATATCTTTTATATTTTCACTACAAAAAACACAATGTTTTTTCTTAAATACTGGTCTTCGAAACTCTTGGGTTTTAACACTTTTAGAATTATTCATGCTTTTCCTCCTCACCTTCTTCAAGAATTTCTTCTAAAATTTCTTCATCACTAATCTCCCCAATAGCTTCAGAGATTTCTTCAGCAACAACCACTGGAGTTTCCTCCTTTTTCCCAAGAAAATGAACACTTGTAGCTACAACTTCCACTACTCTTCTCTTTTGTCCATCCACCGTTTGATAAGAACGGGTTCTCAGACTTCCTTCAACTGCTACAAGTCTTCCTTTTTTTAAATAATCCCCACAAATCTCCGCAAGCTTTCTCCAAGTTACAATATCAATAAAATCAGCAGTCTGTTCCCCTTTACTATTTCTTGGTCTATTAACAGCAATTCTAAAAGTAGTAACAGGTATCCCACTTGGAGTATATCTCATTTCTGGATCTCTTGTTAAATGACCTATAAGAAGAACTTTATTTAACATTTGTTTATTCCCCTTTATCTCTAAGGATTAATAAATATCTTAAAACATCCTCTTTTAATTTTAATCTCCTTTCTAATTCTTTTAATTGGGTAGTAGCAAAGAGAAAGTTATAGACTATGTAATAGCCTTCCTTTCTCTTCTTTATGGGATAAGCTAAATTTCTCTTACCCCATAAATCAACATTTTTAACTTCTCCTCCCAAACTTTGCATATCCTTTTGTATCTCCTGAGATAAACTTTGTATCTCATCTTCTGTCAGCTCTGGACGAATTAAACACATCAATTCATAATTTCTCATCTTTTACCTCCCTTTGGACTTTTTTGGCCCCAAGTCAAGCTTGGAGCAGGTTTAATATATTTAGACATTATATCATTTTCTATAAATTTTTCCAAAAAATTTATTGAAATTTCACATCAATAGTTATATAATTTTACCTCAAAAAAGGGAGTGAGTAAAATGGGGTTAGTGTATATAAATGGGAAATTTTTTCCTACCGAAGAAGCAACAATTTCTGTTTATGACAGAGGATTACTTTATGGAGATGGTGTCTTTGAAGGAATTAGATGTTATGATGGAAGAATATTTAAATTAGATGAACATCTTGAAAGATTATATGCATCCGCTCAAGCTATTTGGTTAAAAATTCCTCTTTCTTTTGAAGAAATGAGGAGTGCGGTTATTGAAACGGTAAGAGTAAATAATCTTAGAGATAGCTATATAAGATTAATAGTTACCAGAGGTTCCTTTGGTCTCGGAATTGATCCCTGGGAAGTTAGTAATCCTACGGTAATTATTATTGCTGATAAAATAAGAGTATTTCCCCAAGAAGTCTACGAAAAGGGTTTAACAGCAGTAACTGTAGCTACAAGAAGATCTCCAACAGATGTTTTAGATCCAAGAATAAAGTCTCTGAATTATTTACATAATATTTTAGCAAGAATTGAAGCAAGACTTGCAGGTGCTTCGGAAGGCATAATGTTGAACCATCAAGGTTTTGTAACTGAGGCAACAGTAGATAATGTTTTTACAGTTAAAAAAGGAGTAATCTATACTCCTCCCGTAAATATTGGAGCATTAGCAGGGATAACAAGGGGAGTTGTTATAGAACTTGCAACAAGATACCTAGAACTTATTGTTAAAGAAAATTTATTAACCCGATATGATCTTTATAATGCAGATGAAGTATTTTTAACAGGAACTGCTGTGGAAATTGTACCGGTAGTAAAAATAGACGAAAGAATTATAGGAGATGGAAAACCTGGTAAAATAACAAAGGAGTTGAGAAAGATATTTTATGATTATGTAAAACAAGAAGATGTAGGGAGTCCTGTTTATGTTAACGAGTAATGAGCAATTACTACCAATAACTATGAAAAAGAAAAATGAAATTTGGGAAATTGCTGAAATTTCTATCTCGTATTTAGCAGAAAAGTATGGAACTCCTTTATATATTTTAGATAAAGAAACATTAATAAAACAGGCAAAAAGTTATATAAATTCTTGGTCTAATCATTCTCATGTTCCTTTTAAGGTTCTGTTTGCTGTAAAAGCGTTACCCATATTAGAAGTAATAAGAATTTTTAATAAGGAAGGTTTAGGTTTCTTAGTATCAACAGTTGGAGAACTTTTTATTACAAGGAAAGCAGGAGTAAATCCTAAAAAAATATATTTCCATGGAAATGCTAAAACTTTAAAGGAATTAGAATATGCAATTGAAGAGAATATTTATGCTTTAATTGTCGATAATTTTGATGAAATTGAGAAGATAAAATTTTTAGTAAATAAAAAAAATAAAGAAGTTAATATACTAGTAAGAATAATTCCTAATATCGAGGCGGACACTCATAAATCTATTAGAACAGGACAGATGGATACCAAATTTGGTTTACCTATAAATGATGCTCTTTCTTTAATTTCTTCTCTAAAAAATGAACCATTTATAAAATTCAAAGGTATTCATTCTCATATTGGATCTCAAATATTTGATTTAAATGTTTATGTGAAACTTGCGGAAATTCTAATCGAGGTTGGCTTAGAGATTAAAAAATTAGGAATTAATTTAGAAGAGATAAGTATTGGGGGTGGATTAGGAATAGCTTATACACCTCAAGATTCACCCCCTTATGTGGAAGATCTTGCTAAATATGTATCTGAAATTTTTAAAGAGAAATTTCCCTATTCCTTTACTCTTATATGTGAACCAGGAAGATCTTTAGTGGGAAGAGCAGGAATTACTTTATATAGAGTTGAGAGTAGAAAGACAATAGCTAACATAAGAAACTATGTTGCGGTAGATGGAGGAATGTCTGATAATATTCGACCCTCTTTATATGGAGCAAGATATACCCCTTTATTCCTAAAAGAGAATAATGAAAAGAAATCATTTAGATTGGTAGGTAAACATTGCGAATCAGGTGATATTCTTATTCAAGAAGTAGAAGCCTCATGGCCAAATCTTGGAGATTTAGTAGTAATTCTTTCTACAGGAGCATATAACTTCTCGATGTTTACTTGGTATAATGCTGTTTTAAGACCTGCAGTAGTTATGGTAGAAAATGGAAAAGATTATCTTGTGGTAGAGAGAGACAAATTTGAAGATTTAGTTAGAGGGCAAAAATGAAAATTGGATTCTTAGGTGGTGGACAAGTAGGACAAGCCCTATGGGAAGTAATTCAAAGAGAAAATGAAAATATTTTAAACTTATTGGGAGAACCCATAGAGATAGAAA
>JAOADF010000004.1 GCA_026417425.1 Dictyoglomaceae bacterium
CCATAATAAACCTTGATAATCCAGTCTCCAGACCTTCTATCTTTTCCAACATGTACAATTTCGTCTCCTGTTATTGCGGAAATTCTTTCGAGAAGTAATCTTAAAACATCTTCTTCAAAGGCATGACCTCTTTGGAGATGACCGATTTGTAATCTTTCTCCAATTCTAATCATAGTATTATCGATCTTATCAAGCATTTCCTTTAGGGGATTGATTAGATTCTTTCCTATTTTATCAAGGGAATCATAGATACATTTATAGGCAGGACCATCAAAAGAATAAAAATCATTTAATACATTCTTAATCTTATACAGATATGATCCTTCTATATCTGGATTGAATTCTTTTTTTAATATTTTCAATGGCTTCATTAATAACCTTTAGATAACTTTCAGGATGATTTGGATCTATTCTCTTTTGTACATCTTCAAGTTTTTCTCTTATTCTTTCTGATGTGTTTTTTGTAATATCCTCTAATCTATAGGTTATATTTTTGGATATATTTTCTTCTACACAATTTGCCATTTCTTTTAAAATTAACTCTTTGTTTTTATTTAAGATCTCAGTTATTACATTATTGGTTTCAATTTGCCAATTTTTTAGAGATTCCCTAATAAAAAGAGATGTTCCATTAAAAAGAGCACTATTCATAGCTAAAACTCCAATCTTGAATACTCTCTTGGCTATATTTATTCTTTCTTCTTCTTTAAATTCTCTTAAAAAGGTTGCAATTTCAGAGTCATCTATTGATAAATTTAAGATAACTAAATTATCACTAATATCGACAAATTCTTTATTCATATTCTTACCCCCTTCAATTTATCTTATATTTTTTATGGAGATCTTCTGAGAAAATATTAAGTCCCAGGATTGTAATTACACTGAAATTTTCATTAGTAGTTTTGATCCTTATTTTACCTCACAAAAAGTTATAAATCTAAGCATAAACCCCCATTTTTCTTATTCTTTCTAAATTATATGATTCTTTATTCTTATTGTATAGGGCTTTTGTATAGAGATAAGTAAAACCCTTAAGAAATATAGACAAATTCTTAATAAATAAGTTATACTACTTGAGTAGGTCCTTCATAAATATCACTGAAAATTAAAAAATATGGGGTTGAATTAATAAATTTATTGAAGTTTACTTCTCATATAAAGATGTGTCTTATCCTGCATATGAAAATTCATTAAAATTCTCATAAGATGTTTAGCCCCATAGATATTGGCTTTAACTATACATTCAAAAATCTTAAAATACTATTCCATTGATTATTATGATCTCTCAACCATAAAAAAACAAAATAAATGTTGGTAAATTGGAAAGGAACTTATATCCAAGAGATATTTAGTATGAAGTTGAAATCTTTGAGAGAAAAGAAGGATTAATAATCATAAATATTTATTTTTATTTATCTATCTACCAGCAAACTTCAGTTTATTTTATTGACAATTTTTCTTGAGTGTGATACCTTTCTAATTAAATTGGTATTCAAATGGCATAAATTGGTAAAAGGGAGATAATTTTATGAAAATATCTCCATTGATTAAAGAAAGAATTAAAGACGAACTCTTGAAGTTTATTGAGAAAAACAGAAAAGAGGAATATGTTAGAATTCCCTCTGAGAGAGATTTAGCAGAGAAGTATAATGTTAGTAGAACCACTATTCGTTCTGTTATAAAAGAACTCATAAACAGTGGATTAATAATCCAATTTCAAGGAAAAGGAACATATATAGTACCTAAGTTAAAAGATAAAAATATTCACATGATATATTCTCCTGATATTAAGAAAAATGATCCCTTTTATACAAAATTTTTCTTGGAATTAACATCAATTTCCTCCAAGGAGGCTATAAATATAGTATTTGTCGATATTGATAATTTAACTACTAATAAAGATATTCCCTTAATTATTGTTGGTCTTATCAATGAGAATTTAATGAAGAAAATAAAAGAATTCTATAATGTTATAATAACTATTGAGCAATATTTAACTCAAGGAGAGATAATTCAAGTATCGATTGATGACTATAAAATTGGTTGGACTGCGGGAGATATATTAATAAGATATGGTTATAAAAATTTAATCCATTTAGCTGGTCCAGAGAAATATACTGCTCCTTACCTAAGAAAACTTGGCTTTATTGACAGATTAAGAAGTGAAAAAAAAGTCTTCTATGAAATTATTGAAGGTAAAATGAATTGGAATTCTGGTTATGAACTTGGCGAGTCTATTGTTCAAAAATTCGAAAAGTTTAAAGTGCCCTTAGGAATATTTACAGCTAATGATTGGATGGCATTAGGGTTGATGCAAAGACTAAGAGAAAGCAAGATTAAAATTGGAGAAGAAATTTCAATTATAGGTTGTGATAATATACCTTTAGCAAATGAAGTAATTCCCCCTCTTACCACCTTTGATTGGAATGTAAAAAGCATTATTTTGGAGATTATTCATATAATTAATAGTATATATTCCGGAAAAACTTTACAAAGTAAAAGAATTTTAATTCCTGCAAGATTAATTTTAAGAGAAACCTTAAAAGAAGTATAATATTAAATTTTGGAAGTATATTTAAAGTTTTCTCTTTTTGACAACAAGATTAAATCATGTTAAAATTTGTCTTGGTTAAAGATGGTTAAAGATTTTTGTTTCTTGAAGGTAAGATTTTGGGGCAAAAAACCTAAGGTTTTTAAGATTTTAGGAATCTTAGGTTTTTTTATTTCTCAAAGAAAGAGAGGTGAAGTTTGCCGAGGTACCAATTTTGTTTTTAAGAATTTTTTAATTTTAAGGTTCCGAGAGTTTCCCTTAAAGCTCTCAAATTTTAAAAAATTTCCTGAGGTGAGAGATGAGTAAGACTTTATATGTAGGAAATCTTCCTTGGTCTACAACTGAAGAGGAATTAAAGAACGTATTTTCAAGTTACGGAAATGTAATTTCTGCAAGAATTATTTCTGACAAAAATACGGGCAGATCCCGAGGTTTTGGTTTTGTAGAAGTCGATGATGGTTCTGCAGAAAAAATGATCAGTGCTTTGAACGGTTCTGATTTTAAAGGAAGGAAGATAATAGTTAACGAGGCAAAACCAAGGGAGGAAAGACCAAGAGAAAGAAGAGCTCGTTATTAATCATGCTTAAATCCTTTTTTGATTCTTTGTCTGGTTACCAATGGTTAAAACTTATTTTAATATGAGACTCTCTCTTTATTTTAGAAAGTAACTTTTTAATATTATAATTGAAATGGACCCCTCTTTTGAGGGGTCTTTCTTTTAAAAGAATTAATGGAGGTAATAAAAGTTGAGAAAATGGAAGATTTTATTATTGGGCATAGTAATATTTTTACTACTTATAATTATAGTGGGCGTAGGAGGATATTTTTATATTCAAAATAGTTATAGTTATATTCCCAGTCGTTCTTTTCCTTCCCTTGATCCTGTAGAGTTAACGGAGATGGTTTTAGGAAAAATGGAAAGAATAAATATTCTATTTTTTGGAGTTGATGAAAGAAAGGAAGATAAGGGGAGAAGCGATACTATAATTTTTATCTCTTTAAATTTAAATGACAAAAAGATAGATCTTCTTTCCATTCCTCGAGATACAAGGGTTTTAATTCCTGGAATAGGCTATGATAAGATAAATCATGCTTATCATTATGGAGGGGTAGATCTCGCAATAAGAACAGTTGAGGAATTTTTAGGAGTTTCTATAAACTATTATGCAAAGATGAATTTTCAACAATTTGAAAAATTAATTGATGCCATAGGAGGAATAGATATCGAGGTTGAGAAACCAATGTATTATACTGATCGAACTGATAAACTTTATATAAGATTAAGTCCCGGGAAGCATCATCTTAATGGCAAAGAAGCTCTTAGTTATGTTAGGTTTAGACATGATCCTTTAGGGGATATAGGTAGGATAGAGAGACAACAAAAATTTTTAAAGGCTTTATATTATCAAATAAAGAAAAAGATTACTTTAACGGATCTTCCCCACTACATAAATTTAGTTGGATCCACTATTGAGACAAATATTTCCTTCTATGAAGCTTTGTTTTTAGCTTCAAAATTTTTTAATATTGAGAATCAAAATATTAATATGAGTATGGTTCCTGGAATTCCTGAACAGATTAATGGAATAAGCTATATTATACCTGACTTTAATAAGATTAAGGAATGGAAAAAATCAATTCTTATAAATAAAGAGAACAAACTATAATTTGGGGGTGGAAATTTTTGGATAGTAAAGAGAAGGCATTTCATGTTGCTCGCTTAATTTTAGATAAAAAGGGAAGTGATGTTATAATTTTAGATTTATCAAACATTTCGGGAATAACAGATTTTTTTATAATATGCACTGGGATGACTCCTACTCAAAGAAGGGCAATACAGAGAGCAATTGAGGAGGAGATGGATAAATTAGGATATAGACCTCGAGGTATAGAAGGAAAAGAAGGAAGTGGATGGCTCCTATTGGATTATAATGATTTTATTGTCCATATATTTTCTCAAAAGGCTCGAGAATTTTATAAAATTGAAGATCTCTATAAAAATGCTCCCCAATATACAGAATTTTGATGATAGATATTCCTTCTCCTTGGGAAAGAATAAAAAATAAAATAATGGAACAAAAGGGGTTAGTAGTGGTTTTAGGACTTCCTGATGTTGGGAAGAGTTCCTTTGTGTATTATTTAGCTAAAGAAGCTTTAAAAAATAATTTAAAAATTGGTATAGTAAATAGTGATTTGGGACAAAGCGAAATAGGGATTCCCACAACAGTAAGTCTGAGTATTCCCGAAAAAGATTTTCAAAAATTTGAAGAGCTTTCAATCTTTGACTGGTATTTTGTAGGCTCTACATCTCCTGTGGGACATCTTTTGCCCCTTATAGTGGGAGTAAAAAATTTAGTAGATAAGGCAAAATCTTTTGGATGTGAATTAATTATCTTAAATACATGTGGACTTATCTTGGGAAGATTGGGTAGAGTATTGAAATATTACAAGCTTTCTTTATTAAAACCTGATCATATTGTATTAATTAGAAAAGAAAATGAATTAGAAAGTTTTTTGAGAATTATTCAAAGATTTTCTTCAGAATTTTTTATTATTCCAAGAAGTAATCTAGCAAGAGAAAGATCTTGGGAAGAGAGGAAAGCTTTTAGAGAAAAAAGATTTTATCAATATTTTGTTAAAGGAAACACTATAGACCTTCCTTCTTTTCTTATCTATTCCATAAATAAATATGTTGATAAAAATAAGGGAGATATTTTAAAGAATAGACTGGTAGGACTTTTTGGAGAAAGAGAAAATCTTTTAGCTCTTGGAATTTTAGAAATGGTTGATTTTAATAATAATATTTTAAGAATCTTTACTCCTTTTCAAGAAAAAGAAAAAATAAAAAGAATTGAATTGGGAGATTTGTATCTTTCTATAAAAGGTGAGGAGCTGAGAAGAGTAGCTCCCCACCTTTAAAATTTATATCCTTGGTAAATCTTTTAATGCTTCTTCTACTTTTTCTCTTGGATATGCAAAGTTTTCTAATTTCCCTGCAAAGTATTGATCGTAGGCAGAAAGATCAAAAAATCCATGACCACTAAGATTAAACAATATTACTCTTTTCTCTCCCTTTTCCTTTGCATCCTTTGCCTCATCAATTACTGCTTTGATGGCATGGGCAGATTCGGGTGCAGGAACTATTCCTTCGGTTCTTGCAAAAATTACTGCGGATTCAAAAACGTCTAATTGATGGTAGGCTACAGCAGATATAAATCCATTATGATATAGAGCGCTAACAATAGGAGCCATCCCATGATATCTTAATCCTCCCGCATGGATTCCTGGGGGAATGAAGTTATGTCCTAAAGTATACATTTTTATGAGAGGAGTAGTTTTTGCTGTATCTCCAAAATCATAGGTGTAAACTCCTCTTGTCAGGCTGGGACATGATTCAGGCTCAACTGCAATGACCCTTATTTTTTTCCCTTTAAATTTTTCCCTTAAAAATGGAAAGGAAATTCCTGCAAAATTACTTCCTCCTCCTACGCATCCAATCACTACATCGGGAAATTCGCCAGCTATTTCCATTTGTAATAAAGCTTCTTCTCCAATTATTGTTTGATGTAATAGAACATGATTTAATACACTGCCTAAGGAATATTTGGTGTCATCCCTTTTTACTGCATCTTCTACTGCCTCACTAATAGCAATTCCTAAAGATCCTAAGGATTCTGGATTCTTTTCTAAGATCTTTCTTCCTGAATCTGTATCAGGACTTGGGCTGGGAACAACCTTTGCTCCCCAAGTTTCCATGAGAGATCTCCTATAAGGCTTTTGAAAATAGCTTACCTTTACCATATAAACTTTACATTCTAATCCAAAAAGATTACAAGCAAAAGCTAAGGCGGATCCCCATTGTCCTGCTCCTGTTTCTGTGGTTAATCTTTTTACTCCCTCTAATTTATTAAAATAAGCCTGAGCTACAGCAGTATTTGGTTTATGGCTTCCTGGAGGACTTACTCCTTCATATTTGTAATATATATGGGCAGGAGTATCTAAATATTTTTCTAAGCTCAATGCTCTATATAGGGGGGTAGGTCTCCACATTTTATATATTCTTAAAATTTCATCGGGAATGGGAATATACCTTTCAGTACTCACTTCTTGTTGAATTAGGGACATAGGGAAAATGGGAGATAAATCTTCAGGACCTACAGGATTTCCTGTGGCAGGATGTAAGACTGGTGGCATAGGAAAAGGAAGATCTGCTAAGATATTATACCATTCCCTTGGAATCTTCTCTTCTTCTAATAAAATTTTCCTCTTGATCTCCATAGAGAACCCTCCTTTAAAAAAGTTTTTAAATAAAAAAGCCTCCTCGCCCATTAAAGGACGAGAAGGCTTTTTTTCTCGTGGTGCCACCTTACTTAGGCATCATTGCCTCTCTCTTTTTGGGTACGGGAGATTATCCTTACTCCGATACCCTTTGCCCTGATAACGGTGGCATCATCCGTTGGAGCCTACTCAAGGATATTATTCCCTTTTTCGGTCCAAAGCTCCCGGGTCCATTCACCACCTACAGGATAGCTGGCTCACACCTTTTCCCAGCCTCTCTGAATCCTGCTTATGGTGGCTACTACTCCCATTCTTAGCCTTTAACTTTTGTAAAATTATACATTAGAAATATTTATATTGCAAATTTAAAAGGGTTAATCCAGAAATTCTTCTTAAAAAAATTTATATATAGGTATATACTAATTAAATATTGTCTTTTAAAATAATTTAGAGTTAGATATAAAATAGAAAAGGGAGGTTTAAAATATGGATGTTAAAGATGCCATATATAATAGAAGAGCTTATAGATTAATAGAACCCATCGAGATAACAGAGGAATTAATAAAAGATTTAGGAGAGAAAGCTAGTCTTTCTCCTTCTTGTTTTAATAATCAACCATGGAGATTTATATTTGTATATGAAAGAGAAGTATTAGAGAAATTATTTACCGCATTATCATCAGGAAATAAATGGGCAACCAATTCCTCTCTTATTGTTGTGGTATTTACTAAAAAGGATTTGGACTGTGTAATAAAAGAGAGGGAATATGCATTATTTGATACAGGAATAGCAACAGGTTTTATGATTTTAAGAGCTGTAGAGTTAGGATTAGTTGCCCATCCCATTGCAGGTTATGATGAGGAAAAGGTAAAAGAGATTCTTGATATTCCAAAGGATATGACTGTTATTACTTTATTAGTCTTTGGAAAAAAAACAGAAAAAATTAATCCATTATTAAGTGAAGATCAAATAGAAAGAGAAAAGATAAGACCTCAGAGACTTAGTTTAGATAAAATTCTTTACCTAAATAAATATACTCCCCTATGAACCATTAATTTAAAAAATCAAAAAAATTTTTATTTTTAAAATTTAAAGAGTATAATAAAAATTATAAAAATTTTTAAGGAGATTTACATTATGAAAATTCCAAGTTTAAAAATTGGAGACTTAGTTGCAAGAATTCCGATAATCCAAGGAGGAATGGCTGTAGGAATTTCCCTTTCAGGTTTAGCATCTGCAGTAGCGGAAGAAGGCGGAATTGGAGTTATAGCTACTGCAGGTATTGGTATGCTGGAACATGACTTTGGAAATAATTTTTTAGAAGCAAATATCAGGGCATTAAGAAAAGAGATTAGGAAGGCAAGAGAAAAAACAAAAGGAATAATTGGTGTGAATATTATGGTTGCTTTAACAAATTTTATAGACATGGTAAAAACTTCTATAGAGGAGAAGGTAGATATTATTTTTGCAGGTGCAGGCTTACCTTTGGATTTACCTAAATATCTTACAAAGGAAAGTAGGACAAAATTAGTTCCTATTGTTTCTTCAAGTAGGGCTGCAAGAATTATCGCAAAAACCTGGATAGATAAATTTAATTATGTTCCCGATGCTTTTGTTGTAGAAGGACCTTTGGCAGGAGGGCATTTAGGATTCAAGAAAGAAGAATTAGATGATCCAAATATTACACTAG
>JAOADF010000007.1 GCA_026417425.1 Dictyoglomaceae bacterium
AAAACTTCTATTTGTTCCATTATTAAAATCTTTTCTTCCATTCTCTTTTCGCCAATAGCTCCAATTACAGTTCGTGTCTCTCCCCTTGATATATGAGCTCCATAATTAAATTCTTTTAATTTCTCAACTACTTTCTGAATATCCTCATCAGTAGCGGTAGGTCTTAATACTATTATCATTTTTTTAAATCCTCCTTTTTATCAATAACTTGTTTCACTATTTCTAAAGGTACATCCTCATTGATAAAAACCTCTCCAATTTTTAAAGGTAGAATAAACCTAAGTTTTTTAGATAAAGCCTTTTTATCTCTCATAATATATGGATATAAAGAAGAATAGTTATATGAAAAATTTAAATTAAAACCAAATTTCAATAGAAGATCCCTTATTTTAAAATAAGTATCTTTTGAGCAATAGTTAAGAAGATAAGCTATTTTTGTAGCTAATAACATACCTATAGCAACAGCCTCTCCATGTAAGAACTTATTGAATCTTCCCTTAGCCTCAATAGCATGTCCTATGGTATGTCCAAAATTTAATATCATTCTTAAATTTTTCTCCTTTTCATCTCTTTCTACTACATATTTTTTACATAAAATACTTTCTTTTATGATATAGATAAGGGATTTTTCATCTCTCTTTAATATTTTCTCGCTATTTTTATTTAAAAATTCAAATAATTCCTTATTTAGGATAATACCATATTTAATGACCTCTGCTAAACCACTTTTAAATTCTCTCTCAGGTAAAGTATCTAAAGTTTTGATATCAATAAAAACTACTTTTGGATGATAAAAAGCTCCAACTAGATTTTTCCCTTCAGGAATATTTATTCCTACTTTCCCTCCAATAGAACTATCTACTTGAGAAAGTAAAGTGGTAGGTATCTGTATATAATCTACTCCCCTAAGATAGGTTGCAGAAACAAAACCTGCTAAATCTCCTATTACTCCTCCTCCTAATGCAACTATAATACATCTTCTATCCGCATTGGATTGGGCAAGAGTTCTTTGAATTCTTATAAATTCTTTGAAGGATTTACTTTTTTCACCAGGAGGAACAAATACAAAATTAGGTTTTATATTATTTTTTTCTAAACCTTCTTTAATTTCTTCACCAAATTGCCAAGCTAAAAAAGGATGGGTAATTATGAAAAGAGAAGAACAAGAGAAAAAATTATATGGAAGAGAGGAAAGATAATTCTTTCCAATATATATGGAATATTCATTCTGAGGAATATTTATTTTTATCTCTTCCATATTCTTTCCTCAAGATATCTTTTATACTCTTCATAACTTCTTTTTATCTCACAAATATGATCTCCAGAAAACTTTTTCAAAAATTCGGATGCGATAACCCAAGCGGACATTGATTCCGCTATGATACATATTGCAGGTACAACACATACATCACTTCTTTCATAAAAGCTTTCCTTTATTTTTTTATCCTTCAAATCAAAAGATAATAATGGTCTTCGTAAGGTAGGAATAGGTTTTACAGCCCCCCTAATTATTATATCTTCTCCATTGGAAACTCCTCCTTCTATTCCCCCCATATAATTGGTCTTCCTTTTAATCTTTCCTTCCTCTTCCATGAAAGAATCGAGAACTTCAGAGCCTTTCTTTTTCGATATTAAAAATGCTTCTCCAATTTCCACTCCCTTTACCGATGGGATGCTTATAATAGCTTGAGACAATAATCCATCTAATCTTCTATCCCAATGAACATAACTTCCAATCCCTGGAGGTACATTTCTAATTATAACAATAAAAGTGCCTCCTACAGTATCTCCCTCCTCTTTTGTTCTATCAATTAGATTCTTAACATCCTTTTCTGTCTCAATATTTATCCATCTTAAGTCAGAATCTTCTACTCTTTTCTTCAATTCATCCCAAGAAATATTATCAAATTTATCTTCAATTCCACCTATGGATTCGGTGTAACTTAATGTCTCAATATTAAACTCTTTCAGAAAGATTTTTGCAAAGGCACCAACAGCAACTCTAATCGCAGTCTCTCTAGCACTAGCTCTTTCTAAAACATTTCTAATGTCCTCAAAATGATATTTTAAAGCTCCAGAAAGATCAGCATGTCCAGGGCGAGGAATAGTTATGGGATTTTCATTAATTTCTCCTACTATATTCATGATCTCTTTCCAATTTTTCCAATCTTTATTATTTATTCTTAATGTTATTGGTGAACCCAAAGTATACCCTCCTCTAACCCCTGAAAGAATCTCTACTTCATCTTTTTCGATTTTCATTCTTTCTCCTCTTCCATAAACCTTTTGCCTTTTCTCCAATTCTCTGTTTATTTCATCAATAGAGATACTTACTCCTGCTGGAAATCCTTCAATTATTGCGGTAAGACATGGACCATGAGATTCTCCAGCAGTTAGAAAGCGCATAGATATCTTTCTCCTTCTTTCTTAAGAAGTTCAAAAGAGGGCATAAATCCAAACCAGTTTTTCCAGGCATAAATACCTTGATAAATAAGCATATCCAAGCCATTTTTCCATGGGATTTTAAATTTTTCTGCCTGTAATATTAATGGAGTTTTAAAAGGGTTATAAATTATATCATATACTAAATAGATCTTCTCATTGGAGAATTCATCTATTTTGAAAGGTGAAGTCTTTGCATCTAAACCCACAGATGTTGTGTTTATAAGTATAAAAGGATTTTCTGAAAAATATTCTTTATCTTCCCATGGAATATATTCAGATTTTATATAAGGATAATAATATTTCAGATCTTTTATCAAATTTTCTCCTTTTTCTTTTGTTCTATTTGTAATATAAATTTTCTGAACTCCATATTCCGCTAAGGAGAAGACTACAGCTCTTCCCGCACCTCCTGCTCCTAACACTAAAGAGGGGATATCCTTTGGAAGTTTTAAATCTTCCAAGGTTTTTATAAAACCAGGCACATCTGTGTTATCTCCATACCATTTTCCATCTCTTATAGTTATCGTATTTACTGCCTTTATCTTTTTGGCTAAAATAGAAATTTCATCTAAATAAGCAATTACTAATTCTTTATAAGGTATAGTAACATTTAACCCATAAAGGGGAAGGTATTTTAAGCCTTCTAAAGCCTTAGAAATATTTTCTAAAGGGATAGGAATATTTAAATAAATTGCAGGAATATTTAATTGTTTAAAGGCAAAATTATGCAATATAAAAGATATGGAATGCTTCAAAGGATAGCCTATTAAACCTAAAATCTTTGTTTCTTGTGAAATCATAGACTTCCTTTTCTTGATATAAATTTGGGATTAATTTATCAAAAAAATGTTATATTGTCAATTTAGAGGTTTTTAACTTTTAATAGGTATATCTATTCTTAATATTACCTGATTATCTCTATTGGAGAGATCTATGGCTAAGTTATCCACATCAAATTTAGAATATTTAGAAATTGTTTTAATTAGATCCTCTTTTAAGGCATCAACTAATCCAGGATCTATATGAATTCTATCATAAACTAACATGACTTGAAGCCTTTCCTTAGCTATGTCCCTTGGAGACTTATGCTTCCCCCCAAAATCAAAAATGGGCATTTTTCCCTCCTAAATATTAAAAAATTTTCTCAATTTATCTAGAAAGGTTGGTTCTACAAATATATTATTCCAATCTACTTTATCACCTAAAATACTACTTACTATTAGATTAAAGGCAATTCCTGCTTTACTCTTATTATTATTAAAAATAATTGGTTCCCCCTTATTTACACTTACAATTATCTCCTCATCCTCAGGAATAATTCCCAAAAGCTTAATTGATAGAATTTCTAAGACATCTTCTATCCCCAACATATCTCCCCTTCTTACCATATCTGGTCTAACTCTGTTTATAATAAGCATTGGATCTTTAAATCCATTTGCCTCTAATAGACCAATAACTCTATCCGCATCTCTCACTGCTGCAACCTCTGGTGTAGTTATGACTATAGCAAAATCTGCCCCAGCAATGGCATTTTTAAAACCTTGCTCAATTCCAGCAGGACAATCAATAAGGACATAATCAAAGGATGGTCTTAAATTTTCGGTTATTTCTATCATTTGATTTTTATTTATGGCATCCTTTTCTCGAGTTTGTGCAGCTGGAAGAAGATAAAGATTCGATAATCTCTTATCTCTTATTAATGCCTGCCTTAACTGACATCTTTTCTCTACAACATCTACTATATTAAAAACTATTCTGTTTTCTAATCCCAATAAAAGATCTAAATTTCTTAGTCCAATATCTGTATCTACTAATACTACGTTATATCCTCTCATGGCTAAACCTGTCCCTATGTTTGCTACCGCTGTAGTTTTTCCAACACCTCCCTTACCCGAAGTTATTACATAAGCTTTTCCCATTTTCACCCTCCTATAAAATATTTATACTTATTTTTAACTTTTCATCCTCTATATATACCCAATATCCAAAGGATGAATCTAAAATTTTTTCTTCCTCCCAAATTACATCTGCAATTTGCATATGTACTGGATCCAAATTTAATCCAAAAATTAAAGCTTTTCTATTTTTTTCCATCCCCGCATAAACGGAACCTCTAATTTTTCCTAATACAAAAATATTCTTTTCACTTAATATCTCTGATCCTGGATTAACATCTCCTATAATTAATAAGCTATTCTTGGAATATACCCTTTGGCCACTTCTTATAGGTCCCAAGATGATTTGAGCTATATTTTTATCTTCCAATTTTGTTGTAAAAATTTCTTTATATAACATTATACCAAATTCTTTAAAAACTTTCTGTTGAAAATTAATCCAATCCTCCTCATCTATTTTTCTGTTCTTTAAATCAATATTTATAGACGAACCTTTTAAAAAGCTTTCTTTCTTACTTAATTCTTCCCATATAAGTTCTTTAGTCTCTTCCCAAGTCAGATTAGGATCTACAATAAGTTTTAATCCTTCTTTTACATCACCTTTAATAACTATCTTTCCCACGCTTCTCAACCTCTTTCTTCTCCAAGTACTTAATAATTTCTTGTGCTTTTGGAGCACATTTCCCTCCACCACTTTTTCCATGTTCCACAAAAATTGTTATCACATATCTTGGATTTTCCAATGGAAAAAAGGCTCCAAACCATGCATGACTATCTCCATGGGGATTTTGTGCTGTTCCCGTTTTTCCAGCAATAACCCAAATTTCCCCTTTCGCAGATCTTCCTGTTCCTCTTTCTACTACTAATCTCATTCCTTCTTTAAGTATCTTCCAACTCTCAGGTTTTAAAGAAACTTTTTTTATAATTTCAGGTTCAAATATCTTAATAACTTCCCCATTAGAATTTAAAATTTTTTTTACTAAATGAGGTCTATATCCAACACCTTCCGTTGCTATGATGTTCATCATAAGATGTATCTCCATAGGAGTTGTCAAAATATATCCTTGTCCTATGGACATATTTAAGGTATCTCCTGGATACCAGGATTCTTTTAATCTATTTTTTTTCCATTCTGGAGAGGGTATTAATCCTTTTAATTCTCCAGGAAGATCTATTCCTGTTTTTTCATCTAATCCAAAATCTTTAGCTATTTTTGATATTTCCTCAGGTCCAACCCTTAAACCTAAATTATAAAAGACTACATTGCATGATTGGGCTATACCTTCAAGAAAATCTATTCGACCATGTCCTTCGCTTCTCCAACAACCAAAAAAATTTTTCCCTAAACTTACTCCACCTGAACAGTAAAATTTCTCTTTTAAAGAAACTTTTCCCTTTTCTAAGACAGATAGAGCAACAATCAGTTTAAATATTGAACCTGGAGGATATACACTTGATATTGCCCTATTATTAAGAGGGTTCTTTGAGTTATTCATAAGTTCGTCCCATTCCTTTTGTGAAAATCCCATAACAAATTTATTGGGATCAAAATCAGGATGACTAACTAAAGCAAGGATTTCCCCACTCCAAGGATCCGATACTATTATTACTCCAACATCATCCCCTAAAACTTTTTCTGCAAGCTCCTGTAAATCTTTATCTATGGTAAGAACTAATGTATTTCCTGACTCAGGATCTTTACTGGGAAGAATTCTATATTTTTTTCTATTTGAAAAAAGCTCTATGCTTCTATAACCTTTCTTTCCTCTTAAATATCTTTCATATATTTTCTCTACTCCAGACTTTCCCACCATATCTCCTAGGGAATAATCTAAATCTTCGCCATTTAAAAGTTCCTCCCTTCCTATTTCCCCTACATGTCCAAGAATATGAGAAGCCATATTTCCATATGGATAGATCCTTTCAAGTTCCATATTAATAATAAATAATGGCAATTTTTTTCTATTACTTTCCAATAAAGAAACCTCCTTATGATCAAGATTTTTCTTTAAAAGAATTGCAGGTGTATATGACCCAATCTTTTTGAAATTTTTTTCTAAATCTTCAAAAGATAAATTGAGAATTTTTGCTAAGTTTTTATACTTATTTTTCTCAAACTCGTAAGGAGGAACAAGATATACTGAATATTTTACTTTATTTGTTGCAAGAACATTTCCATTTCTATCTATAATCAGTCCCCGAGGAGAGGGAATAATTATAAATTTAAGATAATTTCTTTGTGAAAGCTCATCATAGAAATCTCCATTTATTATTTGAATATAAAAAAGCCTAAAAGCCAGGATAAATAATAAAATGTGAATTAAATATAAAAAAAATTTAGGTTTCTTCATATTCGATTCTTTCCAAATATTTTGGCAAGAAAAGATAAAAGGGTAAAAAACTTATTAAATTAGATGTAGAAAAAAATAAAGTTTTTTTAAGAATATTCATATTTAAAAAGGAATTAAAATTCCAAAAAATTGAAGTTAATAAACTAAATATAAGTATCAAAATAAAGGAAAAACTCTTATGAGCAAGAAAAAACCTTCTCTTCCATAGATTCATTATAATATACATAATCAACCAGAATATTAAAAATAAGTAAAAAGGCTTATGAGAGAAAATTGACTCCCAAAAAGCAAAATACAAAAGGAATTCTCTCTTAAAAATTCCTTTTAAGGACAAAAATATGAAGAATAAAAGTAAAATATAAGGTCTAAAATATCCAAATACGAAAAAACTTTGAAGTAAAGAAACTATAGGAGGAAGGACAAAAATTAAAGCTTTTTGCAAATTACTACCCCCTCTAATTGGGACAAATCATAAAAAGGTAAGACTTTTATTTTAGGTAAAAAATAATTTGAATTTTCATTAACTTCATTAATACATCCTACCTTTAAACCATAAGGAATATATTCTTCCACTCCAGAAGTAATCACATGATCTCCATTTTTTATTCCATTATCAGAAAATAGATATGATATTTCCATATAATCTAATGCTCCTTTTATAACCCCTTGATCCTTCGTTTCATATATAACAACACCAACAGAAAAGGATGGATTAAATAGGGATTTTATTTCAGAATAATTCTCACTAACATATTCAACTATGCCAATTAATTGATCTTTATAAATTATTGGCATATTTTCTTTTATCCCATCTCTTCTTCCTTTATTGATTCTAAAGCTTAAATTCCAATTGAGAGGATCTCTACCAATTATGAAGGCTGGAATTAATTCGTAATTTTCTATTTTAAAATTTTTAATCCAAGAAAATTCTTGCATTCTCTTTATATTCTCTAAGGAGATTTTTAAGTTAATATTTTCTTTATATAGATTTTCAGCCTCTTTTTGCCAATATTCCTTTTCCTCTTGTAAATTTTTATATATAGTAAGATAATCATGTAAATTTTTTCTGAATTCTCTTATGCTCATTAATAGCTTGAAAAAATAGTCTTGAATATACGCAATACCTTGTTCTACAAATCCTTCTCCCCAAGAAATTAAAATTATTAAAAAAAATAAAGCTAAAATTCGCCACTTTAGTCTTTTTTTCTTGCTCATTAGTAATAACTACTCAGATTTGGGAGAATCTGTTTATATTTTTCATACTCTTCAATAATTTTTCCTGTCCCCTTCACCACACAATATAAAGGCTCCTCTGCAACAAAAGTATAAACTCCTAACTCTTCAGAGATGTATTCATCTAATCCTTTTAGAAGTGCACCTCCTCCTGTTAAAACTATTCCTTTATCCATAATATCTGCTGCGAGCTCAGGTGGAGTTTTCTCCAATGTATCCCTTATAGTATTAACAATTATATTTACAATTTCTCTTAATGCATCTCTTACTTCTATTGATGAAATTTCTACCGTTCTTGGAACTCCAGTAATAAGATCCCTTCCTTTTACTTCAATATATTCTTTATTTTCATTTCCAAAATAGACATTCCCTAACTTTATTTTTATCTCCTCTGCAGTCCTTTCTCCAATAAAAAGGCTATATTTCTTTCTTAAAAAATGAATGATTGCCTCATCCATTTCATCTCCTGCAATCTTTATGGAACTACTTACTACAATTCCTCCAAGAGAAATTACTGCAATCTCCGTAGTTCCCCCTCCAATATCTACAATAATATTACCTGAGGGTTCCCATATGGGAATATTGGCTCCTATTGCAGCAGCCATGGGCTCTGTAACTAACAGAACATCCCTTGCTCCTGCTTGATATGCGGTATCTATTACCGCCCTTCTTTCCACAGAAGTAGTTCCCGAAGGAATGCCTATAACAATACGGGGACTGACAAAAAAATCTCTTCTATTATGAACCTTTTCAATAAAGTATCTTAACATTTTTTCTGCAGATTCAAAATCAGCAATAACCCCATCCTTCAAAGGTCTTAGGGTAATAATTTCTTCAGGAGTTCTTCCCAACATTTTTTTTGCCTCATCTCCAACTGCAATAACTTTTTTATCCTGTCTTCTAATAGCAACCATTGATGGTTCAAATATTACTACTCCCTTTCCCCTAACATAAACTACTGTATTTGCAGTTCCCAGATCAATTCCTAAATCCTTTGAGAATATATTTGCTAAAAAATTAAAAGCCATAAATCCTCCTTCTTTCTTTGTGTATTTTAAAAAACCTTAACCCCTACTTTTTTCAAAATTAAATACAGAGGGGCTAAAGGTAATCCAACTATATTATAGTAATCACCTTCTATTTTTTCAATTAAAACCGCTCCCTTTCCTTGAATTCCATAGGCTCCTGCTTTATCCATAGGCTCCCCTGTTTCTACATAGTTTATAATCTCCTCCAGAGAATAATCCCTCATCTTTACTAAGCTTTTCACAACTCTTGTAAAATATCTATTTTCTGGAGTTTCCCAAACAACTAAACCTGTAAAAACCTGATGAGTCTTTCCTCTTAATTTCATTAACATAGCAATTGCAGATTCCTTATCCTTTGGTTTTCCAAATATCTTACCATCTAAAACTACAATAGTATCAGCACTTATAATGATAGCAAAAGGAAAAACCTGAGATACAACTTTTGCTTTTTCCATTGCATTTTTTAATACAATCTCCTTTGGAGATTTCTTGTCTTTTCCTTCATCCTCCTCAATATTACTAGGATAAACTACAAAATCTAAACCTATTAATTTTAAAAGATATTCTCTCCTTGGAGAGTTGGATGCAAGAACTATCTTTTTCATCTCTTAAAAGATTTGAATCCCTCCCCTAATACTTCATGTGCTGGAGATA
>JAOADF010000095.1 GCA_026417425.1 Dictyoglomaceae bacterium
TAAGTCCTTCATATTTGAAGTTTAACTCCCATTTTAAAGAAAAGCCAATCTTGGAGAGATAGGGAAGAAGAATAATATATTGTAATACAACATTGGCTAAGGAGCCCCATGCAAGAACATAAACTCCTAAGGATTTATAAAGGATAAATATGAAAGTAATAAATATAACATTCCCTATTACTCCTGAAAGATTTGGAAGAAAGAAACTTCTTTGAGAGTTAAAGATTCCTGATATTAATCCATAGGTTCCCCAAAAGATTATGGAGGGAAGCATAATATAGGAAAGATAGATGGAAAGATTTTTTGTTTCTTCATTGAAGCCTGGAGCAAGTATAGTAATAATTATTGGGGATAATAAATAGGAAAGGATTGTTACAATGAGAAGAATAATAAAAATATCTGAAAGAAGAATATTAGCAAGTCTTTCCGCTTCTTTTTTTCCCTGTTTTTCTTTCCATTCCGCATATAGGGGAATAAAAACCGATGAAAGAGCGCCTGAAACCAATCCTGCTAAAATGCCTGGAACTGCCTGAGCTACTACGAAACTGTCGGTAAATTTTCTTGCTCCAAAGAAGGCGGCAATCATCATCTCTCTTAAAAAGCCTAAGATTCTACTAAAAGTTGATAAAAGAGTAATGAGGATGGTTGCCTCAGTAATACTCTGTCTCAAAAATAATCTTTTCAGTCTTTGTAAAATACTCTTCTTGTCCATGGATTTAAAACAAAGATATTATACCAGAAAATTATATCTTAACAAAAAACAGATTAAAGATTAAAATTAAACTATGAATATTGGGAATAAAATTAGAAAACTAAGAAAAGAAAAAAACTTAACCTTAGAAGAATTATCTAAAAAAACAGGTCTTTCCCTCTCCTATATATCCTTGATTGAAAGGGGATTAAAGAATCCCTCCTTAAAAGCCTTGGAAAAAATTGCAGAATGCTTTGGTATAAATCCTGCTATCTTTTTCAAAGAAGAAGATATTAATGAAAAGGAAAGTATAGAGGTATTTTTAAGAGCAAATACAAATTTAGATGAAGAAGAAAGAAAAATGATTATTCAACTTATTGAGTCTCTGGAGAAGAAAAAGAATGTACGAGGAGCTAGTTAGGGAAATTCTTCTATATTTTTCCATAGGAAAACCTCCAATAAAGCCCGATTTAATTGCCTATGGATTAGGCTTGAAAATAATATTATCCTCTTCTCTTGGGAATACATCGGGATTTATCTGCAGTTTTAATAATTCTGGAGTTATATTAGTAAATAGATGCCATCCATTAACAAGACAAAGATTTACCATTGCCCATGAGCTCGGACATTACTTCTTGCATCATAAATCTTCCCTTTCCTTAGAAGAAGATAAAATAATGCGGATTCAAGCCAATAATTTTGCAGGAACCTTACTTTTACCATATTTCTTATTAGAAAGATACCTTTATCTTCATCCGTCAAAAATATCTAAGATATTTATGGTATCCCAAGAGGCAGTAGAAAGAAGAATAGAATTTTTAAGAAGGGAGAATAAGATATGAAAAGAAAAGCTATTATTAGCTTAATCTTTATACTTTTAATTGTCCTTCCCATATTCTCTCAAGATTTGGAAGATCCATGGAAATTATTATTTAATAATAATTGGGAATTGGCAAAGAATATATGGCTTTCTAGGGAAGGTAATTATTTATCAAATATTGGTTTATCTTTAATTTCTCTATTTCAAGATGATCCTAAATCCGCATGGAATTATTGGGAGAGGGCAATAAAATTAAATTCAAAGTCCTATTGGCATAATGTCATTGGTTTATTAGGTATTAGAATGTGGGAAGATCTTGGTAAAATCCCATATTTTAAAAATCTTTTAGAAAATTATAAAGAAAGATCTGAATATTTGGACTATCTTTACTGGAGAAGCTTAAGTAGCATAAGGGATACAGAAGGATTAAAGAACTTTAAGAAGTATAAAGGGCTTGTGGATGAATGGCTAATTATAGGTCCCTTTGATAATGTGGGAAATTCTGGATTTTACAGAGAATATCCCCCTGAAAAGGAGATTGATTTAGAGAAGGCCTATGTAGGAAAAGGAGGAGTAGAATTAAAATGGTTCTCTCCCAAGAAATATTCCAATACTGGATATATAAGTTTTTATAATTTATTATATCCCAATAAATGGGGTGTAGCTTATGCTCTTACTTATCTTTACTTGCCAAGGAGTCAAGAGGTTTTTATAAATTTAGGAAGTTCTGAAAGTGTTGCCCTTTGGATTAATGATTTTCCTTATATAAAGGAGGATGCAGAAAGATCTTCATATTTTGGACAAAATATTTTAAGGATAAATCTTTCTTCAGGATGGCATAAGATCTTAGTAAAGGTAGCTAATACCGATGGAGATTGGGGATTTTTCTTTTCTATCACTGATTCTTCAAAAAAACCTATTCCTGATATAAAATTTTCCAAGGAGCCTCAAAGATATTCAAGAAGAATCTTTGATTTTAAAGAGGAAAATCCAGAGCTTCTTTTAGCAGAAGAAGTAAGCTATTTACCAATATATTATATATTTTCAGCCTATCTTTTAATGGACAAGGGAATTTATGATAAAGCGGAAAGTCTTCTTCAGATGGCTCAGAGAATTAATTCAGATTCTGCTCTAATTAACTACTTTTTTGGAAGGTTAAATTTATACACAGGAAAAGAAGAAAAGGGAAAAGAATTAATTCTTAAGGCTTTTAATAAAGTTCCATCCTTTACTCAGACCTTCTCATATCTTGCAGGATACAGCTATTCCTATGGAAGATATGAGGAGGCTATTGACTACCTAAAGTCCGCATTAAAAGAAAATCCCTATGCTTTTCAGGTAAGAACAATTCTTTCAAGAATATTTTTAAGAAGGGGATGGTTAAGAGAGGCGGATGAGAATATTAAGTTCTTAGAAGAAAATTATAAAGAAAGTCTTGTAAAAGATTATTTAAGGGGAAGATGGTATGAAGCAAAGAATCAATACGATAGAGCCATAAAAAAATATGAAGAGGTTTTAGAAAAAGATTCAGAATACTGGGAAGGAATTTATTCATTATATTATCTTTCTAAAAACTTAGGAAAATGGGATATTTCTGAGAAAATTCTTAATATCTTTGAAGAAAAGGATCCCTCAGATTTATGGATATATTTAGAAAAAGCAGAAATATTTATAGCAAAAGGAGAAGAAGAAAAAGCTTATGAAATTTTAAATTATTCCTTGGATATTTCTCTCTATCATCCTGAAATTTATTTTAACATGGGAAATCTTAGTCATCTTAAGGGAGAAAAAGATAAAGCAATTAACCTCTTTGAGAAGGCATTGGATCTTGAACCTGGCTATCAAAAATTAAGAGAGTATCTTTCCTATTTAAGAGAAGAGACCATATCTTTGCCTGATATTAGTGAATATCTTAAGATTCCCATACCAAAGGAATACTTAGATTATCCCGGAGTAGTAATATTAGATGAGAAAAGAAGAATTGTGCATAAAGATGGA
>JAOADF010000114.1 GCA_026417425.1 Dictyoglomaceae bacterium
GGATTTCATAGACAAGAAAGCATTTTTTATATTAAAATATTTTGATAGCTAACTATTGGAGGTGTGAAATTTGAAATATTTGATAAAACTTGTTAAGATTGCAAAACCCTATTGGGGATATCTTATAATATCTGTTATCAGTCTTTTAACAATAACAGGACTTAATCTTTTAGGTCCTTGGCTTATAAGATCCTTAGTAGGTGTAGTAACCAATATAAATAAATATCCCAATGCCCAGGAGTATATAGTAAAAATCTCCCTTTTACTTGTTATTTCCTATATTGGGGGGATAATTTTTCAATTTCTAAGAAGTTATTTTTCCCATTATGCAGCATGGAATCTTGTCGCAGACGTTCGAATGATGCTTTATGATAAGCTTCAAAACCTCTCCTTTAGATATTTTTTAGATAAACAAACAGGTCAACTTATGTCCCGAGTTGTAAATGATACTGCCAATTTAGAAATGCTTATCGCCCATGCAGTTCCTGATCTTCTTTCTAATTTTCTTATCCTTTTAGGTATAATGATAATTCTCTTTAAAATAAATACCATATTGGCTTTACTTTCACTAATTCCCATACCCTTTTTGTTGTTAAGTAGCACCTATTTTGCAAAAAAAATAATGCCCATTTTTAGAAAGGCTCAGAGGGCTATTGCAGATTTAAATGCGGATCTTCAGGATAATCTTTCTGGAATAAGAGAAATTCAGCTCTTCAATAAACAGGAAAAGGAATATTTAAAGATAAAGGATAAGGTTTATAAACATATATCTTTTCTTCTTTCTGCCCTTAAACTTAGTGCAGTTTTCCATCCTACAGTGGGATTTTTAAGCTCTCTTGGCAATTTGATAGTTGTATCCATAGGAGGAATAATGGCTTTAAAGGGAAGAGTTCTTGTTCAGGATATAGTGGGATTTTTACTTTATCTTAATATGTTTTATCAACCCATAAATTCCTTATCTCAAATTTTAGAAAATCTACAACAGGCATTAGCTGGAGCAGAAAGGGTTTTTGAAGTACTGGAGACAGAATCGGAGATAAAGGAAAAAGAGAATGCCATAGAATTGAAAAATGTAAAAGGCAAAATTACCTTCGAGAATGTATCCTTTTCTTATAATTCTGATATTCCTGTTCTGAAAAATATATCCTTTGAGATAAATCCGGGAGAGATGGTAGCCTTTGTAGGACCTACAGGGGTAGGAAAAACAACGATCATGTATTTAATAAATAGATTTTTTGATCCCAATTCTGGAAGTATAAAGATAGATGACATCGATATAAGGGATGTTACTTTGAGATCTTTACATGAAAATATAAGCATGGTTATGCAGGATGTTTTTTTATTTAATGGAACAATTTTTGAGAACATAGCATATGGAAAGGATAATGCAACTTTAGAAGAAGTTATCAATGCTGCAAAGATTGCCTGTGCTCACGATTTTATAATGGAACTTCCCAATAAATATTATACAGAGATTGGAGAAAGGGGAATAAAACTTTCTGGTGGTCAAAAACAAAGACTTGCCATTGCAAGAGCTGTCCTTAAAAATGCTCCTATACTTATTTTAGATGAAGCTACATCATCGGTAGATACAGAAACAGAAAGGGAAATTCAAAAAGCTATTAACAATTTAGCAGGTACAAGAACTATTTTAATAATTGCCCATCGACTCTCCACAGTAAAGAGGGCGGACAAAATAATTGTATTAAAAGAGGGTGAAATCATAGAAGTAGGAAATCACGAAGAACTTATGAGAAAGAAAGGACTTTATTATAAACTTTGCTCTGTACAGTTTTCCGAGGAGAAGATGGCAAATGTTTAGATTAAGTCTTATTATGAGAGATGTGAAGCAAAAGAATATTATGTAAAAGGGAAGATAAAAATAAATGATGATATTTTTGAGTTGGAAACATAGGTATATGGACTTTAGACTTTTCTTTGTAAATAATGTGTAAGAAAGAAGTGCTTTTTATCTAATGATATGAGCAGGGAAAAATTAAGTCATATTATAAGTCAAATATTGGAAAAATTAGAAAATTTGTCAAGTCTGGAAGGAATCAAAGGGATGGAAAAATATGGAATTAATCCAGAAAAGACCTAAGGAGTATCCATTCCTACCATAAGAAAGATAGCTAAAGAGGTAGGGAAAAACCATAAACTTGCCTTAGAGTTATGGAAAATAAATACAAGGGAAACAAGAATTCTTGCATCAATGATAGATATTCCCGAAAAAGTTAAAGAAAATCAAATGGAAGAATGGGCAAAAGAATTTAGCTACTGGGAAATATGTGATCAGGTATGCCAAAACTTATTTTCCTACACTCCTATTGCTTATAGGAAAGCTATACTTGAAAACTTCTTTCCTTTAATAATAAAAGCCTCTACTGATGAAAGAAATTTTGTAAAAAAGGGAGTAAGCTGGGCATTGAGACAAATTGGCAAAAGAAATACTAATTTAAATATGAAGGCTATTGAAGTAGCAAGAGAAATTCAAAAAATTAATTCTAAAAGTGCTAAATGGATATCCTCAGATGTAATCAAAGAATTAACAAGGGACTCTATTCAGGAAAGAATAAAAAGGAAATCTCAAAAAGATTAAAAATTATTTCCTTTTAAGAAATTAAAACTTTCAAGAACTTAACTCATTAAAATTAGATAGTCCATCTTCTTTACAGTTTTAGTTTTTTATTATAATATACTCTACTAAGATTACCAAAATGGTAGAGATTAAAAAGAGAAAGATCCTATAAATCTTTTCTAAGATATCAAAGGAACTTTAGGAGGAAAGAGAATGAAAAAGAAGAATAGTAATTCTAAGATAGTAGATAGTGTGTTAGATCTTATTGGAAATACCCCAATGGTAAAGCTAAATAAGATTGTGGAGCTTGGAATGGCAGAAATTATTGGAAAGATAGAATCTTTTAATCCAGGAGGAAGTGTTAAGGATAGGATATGCCTCTCCATGATTGAAGAAGCAGAAAAACAGGGACTTTTAAGACCTGGTTCTACAATCATTGAACCTACCAGTGGTAATACAGGAATTGGTCTTGCTATGATTTCTGCTGTAAAAGGATATAAATGTATTTTAGTTATGCCTGAGACTGTTAGTTTAGAGAGAAGATATATTCTTAAGTCTTATGGGGCAGAAGTAATTCTCACTCCTGGAATAGAGGGTATGGCTGGAGCGGTTAAAAGGGCAGAGGAATTATCAAAGGAGATTTCTGGAAGTTTTATGCCTCAGCAATTTAGAAATCCAGCAAATCCTAAAATTCATAGAGAAACCACAGCAAAAGAGATTTGGGAAGCAACAGAAGGAAAAATTGATGCCTTTGTGGCAGGAGTAGGGACAGGAGGAACTATTACTGGTGTGGGAGAGTTTTTAAAAGAAAAGAATCCTGAAATTAAGGTGATAGCTGTGGAGCCTTCAGAAAGTCCTGTTCTTTCAGGAGGAAAACCTGGACCTCATAAAATTCAAGGTATAGGAGCTGGATTTATTCCTGATGTTTTAAATCTAAAAATAATTGATGAAATAATTCAGGTAAATAGTGATGACGCATTAAAAACCTCCCAAAAGTTGGCAAAGGAGGAGGGGTTATTTGTTGGTATATCCGCAGGGGCAAATGTCTTTGCATCCTTAAAAGTGGCAAGGGATTTGGGAGAAGGAAAAAGAGTAGTAGTCATACTTCCTGATACTGGAGAAAGATATTTATCTGTTTTTCTCACAGATACAAAAATATAAAGAACATCTCATTGTAATAATCTCTCAGGATTTTTAAACATGATATGATAATAGATATCTATACAAAGTAAAAAAATAATAGGGGCTATCAATAATTTAATGAAAACCTCTAATAATATTGATTTTTCCTATATTCTATCTTCTCACCTTCTAATTTATAAGTATTTCTCTAATGTTTCTTTAAAATATATATGGAAAGTTGGTATAATATTGGTGCCCAATTGTATATCTTACCTGTCCATCTCACTGTTGCCTCTCTTATGGATAAATACAGGCTCTTAAATAATGTTTCCTTATTGGAATATACTCCCTTTGTCTTTGTTAGCTTCTTTATTTGATTGTTTAAACTCTCTATGGGATTTGTTGTGTATATCGAGCTTCTTATCTCTACTGGATACTGGAAAAGTATTGATAATTATTACCAGTTCTCCCTCCAGCTCTTCACTACATAGGAATATTTCCTTTCCCATCTCTCCTCAAAACTCTCTAATCCTATTCTGATTACCTATCTCTTGGAACCTTTATCTTAAAACTTCCTTCCCTTTTAATGTCTTCTCATTATATCCATTCCTAAAATTGTCAGTATTCTTGTTTGCATAGTCATATTTTGAATAATTAAGATGGTTATTCATCTATGCTTGTAG
>JAOADF010000141.1 GCA_026417425.1 Dictyoglomaceae bacterium
GTTGCGCCGACAAGAGAGGCTCTTTCATTGAGTCCCCCAGCCATGTTTAATACATCTAATAATCTTTCTCCTTCCTTTATCTCGTAAATCCCTGGATTCTTTACTTGCCCTAATACTCTTACACTTTTCTTCATAAGAGGATCATATACTAAATCTCCTTCCTCAATAAAGGGATTTTGACTTAAGTCTCCTTCTTTTAAAAATTTTAAATAATCAACCTCTATTATTCTATTACCTCTTTTTATTTGTATCCCTCTCGTGGATGCAGAAGATTTCAATCCTCCTGCTGTCTTTATTAAATCATCTAATCTACTTAATGCAAGCATATTATAAGTTCCTGGATTTACTACTTCCCCACTGATAAATACCTTTATTCTCCTTGGCAAGACTAAATCTATTGAGATAATACTCTTGGGATATATTCTAATTAATTGTCTTGCTATCTCCTTTCCCCCATCATTCAAAGTCAAATCGGAGATTCTTATATTTCCAATCATTGGAAGGGATATAAAACCTGTTGGGGATATTTCTATCTCAAAAGTTTCTGGAGATTCTTTTTCTTTAATTATATATATTCTTAATCTATCTCCAGGTCCTAATATATATTTTTCAGGATCTATCGCTTTACCGAAATAATTATCTTGAGAAGAACTAATATTTAACAAAAAAACAATAAAAAATAAAAAGATTATAATTTTTCTCATCATTTTCCTAAATTTATTCTGTTCTTATGGGTATATTTATAATATCTCCATCTTCCAATTCTATATTAGAAGATTCGTCTCCTCCACTAAAAAGCTTTGTAAGATCCAATTCTATAATTCTTTTCGTCTCTGTGATGTATCTTTCCACAATAATTCCCTTCAAAGAAGCTCTTACTGTCAGTCCTCCTGCCATTTCTATAACATCTTTTATCTTCTCACCTTTTTTAATCTCATAGATCCCTGGACTCTTTACTTCTCCCAATATTTTTATACTTTTTTCCATCAAAGGTACATATATAATATCTCCAGGAATTAATCTTATTGATTCTTCAGTAGTATCTCCCTTTACCAATATTTTAAATAGATCTACTTCTTTTATTACCTGTCCATCTCTTATGATCTGAACTTTTCTTTGACTTCCTTGAGGTAATATTCCTCCTGCTCTTCTAATCATCTCACTAATTTTTGCTCCTTCTCTTATCTCTCCCTCTTCTCCCACTTTTGCCTCCTCAGTAACATATGTTAATACTTGAGGTATCCTTACATATCCTAAGACGTAAACCTTATCTACTTTTAAAGGTATAGTTATGGTATCTCCATCCACTAACAACATATTTGCTTTTAGATCCTTTTCATACAATAATTTAAAAAGATCAAGCTCAATAACTTCTCTTTTACCACCTCTCTGTCTTTCTAAGGTTGCGCCGACAAGAGAGGCTCTTTCATTGAGTCCCCCAGCCATGTTTAATACATCTAATAATCTTTCTCCTTCCTTTATCTCGTAAATCCCTGGATTCTTTACTTGCCCTAATACTCTTACACTTTTCTTCATAAGAGGA
>JAOADF010000143.1 GCA_026417425.1 Dictyoglomaceae bacterium
GGATTTATAGCTACGGAAAAGGGACCTATTATGATTACAAAACCTGTTATTTTCCCTACTTTAAAGGTGGAAATTGAAGGAATAACCTTTATTAAGCCTGATATCTTAGTAATTTCTTAAGGGGGAATTAAAATGGAAAGGGTAAAAATAGGTTTAGTTGGAGTGGGATTCATAGCAAAAATTCATATCTCCGCTTATAAAGAGATTGAACCATATGCAGAAGTAGTGGGAGTTTGCTCAAGAAGAAAGGAAAATGCAGAAGAATTTGCAAATAAATATGGTATTCCCAAGGTATTTAATAATTTTGAAGAGTTATGCTCTGATCCTAATATAGATATAGTAGATATTTGTACCCCTACCAATCTTCATGATAATGTGATAATCTGCTCCGCTCAGAATAAAAAACATGTGATATGTGAAAAGCCTTTAACGGGATATTTTGGAGAGGATAGTGATAAGGAATTTGTTGGAAAAGAAGTTCCTAAAAGTCATATGTATAAAAAGGTTTTAGAAAAAATTGAAAAAATTGAGAAAGCAATAAAGGATAATAATATAAAATTCATGTACGGAGAAAATTTAGTATATGCTCCTTCCATAGAAAAGATGAAAAGGATGATTCTTTCTTCCAATTCTTCCATTCTTGAAATAAGAGCGGAGTGTAGCCATTCAGGATCCCATGCTACCTATGCCCATCTTTGGAGAACCTCTGGTGGTGGAAGCCTTATGCGTCTTGGCTCTCATCCTGTGGCTCTTGTCCTACATCTTAAACATTTTGAGGGAATTAAAAAATTTGGAAAGCCTATAAGAGCAAAATCGGTATTTGGAGAGGTTGGAAATATAACAAAAACTGAGAATTTCTTAAAGGAAGAGAAGCATTATGTAGCAACTTTTTGGAAGGATGTGGAAGACTGGTCGTTAGTTGTTATTGATTTTGAGGATGGTACAAAGGGAATAATCTTTTCCAATGATATAAGCCTTGGTGGTCTTAAGAACTGGATCCAAGTAAATCTTTCTAAGGGAATGATCTATGCTAATATCAATCCCAATAATATGATGCTTGCATATTCTCCTGAGGATGTTATATGGAAGGATGAGTATATTGCGGAAAAAATTGAGACAAAAGCAGGATGGAATTTTCCCTCCCCAGATGATTTTTGGACTCGAGGTTTTCCTCAGGAATTAAAGGATTTTGTATTGGCAGTAAGGGATAATAAAGATCCTGTTTCTAATTTTGAACTAGCAAAGGAAACGGCAAAGGTTCTATATGCAGGATATTATTCCAGTGAGGAAAGAAGAAAGATTGACTTGTTTTAGGAAAGGATGCCCAAGTACCCCTTAAGGTACCTGGGCATTAAATATTAAATAGGAGGGATGTAAGATGAAAAGGTATTTCTTTATTGTCTCCTTTCTGTTAATTTTAATAATTTTATCATCTATTCAGGCTCAAGGCAATATTACCATCAAGGCAGCATCACCTTTCCCCAAGGGACATATCATAACTGAAGCCATGGAAAATTTTAAGGCCATCGTTGAAGAACAGACTAAAGGGAGAATCGTAGTAGAGCTTGAGATTGCTAAGGATACAGAAGAAGGAGTAAATGATAAATGTTCAAAGGGTTTAGTAGATATGCAGTTTACTGGGGGAAGAGCCCTTGAAGTATTCGCAGGACAATATTTCTTCATGAATGCCCCCTTTGTATTAAAAGATTATGAACATTTCTTCCGATTAATGAGGGGACCTATTGGAGAGAAAGCAAAGGCACAAATATTAGAAAAAGGAAACATGTATACATTAGGTTATCTCTATAGAGGATATAGACAAATGACTGCTAACAAACCAATACTAAGTCTTAAGGATCTTGAAGGTTTAAAATTAAGACTTCCTGTGGTTCCTACATGGGTAAAGGTATGGGAGGCTCTTGGAACAAAACCGGTGACTGTTCCCCTTACAGGACTTTACGCTGCTTTAAAGGATGGAACTGCAGAGGCATCCGAGGGAGATCTAACTCAGATTTCTGGATATAAATTATATGAAGTACAAAAATATTTAATAATAACAAACCACTTAGTATCCTTTGGATGGGTACATATGTATAGACCAACCTTTGATAAGTTATCTTCTGCTGATAAAAAACTTGTCTCAGAAACTGTAGAAAAAGTATGTGATATGGCTACTAAGAAGCTTCTTGCCAGTGAAAATGACATTTTGAAACTTCTTCTTGATAATGGAATGACAGTAATAACCCTTGACTCAAAAACTATGGCTGAGATAAGAGAGAAAGCAAAACCAGCAGTAGAAGAACTATTTAGAACCACCTGGCCTGTTACCACTTGGGAAGAAGTTCTAAAACAGTAAATTACCTCCTAAATTTTTTAAGGGCTATTAAATCCATAGGGCTACCTTGAAAGGTAGCCCTGAATTTTATAAAGGTTTCCTTTGGGAAATATATATTAAAAAAAGTGCAAGTCCCAATTCTAAAATACCTATGAAAATCTGAAAAATATTCGGAAAAGCACCATACAACGATGGAGGTAAATATTGAAAAATAAAAAGTAGAAAAATTTCAATTCCTGTTATATACAAGAATCTTTGAAGAAGATTATTCTTGAAAATCCCCTTTCTATAGTAGCTTTCAATCCCCATAATAATTCCTAACGCAAGAATAACAAAAATTATAAATAAAAGTTTATCTACAAAATTTATTACGAGGATATTTTTAGTTATAAAGGGCATAATTTTTAGATAAAAACCTCTAAAAAGAAGGAGAAGATAAAAGGTAAAAATAGTAGTTATTAACCAAAGTATATAACAAAGAATAATTTGAAAATTTATCTTTCTCATATTTTAT
>JAOADF010000117.1 GCA_026417425.1 Dictyoglomaceae bacterium
CCAACCTGAGATGGAAGAATTAATCCTTCCCAAACCTCAAGTTTATCAGAATGTTGAAAATAAATTGTTTACTCCTTCTCCTGAAAAAAGAGCAAATATTGTGAAAAATATTATAAAAAAGGGTGAATTAAAGACATTAAATACCTATGGAGCTATAAGTGAAATAATAAGTGAACTTTCTATAATGAATTCTAATGGACTTTTTGCATATGGAACTCTCTCCTATGCTCATGGAAAGA
Organism: Dictyoglomaceae bacterium; assembly: GCA_026417425.1. The sequence goes on from JAOADF010000117.1 coordinate 240, forward strand.
CAATGTATATTTCTGAAAATTCATCGGGATATCAGGAAAGTGCTGGTAAAGATTTGGACTCTATAGATTTTGATTATCTTTCTGAAATGGCTCTAGAGAAATGTTTAGATAGCAAAAATCCAGAAGATTTGGAACCAGGAAAATATGAGGTGGTCCTGGAACCTTTGGCGGTAGCAGAGGTTATGGAACAACTTTCCTATTTTGGTTTTTCCGCAAAGGCAGTACAGGAAAAAAGATCCTTTCTTTCTTTGTATCAAGGGCAAAGGATTTTTAGTCCATTAATTCATATATATGATGATGGTTTAGACGAAAAAGGGATAATAATTCCTTTTGATTTTGAAGGTGTATCTAAAAAGCACGTGGATTTAGTAAAAGAAGGAGTCCCTCTTTCTCCTGTTTATGACACTGCAACTGCAATAAAAGATAATAGAGAATCCACAGGACATGCCCTACCTCCCACAGACTCTTCCTTTGGTCCCCTTCCTTCAAATCTCTTTTTAGTTTCTGGTGATAAAAAATTAGAAGATTTAATTTCTTCTACAGAAAGGGGAATATTGGTTACAAGATTTCATTATGTAAATGCTTTTTTAGATCCTATCAAGGTTTTGGCAACGGGAATGACCCGAGATGGAACCTTTCTTATAGAAAATGGTAGAATATTAAAACCTTTGAAGAATTTACGATTTACTCAGAGTTTTGTTGAAGCATTAGGGAATGTGGAAGCTATATCCTCAGAGAATATTCTTCTTCCCTTTTTCGCGGGATTCTGTTCCGTTCCTGGTTTGAAAATAAAAGAATTCAATTTCACAGGAGTCACAGAATTTTAATATGAAAAAATTAAGCAAAAGACAAAAAGAAGTATTAGATTATATAAGAAATGCATGGGAAAAAACAGGAACTTTTCCCACAGTAAGAGAAGTATCTAAAGCTTTAGGATTAAAGTCTTCAGGATCTGGCTATTTTCATCTTAAGGCATTAATTAAAAAGGGATTTTTAGAACAGGATTCCTCGGGAAAATTTAAATGGAGAGGTTTTACGGGAGAAACTCCAAGATATGTACCTTTATTGGGTAATATAAAGGCAGGATATCCTGTAGAGAGTCCTGAGCTTATTGAGGATTACATTCCTGTTCCTAATTTTCTCTTGAAAAGTAAAGATGAGGTTTTTTCTTTAAAGGTAAAAGGAGATAGCATGGAAAATGCTCATATATTAGAAGGAGATATTGTTATTGTAAGAAAACAGGCAATGGCAGAAATAGGAGATATTGTTGTTGCATTGGTAGGAAATGAGACTACCATTAAATTTTTAAAAGAGAAAGAAGGCAGGCTCTATTTAGAGCCTGCCAATCCTCAATATTCTCCCATCTTTGAACCTTTTACAATCCTTGGAAAGGTTATAGGATTAATGCGGAAGATTTAACATCCATTCTTTCTAAAAACCACATATCAAGAAGGGAATCATAGGCTATTTCATAATAATTCTCATCTTCCGCCTTTACTCTTAAATAAATTTTATATCCTTTTTCTCCTAAAGCTTTATATATTGTTTCCCATTTTCTTTCCACTTTTTGAATCCTATAATATCTACCATTTAAAATAAAATAGGAGGGAATTCCTGTGCTTTCAAAATTTACTTTTATAGGAAAATGAAATAAGTTCTTCATATAAACCTCCCAATTTAAAGACTTATACTCAAATATTAAACAAAATATTGAACATTGTCAAGAGAAATAAAATTTTTTTATAAAATAAGGCATAAATAAAGAAAAATCCTATTTCTTGATTTTTTGTTAAAGTTTTGTTATAATTTTATCGGTTCAATTTATTTTTTTATTATAGTTATTTTGGTTATTAAGAGGTGGATTATTATGGCAAAAAAGAAGAGAAGAAAAAATTTTCTTACATTGATGATCATTCCCCATGATTCATCAAATCCTCGCACTCATAAAATTCATAAATCGATTATAATGCTTATAGTAGTTCTTATAATAGGAATTATAACAGGATCCTTTATCTTATATAGAATATCGTCAAATAAATTAACAAAGGTAAAACACCTAGAGGTCTTAGAAGAAGTAACGGAACAACAGAAAGCTCAACTTAAGGAATTAGAAAATTTAAGAAAAAAAATAAAGGAATTAGAAGAAGTAGAAAAAAAGTTAAAACAAATTTTAGGAATAAAAGGAAGCATACCACCACCTAAGAAACTTAGTGCTGTCCCTCTTAATTTAAACACTTATGATGATTTAGAGACCTTCAATACCCAAAGGAAAATTTTAGAGATGAAGGCAATATTACAGGAAAAAGAGGAAGCATTAGCCTATATAGAAAAAGAAATTAATAGACGAAAATCTATTTTAGCAGTAACTCCCTCCCGTTGGCCAACTTTTGGTTTCATAACCTCAGGATTTGGCTGGAGAATTCATCCCATATTTAGAAGAAGTGATTTTCATGAGGGAATTGATATAGTTTCCTTTTGGGGTGCACCTGTTTATGCCACTGCGGATGGCTTTGTAATTTTTACGGGATGGAAAAGTGGATACGGAAGAACAATTGAGATAAGTCATGGAAGGGGAATCTCCACATTATATGCTCATCTTTCAACAATAAAAGTAAAATCTGGAACCTATGTAAAAAAGGGACAAATTATAGGTCTAGTAGGTAGCACGGGAACCAGTAAAGGACCTCATCTCCATTATGAAGTAAGAAGAAATGGGATTACTGTAAATCCTATACCTTACCTTAACGTGGATCTTATAAAAATTGGTAGACTAAAATAGGAGGTTTTTATGTTTGGGAAAAAGGGTAAACCTGAAATTGTGGATACTATTGTGGGTCCGAGGGTTGAGATTCACGGGAAAGTTATTTCAGAAGCTTCCATAAGGATAGATGGGAAAATTTTAGGAGATATTGAATCAAAACAAGGGGTTATAATAGGAAAAACAGGTTATATTGAGGGGAATATAAAATGTCAAAAATTAACTGTTATAGGAAAGGTTAAAGGAAATGT
>JAOADF010000118.1 GCA_026417425.1 Dictyoglomaceae bacterium
ATCACAAAATTAGGTCTTATTTTCATACCTAAATAGGGTTTTATTAATAGAAAAAAGGATAAAAGGAGCAAAACTTCTAAAAGATTATTTACCAGATCTTTATAAGGAAGTTCCACAAGTTTATGTACTAATAAAAGAAGAGAATAAGTAATTAGTATTATAAAAAAGCTTCGATCATTGAGCTCCATATTTACAGCAGAAAGGGAAAGAATTATCACCAGTAAAAAGGAAAGTATCTCAAGATTAATAAAAGGAAATAGGGGAACTATAAAAATATTTCCCATAAGTAAGATAAATATAAAAATTAGAGAAAAGTAGTATAATCTCTTTCTCATCATATTAAACTTAATTGTTCTTCTATAAATTTAATAATAGCAAAGGATAAGTTTTTCCCAATTAATTTAGAAATTTCCCTTTGAAATTCATCTAAATTAAATAGATACTCAGATTTTGGTAAATTGGGCTTAAAATATCTTTCAAAAATTACTAATCCCTTTCCTCCTGCTAATCTTTTGATATATTCTGCCATATTTAGATATTCTTCCAAAGAAACCAATCTTATGATTTTTAGCTCAAGGGGTTTTATATTTCTTTCCTTTCTAAAGGAAAACATTGTTAGTTTCGTTTTGGGATTAGAGAGTAAGGGAATTAATGAATCAGGAATATGGTGAATAAATTCCTTCATGGGAAATAATTCCTTTATTCTTCCCCTTTCTAATGTAATTCCCTTCCCCTCATTACAAAATATATATTCCTTTGTTTCTCCTGAAAAGGTCAATATTCCTGTAAATTTTTCTTCATACAATAGATCAAAAAACCTTGAAATATCAAGAACCTCATAATCAAGGCTACTGTAGCTGATTTCTCCATAATATAAAGCTAAGATACTATTTACTATTTCTTCATTATATATACTAAATATGTTAATAATAAGTTTTTTATCTGTGGTGGGAAAATGGGATAATGCATTTTGGTTTAAAATTAAATTATCCATTTCTATATAGGAACTTGCAATATAGGATTCTTTAGAATATAAAAGGGTAAAATGGGAATTTTCTCCTTTTATCTCTAAAAATTCAAATCTATCAAAATTTTGGGGAGAATTTAAATATTTTGAAAGATCAAAAAAGGATAAAGTTATATTTCTGACTTTTGAGTCAAAAATTCTTTCAAAGGGCAATTCCTTTATTAAAAATTCCTTGGGCATAAAATTGCCCCCCAGATCAATCTTCTATTACTGGAATTCTCTTTATCTCAGGATCGGTAAAGATATCGTATTCATCGGTATTTTTTGTGGAAAATTCTGAGATGATTGCACCTTCATCTCCTGCCTGAAACCAATGGAGAGTATTGGGAGAGAGAGTATATTGTTCTCCTGGATTTAATTCAATCTCATGCCAAACGGTAAAATATTTTCTTTTATCCTCTGGAATTATAGCTTTAGGATTTTCTGTGGGTTCTCCTTCAACATAAAGATAGACTTTACCCCATCTACATCTAAATGTTTCCTCTTTTCCTTCCTCATTTTCCACTGGTGGATGCCTGTGTTCTGGACAGATTTGTCTTGGGAAAAGCACTAATTCCTTTGCACATACCTTTTCAGTATTTACATACACTAATAATTCTAAGCCAATTTCCTCAAGCCTTCCCAGTCCAAAGTCCGCTACTTCAATCCTATTCTTTTCTTCTTCGGTTAAAACTATATGAGCCTTTTCAAAATACTCAAGAGCTTTTTTTCTCGCCCTTTCATACTCACTCCTCTTCATCCCCAAATCCTCCCTTTAGCAACTTTTTTCGATATTTTTCCACTTCCAAATTATTAATCTCTTCAATCTGTTCCCTTGTAAAGAATACCATATTTCCCAATAGTTTTGCAAAGATAATCGTTTTTATTCCATCCTCAACAAGTAAGGTTCTATAGTAGGCTTCCTTTAAATTAGATCCCACTGTAACTAATCCATGATTTTTAATAAGTATACCATTATGATTTTTTATTACTTTACCCACTGCAAAAGCAAAATCTTTTCCTCCAGGAACTACATATTCAATGACAGGAATCTCTGAACCAATAAGAGCAACCATATCAGGGGTAAAGGGTTTTAAAGATTCATTTTGGAAGGCATAGGCAATGGAAAAAGGAGGATGGGTATGTACTACTGCTCCTATATCCTTTCTAACCTTATAACATTCCAAATGAAGCCAAATTTCTGATGTGGGTCTTTTACTTCCTTCTATAACTTCTCCTGTATTTAAATCTACTCCTATATAGTCTTCTTCCTCTGCATATTCAAAGGATACTCCGCTTGCTTTCATATAAACTAAATCCTGTAATCTTACACTGGTGTTCCCTCCAGGACCTACCACTAATCCTTTTTCTGCAATTTTTCTTCCAATCTCAACTAACTCTCTTTTTGCCATATTTTTATCCATCAAATTCATAGTATATTCCTCCTTTAGGGATATAACTTCTTAGATACTCTGCAGTTTCCTTTAATTCCCTTAATAAATCCCCCTCTGTTTTTGTAGAGGAAGGAATCACTTCTACTACTAAAATAATCTTTTCCACTGGTTTCAAATAGTAAGAAACAGGAATATTTTTGTAATTCTCATAGGAATATTTTATTGCGGACAAAACCTCCTCGATTTTTACTTGTCCCCTTTGATTATAATCCCTTGTAAAGGGCCAATGACTACTACTCTCTTGAGTTGTTTGTTGAAGATGGATTATAGGAGAAAAGACTGCATATTTTTTAAGCCATTCGGTATATAAAAGGGAATTACCATTAAGTCCATAATGCATTCCTGCCTGATGTCCCACATCTATGGTTATATATACAGGTGCACCGTCATTATCTTTATTTACTTGAATTAAAAATTCCTCTGCTTCTTCTAAAGTCCAAGGCTTTTCACTGGGAATATACATCTGCTCATTAGATATCCCCAAAAGTCCTTTCTCTTTAATAATTAGAGAAAGTTCTCGGAATTCTTTATAAACATTTTTAACTCTCTTTTTTGTTTCTTCTTCATCTTCCAAAACCTCAACAGGAATAGCATCCCAATGCCCACCAATATAGCTTGCTCCCATAATCCTTGCGAGATCTATTGCCCTTATGATCCATTCCTTCATTCTCTTTCTTACCCTCTCATCACTATGGGAAAGGCCATGAAATCTATGAGTTGCCATTCCAGTATAATAGTCCCATATAATTACATTATATTTTTCTGCGTACTTTCTTATTTTCTCTGCAGTTTCCCTTTGATACTCTTCATCCCCGCTAAAAAAGGGATCTAATACATCACTACAAAAGGAGTGATAGTCATATCCCAATTCCTTTGTTAATTTAATAAAATTTTCAGGATTTTCCCATCTTCTTGTTAAAAAGGCTCCATTTATTCCAATATCCAAAAATACTTTCTTTTTCTCCATTTTATCACCTCATCTCTACTCCACCAGTAACATTAACTGCATCCCCAGTGATATAGGATGCTTCATCGCTTGCCAAGAAAACCACCACATTGGCTACATCATCATAGGTACATGCCC
>JAOADF010000155.1 GCA_026417425.1 Dictyoglomaceae bacterium
TGAGCGGATATTCCAAGGGCAAAATTATCTGAAAGTTTTAAATATGCTCCAAGATCTATTGCCCAATTTCTAATATTCCACACATCTCTTACACGTTGTAAGTAATTTGATGTTGACGAATAAGTTGCATTTTGTAATCCTCCCAAAGTCACATATGTATCTACACTATGGTGTTCTCCCCCAACAACATTTACTCTTAAATTTGCTCCGATATTTAGTTTCATATTTCCCAAATTAATAATAGGAAGTCCCAAAGTTAATGCACCATTAAGATTTAGTGGTGCAGAAAAAAGTATATTTCCTTCTATAACAGTATGGGTAGGATTTTGTACATTATAATTAGTAAATTTATAATAGCTAACATCTAAACTCGCATCTCCCCAAACTGTAAGCCCCAGTCTTCCTATTCCTAAATTTGCATATCCTGTTAGGGAAGTTTTTGCAGATAGGTTGTCATCAGGAGGGTCCTGTTGCCCAATTATATTTATATATTCCATTATTTTATTAAAGTTATTCCATTCCGTTTCATCTACTGGCAAAAAGCCAAAGCCAACTTTTAAAGAGAAGCTATTATATTCTCCCATTAATGCAGGGTTAAAAATTGCAGATGTGGGAGAATCACCAAGGGCAGTCATTGCTCCTGCCATACCCAGGGCTCTTGGATCCTTTGCAAGAGGAAAAAGTGACTCCCCAGTAACTTCCACAGCTAAGGTATAAACAGGAATCAGGAGGAAAATTAATGTAAGGAGAATTATTAATTTATTTCTCATTTTAAAAACCTCCTTTTAATTTTCTATACATTTTTATTTTATCAGAATTTTCTAATTTTTTCTTACGATTTTAATATAAACTTAAAAATTCTCTTTGTCTGTGATTTTTGTCACATATTTTTTGTGATTTTAGTCATATAAAATGATATAATCAAAAAGAAGAACTCTTAGAATTAATGGAGGCAGAGATGAAAAAGGATGAAATCTTTATGAAAGAAGATGAGTATTTCAGAAGTCAAATATTTAGATTAGTAGATTGTTTTTATAGGCATGGAAGTAAGGTTCCTTTTCAATGGGGTGCATGGATCCCTGCAGTTGATGTTTACGAAACTGAAGATAAAATAGTAGTTTTAGTAGATATTGCTGGGGTAAATAAAGAGAATATAGATTTAACTTTCCAAGAGAATAAACTTCTTATAAGAGGAACAAGACCTGTTAGATCCTATTCTAATCCTGAAATCTACTATCAGATGGAAATAAATTTTGGTCCCTTTGAAAGAGTAATACATCTTCCCTGTGCTGTTGATGCAGAAAAAGCAGAGGCAGTATATAAAGAGGGATTTTTAGAGATTTTACTTCCCAAAAAGTAAGAGGAAGGAGGAAAGATTAAATGGACGAGCAGGAATTAAAAGGTATTGAGAATATTCCAGAGATCCTGCCTATCCTTCCGTTGAGGGAGACAGTAGTTTATCCTCAAATGTTAATTCCTTTAGTGGTAGGAAGAGAAAAAAGTTTAAAGCTTATAGAAGATGCCATTTCAGGAAATAAACTTATTGGACTTTGTATGCAAAAATCTCCTATTGAAGAACCAACTTATGATGATATTCATAGAATTGGAACTGTTGGTATTATTGTAAGAATGTTAAGATTTCCTGACAATACTATAAGACTTTTTGTTCAGGGACTTCAAAGAATTAGAATTGAAGAGTTTATTCAAAGTGATCCATATTTTAAAGCAAAGATATCTGTGATAAGTGAATCCTATGAAAAAACTATTGAAATAGAAGGTGCAATGAGAAATCTTATTTCTCTATTCCAGAAGATGGCATCTTTAATTCCTCAATTTCCTGAAGAACTTTTAATTAATGCAATGAATATTCAGGATCCAGGAAGATTGGCAGACTTTATTGCCTTTAATATAAATATTAATGTAAATGAAAAACAGGAAATCTTAGAGACTATAGATATAAAAGAAAGACTTCAGAAATTAACCTATTTTTTAACTCGAGAAATTGAAATTCTTGAAATAGCTAATAAAATCCAAAATGATGTAAAGAATGAGATAGAAAAAAGTCAAAGAGAATACTTCTTAAGACAACAAATGAAAGCAATACAAAAGGAATTAGGAGAAATAGATCCAAGAGAGATGGAAGTAAATGAACTTCGACAAAAATTACAAGATGCAAAATTACCTCCTGAAGCCATGAAAGAAGCGGAAAGAGAATTGGAAAGACTAGCTCAAATGCCTCCTGCATCTGCAGAATATACTGTAACAAGAACATATTTGGACTGGATGATTTCTCTTCCTTGGAGTAAGAGTACTATTGATAACTTAGATATTCAAAAAGCTGCCCAGGTTCTAGACGAGGATCATTATGATTTAGAAAAAATAAAAGAAAGAATTCTAGAGTATTTAGCGGTTAGAAAAATGAAAGAAGACATGAAAGGTCCAATTCTCTGTTTTGTAGGACCACCTGGAGTTGGAAAGACTTCTCTTGGAAAATCAATTGCACGAGCTTTAGGAAGAAAGTTTGTAAGAATTTCGCTCGGAGGTATTAGAGATGAGGCAGAGATAAGGGGACATAGAAGAACCTATGTAGGAGCATTACCAGGAAGAATAATTCAGGGAATGAGAAAAGCAGAATCTAATAATCCAGTATTTATGTTAGATGAAATTGACAAGATAGGTACAGATTTTAGAGGAGATCCTGCTGCTGCTTTGTTAGAAGTTTTAGACCCAGAACAAAATAATAATTTCGTAGATAATTATCTTGGAGTTCCTTTTGATCTCTCCAAGGTGATGTTTATTGCAACAGCTAATGTTCTTTACACAATTCCTCCTGCCCTATTAGATAGAATGGAAGTTTTAGAACTTCCAGGATATACAGAATTAGAAAAAATCGGAATTGCTAAAGGATATTTGATTCCAAGACAATTAAAAGAGCACGGCTTGGATCAGGATAAATTAGAATTTGAAGAATCTGCAATTAAAAAGATAATAAGAGAATACACAAGAGAAGCAGGTGTAAGAAATTTAGAAAGAGAAATTGCTACTATATGTAGAAAAGTAGCCAAGGGATACGCAGAAGGAAGTATAAACGAGAAAGTGATCGTTAATGAGGAAAATATTCATAAGTATTTAGGACCCTCAAAATATATCTATGGATTAAAAGGTGAAAAAGATGAAATTGGTGTTGCAACAGGACTTGCATGGACAGAAGCAGGAGGAGATGTACTGTTTGTAGAGGTATTAGTCGTTGAAGGAAAGGGTAATTTGATATTAACAGGTAAATTAGGAGAAGTAATGCAAGAGTCTGCAAAAACAGCACTATCTTATGTTAGATCAAAGTCTAAGGATTTAAACATAAGTTACGATATGTTCGAAAAATCCGATGTTCACATTCATTTACCATCAGGAGCTATTCCCAAAGATGGTCCATCCGCAGGAATAACCATAGCTACTGCTCTTGCATCTGCCTTTACTGGTAGACCCGTTAAAAAGGATATAGGAATGACAGGAGAAATAACTTTAAGAGGAAAAGTGCTTCCTGTAGGAGGAATAAGAGAAAAAGTTTTAGCTGCCCATAGAGCAGGATTAACATCAGTTATTATGCCAAAAGAAAATGAGAAAGACTTAGAAGAGATTCCAGAGCAGGTTAAAAAGGAACTTAAATTCTATTTCGTAGAACATGCTGATGAAGTCCTCCAATTAGCTTTATTGGAGGTGAAAAAAGATGATACTAAAAGAAAACTTGAAGAGGTTAGGGAGTCTTAATTTTTCTCCTTTTCTTATAACTTCCCTATATTTGAATATTTCACCCTTAGAATATCCTAAGGGTGAATATAGATTGATTTGGAAAAACTTCCAAAAAGAAATATTAAATTTTTCTGCAGAAGACAGAGAAATAAAAAAATCTCTTTTGGATGATGCAGAAAAAATCTCCAATTTTCTTGATCAAGAAATTAATACTTCTGTAAATACTCTGGTTATTTTCAGCTGTAGTGCAAAAAACTGGTTCGAAGTTTATCCTCTTTATCCCTCATTAAAATCCAAGTTAGTAATAGATAAAGATCCTTATACAAAACCTATTATTAGATTATTAGCATCCCAAAATCCATATTTGATAATATTATTAGCTAAAGATAAAGCAAGAATTTTCACTTATCATTTGGGAATGTTAAAAGAAGAGGGAGAAGTTGAGAGTGAGGTTCCAAAGAAACATAAACAGGGAGGATGGGAAACATCGGACTGGCAAAGATGGCATGAAATTCATGTTATTTGGCATTTAAGGGATGTAATTGATTTTATAAAAAAAATTAATAATGATAAAAGAATCATAATAGGAGGAAGTTCTCATACTGTATCGGAATTTAAAGAGTTATTACCCAAAAACTTCAAGGAAAGAATAGTTGGAGAACTCAATCTTGAGATTACTTCTCCTATAAAGGAATTATTAGATAAAGTTGAAAAATTCATTAGTGAATATGAAGAAAGGGAAACAAGAGAGTTAGTAGAAAGAATTTTTGTGAATACCAAAAAAGGGAAAGATTCTACTTATGGATTAGAAGAGGTTGCTTTTGTGGTACATGAAGACAGAATCCAAACATTATTAGTTACAGAAAATTTTGAAAAAGAAGGATTTCAATGTCCAAAATGTTCCTATATAAGTCCATATTTAACAGAATGTCCTTTTTGCAATATAAAAATGGCGAAAAGAAATGATATTGTAGATGAAATTATAGAAGAAGCTATTAATAAAAAAGCAAAACTTATATTTATTAAAGATAAAAATTTAGGAGAAAAAATCGAAAATATTGGTGCAATTTTAAGATTTTAAAAATGGGGGGAGATAAATCCCCCCTTAATTTATAGCTTCTCCGCAACTAATCTTGTTATATCTGCTAACCTGCAAGAATATCCCCACTCATTGTCATACCAAGCAAATACTTTTACAAGATTATTTCCAATTACAATAGTTGATGGAAGATCAACAACAGTAGAATAAGTTGTTCCTTTAAAATCTCCTGAAACAAGCTCTTCCTCAGTAACACCAAGAATTCCCTTCATTTTTCCTTCTGCTGCCTTCTTAAAAGCAGAATTTACCTCCTCTACTGTTACATCCTTTTGAACTATACATACGAGATCTGTCACCGATACTGTAGGAACAGGAACTCTTAAAGCAACCCCATGCATTTTACCATCAAGTTCGGGAATAACCCTTCCAATAGCTTTTGCTGCTCCTGTTGATGTGGGGATTATATTCAATGCAGCTGCCCTTGCTCTTCTTAAATCTTTATGGGGAAGATCTAATATTCTCTGATCATTGGTATACGCATGTACAGTAGTCATTAAACCTTTCTCTATTCCAAAATTATCTAAAAGAACCTTTGCCACTGGTGCCAAACTATTTGTGGTACAAGATGCATTAGATATAATGTGATGTTTTTCTGGATCATATTTATCTTCGTTCACTCCAAGAACAATGGTAATATCTTCCCCTTTTGCAGGAGCAGAAATAATCACTTTTTTTGCCCCTCCAGAAGTTATGTGTACCTTTGCCTTATCTGCATCAGTAAAAAGTCCTGTGGACTCTATTACTATTTCAACTCCAAGTTCTTTCCAAGGAAGCTTTGCAGGATCTTTTTCAGAAAATACTCTTATTTCATGTCCATCAATAATAATTGATGTATCAGTATATTTTACTTCCCCCTTATAAATTCCATAATTGGAATCATATTTAAATAAATGGGCAAGAGTTTTTGTGTCTGTAATATCGTTTACCGCAACCACTTCAACTTTATCTTTATGAAATTCAAGTAAAGCTTTTAAGGCTTGTCTCCCCACTCTACCAAACCCGTTAATTCCTACTTTTACTGCCATAACACACCTCCATAATTAAATATTTTTCTAAAGTTAATTATATCATAGTAAAATTCGAATAGCTGTTAAAAATTCTTTAAAGTTAAATACTTAAACTAAGAAGTTTCCCTGGGACAAAAACTACTTTTTTTGGATTTTTATTGCCTAAATATTTTTTGACATTTTCTCTTTGAAGGGCAATCTTTAAGGCCTCTTCTTCGGTAATATCCGCGTTAACATCTACTCTATCTCTTACTTTTCCATTTATTTGAATGACTAAGGTTATAATTTCTTCTTTTATTAATTCAGGATTATAAGATGGCCATTGTTGTAGGTGAATACTATATTCATAACCTAATTCTTTCCAAAGTTCCTCAGTAATATGAGGAACAAAGGGAGCTAAAAGCAAAAGTAAATTTTTAATACATTCTTTAAACAGTTCAGTAGAACCATATTTATTTTTATAATCTGTTAATTCATTTAAAAATTCCATCATTGCAGCAACAGCAGTATTAAATTTGAAAGAAATTATATCCTCTGTCACTTTTTTTATGGTTTTATGAAGAATTCTTTCTAACCTTTTATCATCATTAGGATTCCTCTCTTTAACTTCACTTTCCTCTAAGACTAATCTCCAGAGTCTATTTAAGAATCTATGAGCACCTTCAACTCCTTCATCACTCCACTCCATATCAACTTCTGGAGGAGCAACAAACAATATGAAAAGTCTTGCAGTATCAGCACCATAATTTTCAACCATATAATCTACAGAAACTATATTTCCTAAAGATTTAGACATTATCTGACCGTCTTTATATACCATTCCTTGAGTAAATAATCTTTTAAAAGGCTCTTTCACAGGACTGTATCCTGCATCATATAAGACTTTTGTAATAAATCTCGAATAGAGAAGATGCAAAACTGCATGTTCTATTCCTCCTGTATATTGATCCACAGGAAGCCAATACTCTGCCTTTTCTCTTGAGAATGGCTCTTTTTCATTATGAGGATCAGTATATCGAAAATAATACCAAGAGGAATCCACAAAAGTAGCAAGAGTATCTGTTTCTCTTTTTGCATTACCACCACATTTTGGACATTTTACATTCACGAATTCTGGAACCTTTGCAAGAGGACTCTCTCCTGTTCCTGTTGGTTCAAAATCAGAAATGTCAGGAAGAAGCACTGGAAGATCTTCATAGGGTACAGGAACTATACCACAATTGGAGCAATAAATAATAGGAATAGGAGCTCCCCAGTACCTTTGTCTTGATACTAGCCAATCTCTTAATTTATATTGAACCTTTCTTTTCCCAATTCCTAAGCTTTCAAATTTGTTAATAATTTCGTGCCAAAAATCAATACTTTTCATCCCACTATATTCAAAAGAATTTATCATAATCCCTTCTTCTTCATAAGGGAGTTTTGGATCTTCTTCATCATAGGGAGTAATTACAACCTTTATAGGAAGATTATATTTCAAAGCAAATTCATAATCCCTTGAGTCATGAGCAGGTACTGCCATTATTGCTCCTGTTCCATAAGTATAAAGAACATAATCTGCTACATAAATTGGAACTAACTCTTTAGTTAGTGGATGAATAGCATAACTTCCTGTAAACACTCCAGTCTTTTCCTTTTCAAAAGCTATTCTTTCAAGTTCACTCTTATTCTTTGCTTTTGCTATATATTCTCTAACTTCATTTAAATATTCAGGCTTAGTGATTTTTTCTACTAATGGATGTTCTGGGGCAAGAACTACAAAGGTAACTCCAAATATAGTATCAGGTCTTGTAGTGAACACATAAATTCTTTCCTGAGAATCTTTTACCTCAAAATAAAACTCTAAGCCTTCTGACTTTCCTATCCAGTTTTTTTGCATTAATTTAACTTTTTCAGGCCAGTGTTCCAAAGTATCCAAATCTTTAAGAAGATCTTCTGCATATTCTGTTATTTTAAAAAACCATTGTTCAAATTCCTTTTTTTCCACTTCTGTTTTGCATCTCCAACATCCTCCATCAACTACTTCTTCATTTGCAAGAACTGTTTTACAATTTGGACACCAATTTACAGGAGCCTTTTTTCTATAAGCAAGTCCTCTTTCATAAAGTTTTAAAAAGATCCATTGAGTCCATTTATAATAATCTGGAGAGCAGGCAGTAACTTCTCTATCCCAGTCATAAACCACTCCCATTTTAAATAACTGTTCCTTCATTCTTGCAATATTTTTATATGTCCATTCCTTTGGATGAACCTTATGCTTTATTGCAGCATTTTCTGCAGGTTGTCCAAAAGCATCCCAACCCATAGGATTTAAAACATTATATCCTCGCATGGTATAAAATCGAGCAATAAGATCTCCAATGGTATAATTTCTCATATGTCCCATATGAAGATCTCCAGATGGATAAGGAAACATTACTAAGGAATAGAATTTAGGTTTATCATTCCTTTCTTTTACATAATAAATCCTATCTTCTTCCCATTTTTTCTGCCATTTTGGCTCTATCTCTTGAGGATTATATTTTTTCATCTCTCTCCCTCGCTTTTTAGGATTTTTACAATTTATTGTGTATTATATATAAAGGAAGAAAGAAGGT
>JAOADF010000002.1 GCA_026417425.1 Dictyoglomaceae bacterium
AATTTAAAAAATATTCGTTATCTTACTGGTTTTTCTGGCTCTACCGCTATTCTTTTGGTAGAGCCAGAAAAATCTTATATTCTTGTAGATTCAAGATATTTAGAGCAAGTGAAGGATGAAGTGCTTAATTCTGAACCTATATTGGTTGATAGAGAGAAAACTTATTTTGATATCATTAAAGAGAAAAAAGAAAAAAGAAATTGGAAAAGAATAGGGTTCGAAGGGAATTATATTTCATATAATGATTGGTTAAGATGGAAAGATATTTTTAATGATTGTGATTTTGTTTCATTAAATGGATGGGTAGAAGATTTAAGAATGATAAAAGATGAGATAGAGATAGAAAATATAAAAAAGGCTTTAGATATTGCAGAAAGAGCTCTTGAGAAAACTTTAGAATTGGTTAAACCCAAAATAAAAGAAAAAGATATTGCTATAGAATTAGAGTATCAAATGGTAAAATTAGGTGCTGAGAAACCTGCTTTCGATACTATTGTTGCTTCTGGATGGAGATCTGCTCTTCCACATGGAAGGGCAAGTAATAAAGAAATTTTACCCCAAGAATTTATTGTCATTGATTTTGGAGCTTTTTATAATGGATATAACTCGGATATAACAAGAACTATTTTTTTGGGTAATCCATCAGAAGAAGAGCTTTTGATTTATAATACAGTTTTTGAAGCGCAAAGTAAAGCAGAAGAATTAATAAAAGAAGGAATTAATGGGGAATTTGTAGATAAATCTGCTCGTGATATAATTCATGAGAATGGATTTGGGGAATATTTTGGACATGGATTGGGACATGGTTTAGGGTTAGAAGTTCATGAGAAACCAAGGCTTGCTCCTAAGGTAGAGGGTATGTTGAAAGAAAATATGGTAATAACCATAGAGCCTGGAATTTATATACCTAAAAAATTTGGTGTTAGAATAGAAGATATAGTGGTGGTAAGAAAAGATATGGGGGAAATTTTAAATAGTTTCCCAAAGGAGCTAATAATACTATAAGGGAGGTATAAAGAATGATATCAACAAATAACTTTTATCCAGGTCTTACTATTGAATTGGATGGAGAAATATATATAGTTTTAGAAGCCCAACATGTACATATGGCACAAGGGCAAGCAACAGTCAAAGTAAAGCTTAAAAATATTAAAACTGGAAATGTCTTGAGGAAAACATTTAAATCGGAGGAATTTGTATCTCAAGTAATCATAAATAAAAAGGAAGTAGAATATTTATATAATAATGGTGATGAATATTATTTTATAGATCAAGAAAGTTATGAGCAATATATGCTAACTTCAGAACAAATAGGAGAATCTTTAAATTACTTGAAAGAGGGTGTCATAGTAAACATATTATTTTATGATAATGCTCCCATTGGAATAGAATTACCTACAACGGTGACTTTAGAAGTAGTAGAGACAGATCCTGGTTTAAGAGGAGACACTGTTTCTGGAGGATCAAAACCTGCAAAGTTAGAAACGGGTTTAGTAATTCAAGTTCCTTTATTTGTTCAAATAGGAGATAAAGTTGTTGTTGATACTCGAAATGCTAAATATGTGGAGAGAGCATAAAAAAATTGAGGAGAATTAATTATGAGAGAATGGAGTCTTGAGGATATAAAGGAGATAATTTATCTTTTTACACAAACCAATCTTGCAGAATTAGTGTTAGAAAATGGTTCTATAAAATTAGTTCTTAGAAGATCTGACAATATTAACGCAAATTTATCAACTTTTATACCTTCCAGAGTTGAAGAGAAAAAAATAGAAGAAGCTGAAGATGGTCATTATATTAGTGCCCCATTAGTTGGAGTATTTTATAGAGCTCCTTCTCCTGGAGCCCCTCCCTTTGTAAATGAAGGAGATTTAGTAGAGCTAGGACAGACTCTATGTATAATAGAGGCTATGAAATTGATGAATGAAATAAAATCTGATATTCGTGGTAAAATTAAAAAGATCTTAGTTGAGAATGGACAAGCGGTAGAATTTGGACAAAAATTATTTCTTATAGAACCTGAATAGGTATGTTCAAGAAAGTTCTAATTGCTAATAGAGGAGAAATAGCGGTCAGAATTATTAGGGCTTGTCAGGAGTTGGGAATAAAAACTGTTGCTGTATATTCAGAAGCAGATAAAAATTCTTTACATGTTCAAATGGCAGATGAATCTATCTGTATTGGTCCTCCTCCATCTTCCCAAAGCTATTTAAATATTCCTAATATAATTAGTGCAGCTTTGATAACCAACGCGGAAGCAATTCATCCTGGATATGGATTTTTAGCAGAATCTGCAAGATTTGCAGAAATATGTGAAGAGCATGGCTTAGTATTTATTGGACCAAATAAGGAGACAATAGAAAAGCTTGGTGATAAGGCTGGAGCAAAAAAGATAATGAAAGAAGCTGGCATTCCTTTAATTCCAGGTTCAAATGGATTAATAGAAGACGAAAAACAAGCAATTAAAATAGCCAAGGAGATAGGGTTTCCAGTGTTAATTAAAGCCACCGCAGGTGGTGGAGGTAAAGGAATGAGAATTGCTTATCATCCCGAAGATTTGATTCAAAGTTTAAGAATAGCAAAAATGGAAGCAGAAAAAGCCTTTGGTAACCCGGGAGTTTATATTGAAAAATATATCGAAGAACCAAGACATGTAGAAATTCAAATTTTAGGAGATAAATATGGGAATATAATTTCCTTAGGAGAAAGAGATTGTTCTATTCAAAGGAGACACCAAAAGTTAATAGAAGAATCTCCATCTCCTGTTGTAGATCAAAGATTGAGGGAAGCAATGAGTAGAGCTGCTATAAAGGGAGCTTATAAAGTTGGTTATGTGGGACCAGGAACCTTTGAGTTTCTTTTAGATAAAAATGGTCATTTTTATTTTATGGAAGTAAATACAAGAATTCAGGTAGAGCATACTGTGACTGAAATGGTAACAGGAATTGATATTGTAAAATGGCAGATATTAGTATCTGCAGGCGAAAGGATAAATTTTAAAGATGTTTCTATTCGAGGACATACTATTGAATGTAGAATAAATGCAGAAGACCCTTTTGATGATTTTGCTCCTTCTTCAGGAAAGATAATAAAATTTATACCTCCAGGTGGTCCCTTTGTAAGAATTGATACTCATTTATATGAAGGTTATACTGTTCCTCCCTTTTATGATTCCCTATTAGCTAAGGTTATAGTTTGGGGTAAAGATAGAGAAGAAGCCATAGAAAGGATGAAAAGAGCATTAAAAGAGTTTATTATTGTGGGAGTAAAAACAACTATTCCCCTACATTTAAAAATTCTTGAAAATAGCTTTTTCACTAAAGGACAATTTTCTACAAATTTCTTACAAAGAAGAATTTTAGTCGAGGAGTGAGAATATGAAGGAAGAACTTTCCTATGGCGCTGTTAAAATTTCTAAAGAAGTAATTTCAATTATAGCTGGGATTGCTGCTCAAGAAGTAAAAGGTGTGTCAAGAATAGGGGATAGTTTTCCATCCCCATTTGAAAAATTAGTTTCAGGAATTCCCATAGGAAGGGGGATAAAAATTGAATTAAAGGATAAAGATGTATATATTTTTATTCCACTATATGTTTTACCAAATTATTCTTTCCCAGAAGTTTCAAGGGAAGTACAGGCTCATGTGAAAGAGGTTATAGAAAGTATGACAGGACTTAATGTTCAGGAGGTTAATATTTTGATAAAAGGTATATTTTGGGGAGAAAAAAGTAAAAAGGAGGAGAAGAGGTGAGAGTTAATTTATATCAAAGATTTTTCTTCTTTATCTTGGGTTTAGGACTATCATTTCTTTCACTAATTTCTATTTTTGGTTTACTACAATGGGATCCAGTTTTAAAGTTTATTAATTGGGCAACAAAAGGGGGAATTGTTTTTTCTTTTGTAATCCTAATAATTCTTTTTATTTTTAGCTTTATTGCCTTTGTTTCGTCTTTAGTATATAAAGAAAATTCAATTCTACATATTGGAGATACTTCTGGATTAGGAAGTATAAAAATATCATTACAGGGTCTTAGAAATTCTATTAAGGATATTGCTCAGTATTTCAGTGAAATTCAAGAGATTAAACCAGAAATTAAGATTTCAAGAAGTAAAGTAGATCTCATACTTAGAATTAAAATTCCTGTTGGAGTTGATGTAAATAGAATTGTGAGTGAGCTCCAACAAAGGGTAAAGGTTTATTTTGAGAATGTTTTAAATATTAATTTAGAGAAAATAGAAGTTATTATTGAAGATATAATTATTCCCGTTAAAAGAGGTAAATGATGAACTGGAGAGAATATAAAGGAAGAATCATTGGTACTCTAATAGGAATTATTTTGGCAATATCCTTTTTAACAATTGGTTTTTGGAGAACCTTATTCTGGGTTAGTTTAACTATTTTTGGATTTATTTTGGGCTCGTTCTTTGATAATAAAGAAAGTCTTTATGAGTTTTGGAGTAGGTTAAAGGAAATTTTTATAAATATAGGAAGAGAAAGATGAGTAAAGAAAGAACAAGATGTAGAGAAAGAATACTTACATATTTATTTCAGGAAGATTTAGGACAAGAGGTGGAGATAAATTTTCAGGATTTTTCACCTCTTGCTCAAATTTTTGCCTTAAAATTGTGGGAATCCTGTTTAAGATATAAAAACTTTGCAGATAAACTTATCTCAGAATTTAGTTATGGATGGAAGATTGAAAGATTAGGAGTTATAGAAAGAAATGCATTAAGGATGGCTATCTGTGAAATCTTGAGCTTTAATGACATTCCTGTAGGAGTTTCTGTGAACGAAGCAGTGGAGTTGACAAAAAAATATGTAGGTATTTCTGCAAGTAAATTTGTCAATGGGATCTTGAGAAATATATTAAGAAATTGGGATAAAGTTTTAGAATTAAAAACCCAAGAAGAATATGTTATTGGAAAAGATAAGAGAACCTAAAGATATTAAAAAACTATCCTTTTCTCAATTAAAAGAACTATCTTTAGAAATAAGAAGAATTATTATTGATACTGTAGAAGAAAATGGTGGACATTTAGCATCGAATTTAGGTGTTGTAGAACTTACCCTTGCAATTCATTATGTATTTAATGCTCCTGAAGATAAAATAGTTTGGGATGTTGGTCATCAGTGCTATACTCACAAAATAATAACTGGAAGACTAAATAAATTTCATACAATAAGAAAGTTTGGGGGAATAAGTGGTTTTATTGCACCATGGGAAAGCATCTATGATACTTTTGCGGTTGGACATGCAGGAACTTCACTTTCTTCTGCTCTTGGTATAGCAAAGGCAAGGGATTTAAAGGGAGAGAAATATAAAGTAATAGCTATTATTGGAGATGGTGCTTTAACTTCAGGTATAGCATGGGAAGCATTAAATCAGATTGGATTTTTAAAAACTGATTTAATTGTAATTTTAAATGATAATGAACATTCTATATCTCCTAATGTGGGAGCCTTAGCAGTTTACTTGACAAAATTAAGAAATCATCCTCTATTTAGATTCTTTAAACAGATGACTCAAAATCTTTTAAGATCTTTTTCCTTTGGGAAATTTATATTAGATTTAGACTTAAAATTTGAAAGAGGATTAAAGAGTCTTTTAATAGATAAACCTATCTTTGAAGATTTAGGCTTTAAATATTTTGGTCCCTTTGATGGTCATGATCTTCCTCTTTTAATTTCAGTATTAAATAGTATAAAGAGAAACTTTAATACTCCTGTGCTAATTCATGTACTAACTAAGAAGGGTAGTGGACATAATGAAGCGGAAGCTTATCCTCCTAAATATCATAGTATTTCTGCAAAATCTGAAAGAATATGTAAATATCTTACTTATACTGAGGTTTTTGGAAGAACATTAGTAGATTTGGCAAAGAAAGATGAGAAGATAGTTGGAATAACAGCTGCTATGCCTGAGGGGACAGGATTAATATATTTTGCAAAGGAATTTCCCGATAGATTTTTTGATGTTGGGATTGCGGAAGAACATGCAGTAATTTTTGCTGCAGGTCTTGCTATTTCTGGATTTAAACCTGTTGTTGCGATTTATTCTACTTTTTTACAAAGATCCTTTGATCAAATAATTCATGATGTTTGTCTTCAAAAATTACCTGTTGTTTTTATTTTAGATAGGGCAGGAATTGTAAGTGATGATGGTCCTACCCATCAAGGTATTTATGATCTTTCATACTTAAGGATAATTCCTAATATGGTTGTAATGGCTCCAAAGGATGAGATGGAACTTAAATCAATGCTTTATACTGCAATAAATTATAAAGGTCCAATTGCTTTACGTTTTCCAAAAGGTAAGGGATATGGAGTTGATATAAACAAGCCTTATGAAAAGCTTGATATAGGGAAAGGGGAAATTTTGAGAGAAGGTAAAGAAATATTGTTTTGTGCAATAGGATCCATGGTTTATCCTGCCTTAAAAACTTCAGAAATTCTTTATGAGAAAGGTATAAATCCTACTGTTATAAATATGAGATTTTTAAAACCTTTAGATTATATTTTACTTGAAGATCTTATAAAATTTCATTCTATAATCGTCACTTTTGAGGAAAATATAATAACAGGAGGCTTATTTACTGCAATTTCTGAATGGATTCATAAAAATAATTTTTCTATACGAATTATCCCCTTTGCTTTACCTGAGAAATTTTTAGAGCAAGGAAATGCAGATCTTTTAAAAGAAATTTATAATTTGACACCATATAAAATGTCCAAAATATTAGAGGATATACTACCCTTAAAAATCAAGAATTTATGAAAGAAAGAATTGATATACTATTAGTAAAAAGAGGAATTTTTGAAAGTAGAGAAAAAGCCAAGAGAGCATTAATGGCAGGATTAGTGTTAGTTGATGGAAAATTAGTAGATAAACCTGATATTAAGTTTCCTTCAGAAGTAAAAATTGAGATTAAGAAATCCCCTTCTTATGTTAGTAGAGGAGGATTTAAATTAAAAAAAGCATTGGAAGTTTTTAATCTTAATGTGAAAGATTTTGTAGCTTTAGATATTGGAGCAGGAACAGGAGGTTTTACTGATTGTCTTCTAAAGGAAGGAGCAAAGAGGGTTTATGCCTTGGATGTAGGAAGAGGTATTATTCATGAGACTTTAAGAAATGATCCAAGGGTTATTGTTATGGAAGAGATAAATGCGAGATATATAAAAAGCGAAGACTTTCCGGAAAAATTTGATCTAATAACCATAGATTTATCTTTTATCTCTCTCTTAAAAATCTTCCCAAGACTTCCTAGTCTTTTAAAAGAAAACAGTAAAATTATTGCATTGATAAAACCTCAATTTGAAGCTGGACCTCATAAAGTGAAAAAGGGGGGTATTGTTAAAGATTTGGAAGTACAGATTGAAGTGGTAAAAAAAATTGTTAATGAAGTTGAGGGTTTAGGTTTATTCTTAGAAAATCTAACCTACTATTTTAGTAAAGAAGGGAAAGGGAATATTGAATATCCATCTCTTTTTGGAAAAGAGAAAAAGAATTTTTATTTTGAAAAAATTATAAAGGAGGCTTGGAATCTCTGGAACTTAAAATATTACTGCAAAAAATAGGAATTATTTATAATCCTAGAAAAAGAGAGGCTAAAAGACTAATTTTAGAATTGCAAAAATGGGGGAAAAGTAATTCCAGGGAGGTTTTTTTATTAGACAAAGAATATGTTATTGACCATGATATTGACTTAGTTATCGCAATAGGAGGAGATGGAACAGTATTGTATGCTCTTCAAAAGGTAGCAAAATATAATATTCCTGTTTTAGGTATAAATACAGGAAGATTGGGATTTTTAACAACCTTAGATGATAAAGACTTTGAGAAAAATTTTCATATATTGGAAAAGGGAGAATTTTTTGTAGAAAAGCATCCTGTCCTGGAATTAAATATTATTCCTAAAAATGTATCATACTATATTTTTAATGAGGTAGTCTTATTAAAAGCTGAAAATACTCCTCTTATATCCTTTGAACTTTTTTTTGGACAAGATAGTATAACTACATCTCCTGCAGATGGATTAATTATAGCATCCGCTTCAGGTTCTACCGCCTATGCTCTTTCTGCTGGTGGACCAGTTATTTTCCCAGAATTAAATGTAGTAGAGGTTCTTCCCATTTGTGCTCACTCACTATCTTCTCGTCCTTTAATTCTTTCCTTTGATAGAGAAATTATGTTTTCTTTACCACGAAGATCTTGGCAAGTAGAAGTATGGATTGATGGAAAACAGGTAGATTTGATAGGTAAAAATGAAAAAGTTATTATTAAAAAAGCACCCTTTAATGCAGAATTACTTTTTTTAAAGGATTGGATTTTCTTTAAAAGATTAAAGAAAAAGCTCCATTGGAGGTAGGTAAAATGCTTTTAGCTTTACATGTGAAAGATTTTGCTATTATAGACGAAATAACCCTTGATTTCCAGGAGGGTTTAAATGTGATCACTGGTGAAACAGGGGCAGGTAAATCTCTTTTGATAGATGCCTTATCTTTTTTACTTGGAGAGAGGGTATCTACAGAAATTATTAGGACAGGTAGTAATAAAGCTATAGTTGAAGCTCTTTTTTCGGTTAATCCCTTTATCGAAAGCATATTAGATGAATGGGGTATTCCCAAGGAAGAAGATAACACCCTTTTAGTATATAGAGAAATTAATAAGACAGGAAGAAGTAAATGTAGAGTAAATGGAGAGTTGGTTACAGTTGGTATGTTAGAGAAATTACTTTCTAATATAATGGAAATACATGGGCAATATGAGCATCAAAAAATTCTTCATAGGGATGCCCAATTAGAATTAATGGATTTTTTTGGAGGAGAGGAGTGTTTAAAACAGAAAAGGATTGTAAAAGAGATGTTTGAATCTCTTAGAAAATTATATTCCGAAAGAGATAATATTTATGAAAAAGAAAAGGAAAGACAACAAAGAATTGATCTTCTTAAATTTCAGATTGAAGAAATAGATAGAGCTAAATTAGTAAAAGGGGAAGAAGAGACATTAATTGAGGAGAGAAAATTTCTTCAAAATCTTGAGAAAATAAAAAATAGTTTGGAAGAAGCATATATTTTACTTTATGAATCTCAAGATCCCCAAATTTCTGCTTTAGATCAGATCAGTAAGAGTCTAAATCTTATATCCTCTCTATCTTCCTTAGATAAGAATATTGAGAATATATATGAGCTACTATCTAATTCAAAGTTATATTTAGAAGAAGCAATAGATTCTTTAATCAGATTTAAAGATGGATTAAATATAGAATCTTCAAAATTAGAAGAAGTGGAGGAGAGATTATATAGAATTTCTCAGCTTAAAAGAAAGTATGGAAGAACCATTGAGGAAATTCTTGAATATAGG
The DNA here is from genome assembly GCA_026417425.1 of Dictyoglomaceae bacterium. Next base: position 9,361 of record JAOADF010000002.1, read on the forward strand.
AAAAAAATTGAAGAGGAATTAAGAGAACTTTTAAGTAGTGAAGAAAGATTAGAAGAAATTGAGAAGGAAATACAAATATTGGAAGAACAGATAATTTACGAAGCTAAAAAATTATCAGAAATTAGAAGAGAAATTTCTAAAACCTTTGAAGAAAATATAGAAAGAGAACTTAAGGATTTAGGAATGGAAAACGCCAAATTTTCTGTAAGATTTTTAGAACCTATAGGATCTCATGTTCTTTTAATTAAAGATATGAAAATAAGTAGTAAAGGCTTGGAGGATATAGAATTTTTACTTTCTACAAATCCTGGTGAAGATTTAAAAACTCTCAAGAATATTGCTTCAGGGGGAGAGATATCAAGAATTATGTTATCTTTAAGGACTATTATTAATAAAATAGATCAAACTCCCATCTTAATTTTTGATGAGATAGATACTGGAATTGGAGGGGAAACTTCATATTTATTAGCTCAAAAACTTTGGAATCTTTCTCTGGGTAAACAAGTTTTTTGTGTAACTCATCTACCTCAGATTGCAGCATGGGCTGATGCACATTTTTATGTGGAAAAAAAGATGATAAATGAACAAACACGAGTAAAGGTAAGTATGTTAGAGGAGAAATCAAGGATAATCGAGTTATCAAGAATGTTTGGAGGAAGTATTGTTTCTGAAGTTAGTCAACAACATGCTAAGGAAATGCTATTGAAGGCAAATGAGTTGAAAAAGAGTTTAAAAGATAAGGTTATCTCAGAATCGATTTCTGCTAATAGAGGAGAAAGTTTATGAAAGAAAAAATATTAAAGGAGAAATTATTATATAAAGGGAAAATTGTGAACATCAAAGAGATAGAAGTAGAATTACCAAATGGTAGAATTGGAAAAAGGGAAATTGTGGAACATCCTGGTGCTGTTGCTATTCTTCCTATAGATCAGGATGGGAATATCCTATTTGTAAAACAATATAGGATGTGTGCGAGGGAAATATTATTAGAAATTCCTGCAGGAAAATTAAATTATGGAGAGGAACCTTATCAATGTGCCATGAGAGAATTAGAGGAAGAAACTGGCTATAGGGCAAAAAAATTAGAATTAATTCATTCCTTTTATACATCACCTGGGATAAGTAATGAAGTTTTATATTTATTTGTCGCAAAAGATCTTGAGAAGACACAAGTGAATTATGATGAAGATGAGTTTATAGAAATTATTAGTATAAAAAAGGAAAATTTAGAAGCTTTATTGAAAGAGTGTGAAATTAAAGATGCGAAAACTTTAATAGCTGTTTATTATTATCTTACAAGGAGGATGTTTGAATTATGATTATTGGGATTCCAAGAGAAATTAAACCTGAGGAAAATCGAGTTGCTATTGTGCCTGGAGGAGTAGAAACCCTAATTCAAAGAGGACATAAGGTTATTATAGAAAAAGGTGCAGGTATTGGAAGTGGTTTTTCTGATGAAGAGTATAGATGGGCAGGTGGAGAAATTATATCCAGACATGAGGATATATTTTATGAGGCGGACTTGATATTAAAAGTAAAGGAACCCTTATCAGAAGAGTATTCTCTACTCAAGGAAGGACAAATTTTATTCACTTATTTACATCTTGCTGCCTCTCAGGATTTAACTCTAAATCTTTTAAAAAGAAAAATAATTGGAATAGCTTATGAGACTGTCCAAAAGGAGGATGGTTTTTTACCCTTGCTTGCACCAATGAGTGAAATAGCTGGTAGGATGGCACCTTTAGAAGGAGCAAAGTATTTGGAAAAACCTTACGGAGGTAGAGGAATTCTTCTTTCCGGGGTTGCTGGAGTTCCTCCAGCTACAGTGGTAATTCTTGGGGGAGGAACTGTAGGTTTCAATGCTGCAAGAATAGCTCTTGGGATGGGAGCTCAAGTGACAATACTGGATATTAATCCCCAAAGATTAAGATTTTTAGACGAATTTTTTCATGGAAGAGTAACAACGATGATTGCCGATAATTTTAATATTAGAATGGTTGTAAAATATGCAGATCTTCTTATTGGAGCAGTATTAATTCCTGGCGCAAAGGCTCCAAAGATCATTACCAGAGAGATGCTTAGAAGCATGAAGTCTGGTGCAGTATTTATTGATGTTGCTATCGATCAAGGAGGATGTTCTGAAACTTCGAAGCCAACGACTCATTCCAATCCTATTTATGAAGAGGAAGGAATTATTCATTATTCTGTATCAAATATGCCGGGAGCTGTTCCTCGTACTGCAACTCGAGCTTTAACTTTAAATACATTACCTTATGTTTTAGAATTAGCTGATAAGGGATGGAAAAAAGCAGTAAAAGAAAATTTTTCACTAAGAAAGGGAGTTAATTTAGTAGAGGGTAAAATTACATATAAAGCTGTAGCTGAAGCTTTTAATTTACCTTATACTTCATTAGAAGAAATTTTAGAAAATTAATTTACTGTTTGTTTTCTAATAAACTAATTAGCGCTCTTAAATCTTTAGAAGTGAATTGATATTTATTACCACAAAATTCACATTTTACTTCTGTTATTTCTTGTTTATCAATCAATTTCCTTATTTCTTTAATACCTAAAGCTAAAAGTATATTTTCTGCTTTTATTCTACTACATCTGCAAGAGTAATTAATTTTTTCAGGATTAAAAATTATTCCCTCTAAATCTTTTAATATCTTTTTTGTTATTTCTTCAGGAGAGATACCATTTAATATAAGTTTACTTGGCGGATCCATAGAGGTTATATTATTTTCAAGTTTTTCAATTATTTCTATAGAGGTTTCTGGAAGTATTTGTACAATATATCCTCCAGCTGAGGAGACTTCTCCTGATTTATCCACATATACTCCTGCTGCTACAACAGAAGGTTGTTGCTCGGAATGATTAAAATAGTAAGCTAAATCCTTAGCAATACCTCCTGAGACTAAATTTGTAGAGCCTCTATAAGGTTCTTTTAATCCTAAATCTCTTACAATACTTATTATTCCCTTCTGTCCTACTGCACTTGAGACATCTAATTTCCCTTCAGAAGTAGGAGGAAGATCTATATATGGCCTTTTCACATAACCTCGAACATTTCCATAGGCATCAGCATCCACAAAAATTCCCCCTAAAGGACCATCACCTAATATTTGGAGGCTTATGGTTTCTCTACCTTTAAGCATTTTCCCCATTATTGCAACTAAAGTTAATGCTCTGCCTAAGGCTGCTATTGCTGTAGGGGTTGCATTGTGAATCTTTCGGGCCTTTTCTACTAATTCTGTAGTTCTTGCTACGTATACCATAATTTTTCCCTTTTCTCCAATACCCCTTACCAAATAATCCACTATTTCTCCTCCATTAAGAAATCTATAAAAGAATAACTCAAAATTATTAAAACTGCAATAGAAATCTGTGTTTGACTTTTTAAATTAATGTTTTTATAATGAGTAAAAGTTTAATAAAGGAGGAGAAAAAAAATATGAGGAAAGCTTTGCTTTTATTATTAATTTTTCTTATTATTTTTAGTTTACCTATATTTTCAGCTGGTGCTATAGAAAGAATTAAAAAGGCAGGAGTCTTGAAGGTTGGAAGTGATGTTGCCTATGCACCTTTTGAATTTATGGAAGGAGATAAACCTGTAGGATTTGATATTGATATTGCACAAGAGATAGCAAATGCTTTAGGAGTGAAATTAGAGGTTATAAATACATCCTTTGATGGTATTATTGCTGCTTTAAAAGCAAAGAAGTTTGATATTATAATGTCCGCTATGACTATTACTGAAGAAAGAAAGAAAGAAATTAACTTTTCTAAACCCTATTTTGATTCAGGTCAAATTATTGCAATTAGAGTAGATGATACCTCAATAAGATCAGAGAAGGATTTAAAGGGAAAGATTGTAGGAGTTCAATTGGGAACCACAGGCGAGATTGCTGCAAAAAAATTAAAAGATAAAGTAGGTATTAAAGAAATTAGAAGTTATGAGACAATCCCTGAAGCTTTTATGGATTTAGAACTGGGAAGAGTAGATGCAGTAATAAATGATATGCCAGTTTCTTTATATTATGCTAAGACTCATCCAAAGATTAAATGTATTGGAAAACCTTTTACAATTGAAAGATATGGGATTGCAGTAAGAAAAGAAGATACTGATTTATTAGTAAAGATAAATTTAATTCTTGATCAACTGAAGAAAAGTGGAAAATATGATGAAATTTACAGAAAATGGTTTGGATCTTTACCTCTTAAATAGGGAGTGAGAACTTGGATTTTAATTTTGAAGTTTTTTTAGAAGGTATTCCATATTTATTAAAAGGCGCAGTTATGACACTGCGCCTTACCTTGATATCTGTGAGTATAGGTATTGTCCTTGGTTTAATCTTAAGTCTTGGACGAATATCTAAAAATCCAATATTTAAGTATCCTACAAGTTTATATATAGAAGTTATAAGAGGAACACCTCTTCTTATGCAATTGTTGATTATATACTATGCTTTACCTTCTATTGGATTAAATCTTCCTGCTGTAACTGCAGCTATAACCGGTCTTTCTCTAAATTCTGCCGCTTATATTGGTGAGATATTTAGAGGAGGAATCCAATCTATAGAAAAGGGACAAATGGAGGCGGCTCGTTCCCTGGGAATGACATACTTTCAGGCAATGAGATATGTGATTCTTCCTCAGGCATTTAGAAGAATCCTACCTCCATTAACTAATGAATTTGCATCAATGCTTAAAGAGAGTTCTTTAGCTTCAACTTTAGCAGTCACGGAACTTTTGAGAGCTGGTAGAGAATTGGTCGCTTGGAAGGCAAATGTTTTCAGTCCTTTTATAGGTGTTACTCTCTTCTATTTAATTATGACTATTCCTTTAACAAGATTATCAAGCTATTTAGAAAAGAGGCTGAGAAAAGGTGATTAAGGTTGTTAATTTACATAAGAAATTTAAAAATTTGCATGTTTTAAAGGGTATTAACTTAGAAGTAAAAAGGGGAGAGGTGTTAGTAATAATTGGTCCTAGTGGTGGAGGTAAAAGTACCTTACTAAGATGTATAAATCGTTTAGAGGAACCAACCAGTGGAGAAATATATATTAATGATATATTAATAACCGATCCAAAGGTTGATATTAATAAAATAAGGCAAAAAGTAGGCATGGTTTTTCAATTATTTAATTTATTCCCTCATCTTTCTGTTTTAGATAATATTACTTTAGCACCAATAAAAGTAAAAAGGATGAATCCTGAATTAGCAAAGGAAAAAGCTTATGAATTATTAAAAAGGGTAGGATTATCTGATAAAGCTATAAGTTTCCCCTCTCAACTTTCAGGAGGACAACAGCAAAGAGTAGCAATTGCAAGGGCTTTAGCAATGGAGCCTGAGGTTATGTTATTTGATGAGCCCACCTCATCTATTGATCCTGAGATGACCAAGGAGGTTTTAGATGTTATTAGACAGTTAGCAATCGAAGGCATGACCATGATAGTTGCAACTCATGAGATGGGCTTTGCAAGAGAAGTTGCTGACTGGGTTATTTTCTTAGATCAAGGACAAATAGTAGAACAAGGTTCTCCTTCTCAGATTTTCTTTTCTCCCCGGGAGGAAAGAACAATCTCCTTTTTAAGTAAAATTCTTTGACCCTTTTCTTTTAGGTTTTATCTCTTTAATTCCGAAGGTATAGGGCTGAAGAGCTTCAGGAATTAAAATAGAATAGTCTTCTTGTTGATAATTTTCTAATATTGCAATTAATGCTCTTGAAATTGCTATGGCAGTTCCATTGAGCATATGAACATATTCTACTTCTCCGGTTAACCTTCTAAATCTAATATTAAGTCTTCTTGCTTGATAATCGGTACAATTGGAACAGCTGGTAATTTCTCCATATTCTCCTCTTCCTGGCATCCATGCTTCAATATCAAACTTTCTTGCTGCGGGAGCTCCTAAATCTCCAGAACAAATATCTAATACTCTATAAGGAATATCTAATTTTTGAAAAATTCTTTCCTCAAGGCTTAGGATATATTCATGCATTCTTCTTGAGTCTTCAGGTTTACAAATTATAAATATTTCTGCTTTACTGAATTGATGGACCCTATATAAACCTCTGCTATATCTTCCATATGCTCCTGCTTCTGTTCTAAAGCAATGGGAAAAACCTAAATATTTTAAAGGTAATTCTATCTCATCTATGATTTCGTTTTTATGATAACCTCCTAAGGTAATTTCAGCGGTTGCTATTAATCCCAAATTTGTATCCTCAACTCTATAAATTTGAGCTTCAGGTCCTCGAGGCTGAAATCCTATACCATCTAAAACTTCATTCTTTGCTAAATCAGGGGTAATAAAGAGTGTAAATCTTTCTGGCAAAAGTTGATCTATTACAAATTGGAAAAGGGCAAACTCCAATATAACTGCTTCGTTTTTGAGATAGTAAAAATTACTTCCTGTAACTTTACTTCCTCTCTCGAAATCTATAAGATCATTTATTAAAGCTAACTCTAAATGGTCCTTTGGAGGAAAGGAAAAGGTTTTTGGGCTTTTCCATCTTTTTATTTCAATATTATCTTTCTCATCTTTACCCCTCGGAGTCTCGGAAAGCAGAAAATTAGGAAGTTGCCATAAGTATTTGTGCATTTCATTTTCTAAGTTTTCAAACTCCTTTTCAAGCAAATCTATTTCTTCTTTTAATTCCTTTGCCTTTTTTATTAATTCATTTCGCTCTTCACCTGTTTTCTTTCCTATTTCTTGAGAAATTCTGTTTCTCTCCCTTTTCAACTCATCTAATTTTTTTTGTTTTTCTCTTCTTTTTCTATCTATTTCTAAGATTAAATCTACATTATATTTTTCCAAATCTAAATTTCTTAATAATATATTCTCTTTCATTTCCTGTGCTTTTTCTCTTAATGCCTTAATATCTATCATATCAATCCTCCTATATAAGAGATAGTTCTCGTTAATAAGATTAAATTCATTATATTAAAAAAGTAAAATAGGATTTTTTCTGTAAAGCTGTTTGTTCTGAATAAATAAAAGCTTATTTTTAGATTAAAAGGATAAAATGGTTTAATTCCTGTAAAAGTAAAGGTATCTCCTAATAAATGACTAATATAGCCTATATTTATACCCCAAAGGATACTATTATAAAATGAAGAAATAATAGAAGGAAGATTATAGAAATTATTTTGAGGAATAAGTAGGAAAAGATTTAATATTATAAGACTCCAAATACTATGAATGAAACCTCTATGTATAAAATATTTTTTGAAGAATACCATCAAAAGGAAATTTAATAGACTAAATCCAATAAAAATAAATATAAAAAAATAAAGGAAATTACTTTTATTTATCAAGGAAAAAATTCTTATTCCTAATAATAAAGTTAAAAAAAGACTTAGAAAATTAATAAGGGTATTTTGGGAAAATAACCTTTTTGAAAATTCAGAATGGGGTGCGTCAATATCAGGAATTAGAGCTCCCCATATAACTCCCAATATGAACCCAAAAGTCCAATAAATTTGATTTTGAAATATGGCATTTATAAAATTAGGATAGAAAATTTGTGCTATCATTAAACCAAAACTTTGATGAGTTTTAGAGGTCAATTTTATTTTCCTCTCTTTCCCTAAACTTTATACTCATTATTTCTCCAAGAGTTATTCGAGGAGGTAGATTTTGTACTACATACTTCTCTAACTCCTTTTCTTCTCTCTCTTTTATTAAAGCTTTTCTAGATAAAATTATTTTTCTTGAGAAAATATCAATAGAAATTATTTTAACCTCAATCTCTTGATTTACATTTAATTCAAGATCATCCTCCTTTGGTCCCTTCTGAGAATTAGGAAGAAAACCTTCGATACCGGGCTCTATTTCTAAAACTGCACCTTGATTGTTTATACTAATTATTTTTCCAATAATAGTCATCCCCTCATGATATTTTTCCTTTATTTCATCCCAAGGATCAGGAAGTAAAGCTTTCCGACTTAACAAAAGTCTTTTATTTTCTTTATCAATTTCTAAAACTTGAGCTTCTAAAGTATCTCCAATCTTAAATACTTCTTCTATATTTTCTATTCTTTCCCAACTTAAAAACCTTCTTGGAATCAGACCTTCTAAACCGGGTTTTATTTCTAAGAAAATACCAAAATCAGTTATATTTATAATTTTTCCTTTTATCTTTTCCCCTTCTTTAAGAATTTTATCTATTATCTCCCATGGATTTGGTTCTACTTGTTTTATACTTAAAAGTATTCTTCTATCTTCAGGTTTTACATCTAATATTTTGACTTTTACTTTATCTCCAAGATTAAAATTATTTTTTATATTTCCAATTCTTCCCCAAGATATTTCTCCTGGAGGAACAAAACCAATTAGATTATTTATTTTAACTACAAGTCCTGAAGTTATTTTTATTATTTCTCCATGTTGAATTGTTCCTATTGGATATTTTTCTAAGAATACTTCCCAGGGATTTGGTTGAGCTAACTTAATACTTAATTGAACTTCTTTTTTTTCTTCATAAATATTTAAAATTTTTGCTTTTATAATATCTCCTTTTTGGAAATTTCGATAGATATTTTTAATTGGAAACCAAGATAATTCTTCGTAAGGAATAATTCCTAAAATTCCGAAACCTAAATCTACTTTTAAACCCTCATCATTAACTTCTTTTATTCTTCCTCTCACAATATCAGATTTTTTAATTTTCTCCCAGAGTTTTTGTCTTTTCTCTTCTAATTTTTCCTCTAAAACCCTTCTAACAGATAAAATAACTTGTTTTCTCTCAGGATTAAGTTTAATAATTCTTGCATTTACCTTTCTATTTATATAAGTATTAGGATTTCTTGGTCGGTAAATATCAATAAGATTAAAAGGAATAAATCCGTTTATCTCTTCACCTACTTCTACTATAAATCCTTTTCCGTTAAAATCCTTAATTCTTCCTTCTATAGTCTCATCATTCTCAAAAGCCCATATTAAATTTTCCCAACCCTGCTTTTCTACAGCCTTTCTTTGAGAAGTATGAATTATTCCTTCTTTATGATTTATATATTGAATTAACAGGGGAACAGCCTCTTTTATTTGTCCCTTTTCTAATTTCGTACGAAAGCTTTGAGTTGTTTCCTCAAAATCTAAATATGCATTATATTTACCTCCTACATCTAACCAGATCCCTTGTTTTTCTATCATGAGTATATTCCCATATACAATATTTCCTATCTCTAAATTTTCAAGGGATATCTCTTCTAAATTAATATCCATTATTTCTTCCATATTTCTTGACCTCCCTAATTTTTTTATTTATTATAACATAGGACTTGACTTTGAACTTATCTAAAGATATACTTTTTTTGTTAAAGCCGAGGTAGCTCAGCTGGCAGAGCAGCTGATTTGTAATCAGCGGGTCGTGGGTTCGAATCCCTCCCTCGGCTCCATGGGGAGGTACCCAAGTGGATAAAGGGGGCAGACT